>JAAEOR010000399.1 GCA_024222895.1 Hyphomicrobiales bacterium | reverse complement strand
TGAGGCGACATCACCACGGTCACCCTCGAAGGGTGTAACAACGATCGATGCCACTTCATCGCCGGCTTCAAACTTGCTGTCATCGAAGGGTGCCTTGTCCTCTTCCTTGAGATAGTAAGTGCCACCTTCCTCATTCGCCGGGTTGGCATTCTTATGCATGAATTCGGGCGCGCCGCTTACGAGTTCGATGTTGGTGTAGCCGCCACCGGTCTTCGGACGGCTTCACCCGTGTGGCAAGTCGCCATGCAACCTTGCTGGCCAAACCCACTCATCGAGTTGCTGGTGTTCCATATGACCGCCAATTTGTCTTCGTAATAGACGTTGTCGTCGCCGCCCTTGTCGTTGGGGTCGCGCAGCTTAACCCAGCTTCCATCGGCCTGTTTCTGGTACGGGAAGCGGCGGATGGATTGGGTCGGATCATCGTATTGTGCGAGCATGTAGAGCATATCGCCCGAGTACACGGCCTTAATCGACGCTTTGGTCTTGCCACCCTCGAAATTGGCGCCACCAAACAAGTCGACATCCAACGCTTCGGCATTTTGCCAAGCTGGGTCATCGGCCCCATCGGCCAAGACCGGCGGCTCCGCCACTTCAACGGCAGTGACAACATCTGCCGCCCATCCTTGACCCGCAAACGCCACACCGGCCAAAGCGGCGGCCCATGTAGAAATAGATGATATTCTCGTTGGTACGTTCTCCCTCTTGGTCGAGCGATGAAGACCCGGACCAGTTGTTGGCAATATTCGCTGATTTTCAGCGTTTTCAACGTAGGTGAATCCACTCGGCGGTTTATTGTGCCAAGTCAAAAAATCTAATCTGTCCAGGGAGGACAGGGCGCCCAATATCGAGGCTTACCTGTCGCGGCTCTCCGGTACAGCAGGGTGAGGCGGTCGAAGCCCCTGCATCAGAGGCATCAACAGGAGTACCACGGCTTCTTGCCCGATGATCGCCAGCGTCACTGAATCAGCTTCATCGCTGGGCGATCTGTCTACGTTTTGTCTCCTTTTGTGAAGGGTTTCGGAGTTTCGGATGCCGGCCTGACGATGAAGGTTGCGGGTCGGTTGGGTGCCGGCGTCGGAAAGCCTCCAAGGAACGCCAACCTACTCTCGGTGATCAAGGGCGCCTGCTACGTCTGCATGAACTCGTCCGAGCTCCACATGCGGCAGCGGACCCGCTGCTGGTCGTCTCGGATGGGGCGCCCGGCATCATCAAGGCGATCGAGACCTGCTTCCCGGGCTCGGCACGTCAACGCTGTCTGGCGCATCGCATGCGTAACCTGGCCGCCAAAGTCAGCGAAGATGCCTGGCCCGACTTCAAGCTGCGCGTTCAGGCGGCATGCCAGGCGCCGAGCCGGGCGATCGCCCGCGATCTCGCCGAAGCCTGCCGAGTGCCGTGGCCTGCTTCATGGATGATTTTGAAGCCTGCATCGCTCATCTGCGCCTGCCGGTTGCCCATCGCCGAGCACCCGAACGACCAATCTGCTCGAGCGTTTGTTCCTCGAGGAGCGCCGGCGGCCGAAGATCATCCCCAACGCCTTCGGCGAAAAAGCAGTCCTCAAGCTCATGTTCGCCGCGATGATGAGAGCCGCCGAACGCTGGCGCGCCGTCAAGGTCACCGACTTCGAATGACGTCAGATGAACGCACTCAGACAGGAACTCGATGAGGAATACGAGGCAAACATCGGGCTCGCAAAACGACCCTCAAAGGCGAAGCCTCAGACTCAATTATCCAGCAGTTCTCAGACTTGACCCACCTTGACATCGATCAAGTGAAGAACGGTGCACGGGTGCCAAGCTAGCTGGTAGTATTACGCCAACAGCCAGGAGGCGCTTGCGATGAACCACTGCATTTCCAGGTTGATCGTTTGCCTGCCTGTGCTCTTCGCCGGGGCGGCGTTAGCACAGACACCGCCAACCGCCGAAGACATCTTGAAGGCGTGGTTGGCATCACCCCACGCCAACTCAAGGTCGGAGGCGTTCCGGCATTGGGATACCGAGGGAGAGATCCCCAAGACTTGTGCCGTCTGCCATTCGACTACCGGCATAGTGGACTATCTGTCGGCGCCACAAAGCGTGCCGGGAGAGATCAACCACCCTGTCCCGGTCGGCACGACGGTCGAATGTGCCGCCTGCCACAATCCGGGGGCCGAGGCTTTGCGGGATGTCATTTTCCCAAGCCGCCAGGTAGTCAACATGCCCCCCGGTTCCGCGGTCTGTACCGTCTGCCATCAGGGGCGCGCGTCTGGCAATGATGTCAACAACGCCACCGCAGGCATCGACGACGACGAGGTCTCGGCCAAGCTTGCCTTCATCAATATCCACTACGCCGCCGCAGCATCAACGCGGCGGGGAAGCGCGGTACGGGGCGGGTACCAGTATGCCGGGCGCAGCTATGCTGGTCGCTTTGCTCATGTCGAGGGGTTCGAGACATGCGTCAGTTGTCACGGCTCGCACGACACCGCGGTGCAGCTGGAAACCTGTACAACCTGCCATCAGGGCGCAGCAGATTTCCGTACGATCCGCACGTCACCGATCGATGTTCTCGGCAATGGCGATACGGGCCTGGGGATCGGGGCCGTCATCGAGGAGCTTCATGCCCGCCTGAAGGCCGCCATCATGACCTATGCGGCCGAGGTGGGTGGCGGGGCGATCGTCTATTCCAGCGGGGCCTATCCGTATTTCTTCAACGACATCAACGCAAACGGTATCGCCGATGACGACGAGGCGGCCTTTCCGAACCGGTATCAAAGCTGGACCCCGCGCCTGCTGAAAGCCGCATACAACTACCAGTTCGTCGCCAAGGACCGTGGGGCCTTTGCGCACAATCCCCGCTACGCGATCCAGTTGATGATCGACAGCATCACGGACCTTGCCGAGGTCTCTTCGGTGGACGCGAGCGGACTGGTGCGGCCTTAGCGGTTCCGGGCTGCCGCTATGGCCACATCGCGGTCCCGTCGAGCGAAGACGCGGCCAGCCAGCATCGCGCACAGGCTGAACCGCAAGAAAGGGGTTCCGTGGAGTTCAGACTTCGCAAAGGCTTCGACATCGGCCTGGGTCAGCCCCCCAAAGACTTGCTGACGGAACGGCGTCCTGTCCGCACGGTCGGGTTGATGGCGCGGGATTTCCCCGGCGTTGTTTTCGATCTCAGGGTAACCGAGGACGATCAGGTCCGCCGGGGCCAGGTCCTCTGCGTCGATCGCCACAGTCCCGATATTGTCTTCGCCGCCGCCGCGGCCGGCCGGGTCAGCCGAATCCATCATGGCCGGCGACGCAGGATCGAAGAGGTTGTCGTCGCGGCAGAAGGTGACGACGATACCCTGGTCGATCCAGGCGCGGCCGAGCGCGACGGTGCCGCACTGCGTTCGCTGCTGCTGAAAAGCGGTGCATGGGTGGCCTTTCGCAGCCGCCCCTTCGGCCGGATTCCTGCGCCGTCCGAGCGCCCATCCGCGATCTTCGTGACTGCCACGGACACCAACCCGCTCGCTGCCGACCCGGCCACCATTCTGGCGCCTCAGCTGGATGCGTTTCGGTGCGGGGCGGAGGCGCTCATGCACCTGACCGACGGACCGGTCTTCGTTTGTCAGCCCCCCGGTCCCTCGCTGGCGGAACCGCGCGAAAGGATCCATGTCGCCCGTTTTTCCGGCCCGCACCCGTCGGGCCTCGCGGGAACCCACGTTCATCATTTGTGGCCGGTATCGCAAAAAAGATCGGTCTGGCAGGTCGGCTATCAGGATGTCGCGGCGATCGGCCATCTTCTGACCACCGGCCGGACAGCCACGCAGCGGACGCTCTCCGTGGCCGGGCCCGGCCTGAGGGAATCCGCACTCGTCTCCGCTCCGCTCGGCGTCGCTCTTGCCGACCTGTTGCCCGAGGCCGGCGGCGGAGCTGGCGGTGATACCCCTCTGGCGATCTCGGGCTCGATCCTGTCGGGCCGGGAGGCACCGTTTCTGGGCCGCTACGATGTACAGGTGACGATGCTTGACAGGGACCGTCGCAGCGGGTCCGCGCGTTCGATGCTGCAACGCCTGCTGGACAGGCTCCCGCGCGATCGGACCGGTGCAACGATGCCGACCGAGGCTTTTGAGCGGCTCTTTCCGCTCGATCTTCTGCCGGTTCCGCTGATGCGGGCTCTTGCAGTGGGCGATGTCGAGACCGCCGAGCGGCTTGGTTGCCTCGAACTGCTTGAGGAAGATCTGGCGCTCTTGAGCTGGCGATGCCCTTCGGGGAGCGAATACGGGGCGCTCTTGCGGCAGACGCTCGACGCGCTGGAGGAAGAGCGAGCCGCATGAGCCGTTCAGCACCCTTTCTCCCGCGCACCTGGGACGCGAATCGGCTGACCATTGTGTCCGTTGCCGCCGTTCTGGCGCCGGTGGTCGCTGCATTCGGTGAACGCGGGTCGGCATTGCTCAACCTGCTGGCGATCGCAATCGGCCTGGCGGTCCTCTGGAGCCTGATGTTTTCGTGGATGCGGAGACGGTCGTTTGCCTGGGACGGGCTCGTGACCGCGCTGGTGTTTGCGGCGATGGTCCCCGCCGGTGTGCCGCTCTGGCAGCTGGCCCTTGCCCTTTCGTTCGGGCTGGTGATGGGGGGGCTGGTCTTTGGCGCGCGCGGCCGTGGCTTCCTCAGCCCCGCAGCCGTCGGCCTTGCCTTCCTGCTTTTTTCGTTCCCGCTCCCGCAGGCCGCTTCGTCCAGCATGGCGGCAACGGTAGCCGCCATGGTCGGAGGCGCGCTCATGCTGGCGGTTGGCCTGCTGTCCTGGCGGGTTGTCGCCGGCTTTGCCGCCGGCATGGTTGCCTTGGCGTCCCCGTGGTCGATGCCAGAGGGCTGGGCAGTTCTGCCGAGCGCAGCGCTGATTCTGGGGTTGGTGTTCCTGGTGGGCGACCCCGTTGCCGGTGCCTCTACCAACGCGGGGCGGTGGGCCTACGGACTTCTGGCGGGCGCGCTTTTCAATGTGCTCGGGCATGAGGGCGGCGATGACCTCGCGTCCATCGTTTTTGCCGCGCTGCTGGCGAGCATCTTTGTGCCGCTGATCGATCAGGCCGTGGTCTGGGCCAATATCAGGCGACGGGCGCGGAGGCAGCGCGATGCGTGACGTTTCGCCGACAGCTCTGTGGCGCGGCTTCCTGGCCCTGCCCAATGACAGCCGGACCAAGACGCTGGGGGTCGCCTTCCTCGTGGCCGTGGTGTCGGCAACGGCGGTTTCGGTGACCTCAGTCGCGCTGAAACCGCGCCAGCAGGCCCATGTCGAGGCTGCGCGCGAGGCCAAGCTCGCGGCTATGATCGCGACGCTTCCCGGCCTTGCGGATATCCTGCGCGAAACCGGGGCCGAGACGCTGGACACGGTGATCGTGGAAATGGCGAGCGGTCGGGTCGCGGCCGATGTGGACCCGGATCGCTTTGATTTCCTGGCCTCCCAGACCGATCCGGCCCAGACGACGGCGCTGTCGCCAGATCAGGATGTCGCCATGATCGGCCGTCGCCCGGACCTGGCGCCCGCCTACCTGCTTCTCGGCGATGACGGGCTCGTCCTTGTGGTGCTGCCGGTGTACGGGACCGGCCACCAATCGACGATCCGCGCCTATCTGGCCTTGTCCGCCGATCTGACCACCATCGCGGGACTCAGCATCTATGAGCAGGGCGAAACACCGGGCCTCGGATCGCGCATCACCGATCCGGCCTGGCAGGCTTCGTGGTCAGGAAAGCAAGCCGTAGGCCCTTTGGGAGACATCGTGATCGACGTGGTTCGTGGCGGCGCCTCCGGCTCGAACGAGGTTGACGGGATTTCCGGCGCCACCCGGTCCTCAACAGGGGTTGCACGGCTTGTCCAATTCTGGCTTGGGCCCGACGGCTTCGGCCCGTTCCTCGCCAACCTTGGGTCGGGAGAAGCGCGATGACCGGGACGACTCTGCGCCACCTGACCGTCCCCCTGGTCGACAACAACCCGATCACCTTGCAGATCCTCGGCATCTGTTCGGCGCTTGCCGTGACCACCTCGATGGCGACGGCGCTGACGATGAGTCTGGCCCTGACCGCGGTCCTGACGGCAGCCAGCGCGTCGATCAGCCTGATCCGCCGCCACCTGCCGTCATCGATACGGCTAGTGGTTCAGATCACCATCATCGCATCGCTCGTCATCGTCGCCGATCAGGTCCTGCGCGCCTTCGCCTTCGAGATGAGCCAGCGGCTGTCGGTTTTCGTCGGCCTGATTGTGACCAACTGCATCGTCCTCGGGCGTGCCGAAACCTTTGCGATGCGCAATCCGGTCTGGCCCAGCGTCATGGATGGCCTGGGCAACGGCCTTGGCTACAGCCTCGTCCTGATGATCGTCGCCGCGGTCCGGGAAGGATTGGGGTCGGGAACGCTGTTCGGCGTGCCGGTGCTGGCCATGGCGGCCGAGGGCGGGTGGTTCCAGCCCTTGGGCGTCATGCTGCTGGCGCCAAGCGCCTTCTTCATCATCGGCCTGCTGATCTGGGTCATCCGGACCCTTCGGCCGACGCAGATCGAAACCAACGAATTCCCGATCCGCGACATGGCCAGGAGCGAAAAGCCATGACGGAGCTCTTCCTGCGATCCGTATTTCAAGACAACCTGGCGCTGTCGTTCTTTCTGGGCATCTGCACGTTCCTTGCTGTGTCGAAGCGGGTCGACACCGCGCTCGGGCTTGGCCTCGCGATGATCGTGGTTCAAGCGATCACCGTCCCGGTGAACCATCTCATTTTCCAAGGCCTTCTCATCGAAGGCGCCTGGGGATGGGCGGGGCTGCCCGAGGTCGATTTGAGTTTCCTCAAGCTGATCTGCTTCATCGGGGTCATCGCCGCTATCGTGCAAATCCTTGAAATGGCGCTGGATCGTCATGCACCGGTGCTGCACCGGCGTCTGGGCATCTTCCTTCCGCTGATCACCGTGAATTGCGCCGTGTTGGGCGGCAGCCTGTTCATGGTCGATCGCCGATACAGCCTGCCAGAGAGCGCGATATACGGGTTAGGCAGCGGCATCGGCTGGGCGCTGGCGATCGTCGCTTTCGCTGCCATCAGGGAGCGCCTGCGATATGCCGACGTGCCGGAAGGCCTGCGCGGACTGGGCATCGCGTTCATCGTGACAGGGCTCATTTCCATGGGTTTCTCGGCCTTTGTCGGGGTGCGCCTGCCATGACCGAGGTGGTGCTGGGCAGCGTGGTTTTCGTCCTCATCGTCCTGGCTTTGGCGGGTCTCGTTCTGGCCGCCCAGGCGATGCTGCTGCCGTCGGGGCTCATCACGGTCCGCATCAACGATGGACATGACATCGAGGCGCGAGCCGGCGGCAAGCTCCTGGCGGCGCTGGCCGGCAGCGGTATCGCCATTCCCTCGGCCTGCGGCGGCGCCGGAACATGCGGACAGTGCAGGGTGCGAATAGACGAGGGCCGCGGCGCGCCGCTGCCGACCGAGGCAGCGCTGCTGTCGCGCGCGGAACTCGCGTCCGGCCTGCGGCTGGCCTGCCAGACGACGCTGCGCGCCACCCTTTCCGTCGTGCTTCCCGAAAGCATGTTGAAGGCAAGATCGTGGGATTGCACGGTGGTTTCGAGCCGCACCATCGCCCCCATCATCCGCGAAATCGTGCTGGCTCCGCCACCGGGCGAACCGTTCGCCTTCACGCCAGGCGCGTTTGTTCAGATCGAGGCGCCGGCATACGACCTGCGCTTCGCAGACTATGAGATCGCACCTGAACATCGCGCGGCATGGAGCGCGTTGGGGCTCGATGCGCTGCGGACGCGAAGCTCGGGCGGGGTATCTCGCGCCTATTCGATCGCCAACCGCGCGATGGACGATACGGGTCACATCGTCCTGCTGGTCAGGCTGACGCTGCCGCCTCCGGATCGACCAGACGCGCCGCCTGGGATCGTATCGTCCTGGCTGTTCGGACTGGTGGAGGGCGACAAGGTCAGCGTCACCGGACCCTTCGGCAGCTTCGCGGCACAGGAAGGCGAGCGCGAAATGGTGTTCATCGGAGGAGGCGTCGGCATGGCTCCACTGCGGGCGATCGTCTCGGACCAGCTCGAACGCAGGAAGACGACCAGAAAGATGAGCTTCTGGTATGGAGCGCGCAGCCGGGTGGACCTGTTCTACGAGCAGGAGTTCGAACGGTTGCAGGCGACCTACCCCAATTTTCGGTGGACCGCCGCGCTTTCCGATCCCGGAGCGGATGACGACTGGCAGGGCGAGGTCGGCTTCGTGCACGTGGTCGCGTTGCGCGACGGT
The DNA here is from genome assembly GCA_024222895.1 of Hyphomicrobiales bacterium. GTDB lineage: Bacteria > Pseudomonadota > Alphaproteobacteria > Rhizobiales > Kaistiaceae > Bauldia. Next base: position 40,349 of record JAAEOR010000399.1, on the reverse strand, counting down.
CTGGCCGCCCACCCCGCACCCCATGACTGCGAGTACTACCTCTGTGGCCCGCCCATGATGATCCGGGCGGTGCTGGCCATGCTCGATGACCTGGGGGTCGACCGCGACCGGATCTTCAACGACGATTTCGGAGGCTAGGCAATGGCCCTGACACGACGCGAATTTCTGGCAGGTGCAGGCGCGGCGCTGACAGCGACGAGGGTTTCGGCCGCTGCACCGGACCTGTTGCAGATCAAAGGACCGGCCTTTGGCGCCAGCTGGCGGGTCCGAGTTGCTGCGGGGGCCGATGCGCACGCGATCGTGCGGGCCGTAACCGGGGTCGTCGGCTCCGTCGATGCCGCGATGTCGCCTTTCCGCGCGACATCGGAAATCTCGGTCTTCAACCGCGCGGAGACGACGGATTGGCTGCCGCTCTCATCCCCCACGCTGTCCACGCTCGAGGAGGCAAAACGTATCGCCGCGCAAACGCGCGGCGCTTTCGACCCGACGCTTGGCGGTCTTGTCGGGCAGTACGGTTTCGGGCCCATCACCCAGGCACCGGAGGGCTCGTTCCGGGACCTGGAGATTGGGCGCGGACATGCGAGAAAGGCTCATTCCCGGCAGACGCTCGATCTGTGCGGTATAGGCAAAGGCCATGCGCTCGATCGATGCGCGCAGGCGCTGAGGTCCATCGGCCTGTACCCATTCTTCATGGAACTCGGGGGTGAGACCTACGCCACCGGCGCCAACCCCGGAGGGCGTCCCTGGCGGGCCGGCGTGGAAAGCCCGCTGCCCCGACCGGAGACCCCGTATTGCTGCATAGTGACCCTGGCGGAAGAGGCGCTTGCGACATCGGGAGATCGCGTCAACAGCTACGTCCTCTCCGGGCATCGCTACAGCCACATCATCGATCCTCGGCGCATGCGGCCCGCCGACGGTGCGCTTGCCTCTGTCTCCGTCCTTGCGCCGCGGGCGATTACTGCCGATGCGCTCGCAACCGCGCTCTTCGCGATGGGATCCGAGGACGGGCCGCAATTCGCCGAACGGACAGGAATTGCCGCGCTCTTCATATCGCGCGACGGGTACAGCCTGCGGGAGGTGATGACGGGCGGCTTCTCGAGCCGGATCGCTCAGGGATGAGGCGGCCATGGCGATCTTCCTGATCACGCTCGGGCTCGTGCTTCTCGCCTTTGCGGGGCTCTCGCTGGGCGCGATGCTGGGGCGGCCGCCGATCAAGGGGTCTTGCGGCGGGCTGTCCTGCATTCCGGGAACGGATTGCGCCGCATGTTCGAAGCGCGCGAACAAGGGGGATCTGGCATGACCGATCGGCCACGGGTTGCGAACTACATGACAACCGACCTCGTCGTACTGGAACCGGAGATGGAAATCCTGCACGCCATGAAGATCCTCCTAGAGAAGCGGATTTCAGGCGCGCCTGTGGTTGACGCCGACGGCCGGCTCGTCGGTGTGCTATCCAAGAAGGATTGTATTCGCGCCGCATTGCAGGGCGCGTACCATCAGGAATGGGGAGGTCGGGTCTCTGCCTACATGAGCACCCAGGTCCAGACACTTGACGCCGATCTCGATCTTGTCGCGGCCGCCGAACGCTTCCTTACCAGCGAATACCGCCGATTTCCTGTCCTTCGTGAGGGCGCGCTTGTCGGGCAGATCAGTCGGGCCGACATGTTGCGGGCGCTGGTCGAGAACTGGTCGGCCCGGCTATAGCTATAGCTTAGTCCAGGACGTCGATCGTAATCGCTGCGATCTCGGCGGCGGTTCCGTCGCCCGGAATTCCAGGTTCGATAAGGATCGCGCCGCCGCCAGGATCTGTTCGCAATGCCGGCACGCGCCACTCCAGCTCAACCGGGGCTAACTCCGCGGTCAGGTTAGCCGTGCGCCAATGGCTGATAGCGAGGCCGCTTTGATAAGCGATCCGCAGGTTCAGTGCACCATTCTCGCGCACGGTGCGCGCCATGACGGTGACGCGGACGTTGTGACCGGCCAGCCGGGTGGCGAGTCCCGGGCCAATTGCGGCGGTTGCGCCGGCGGACCCGGCCGAGGTGGAAATGCGGGCCGCTTCACCGCTGAATCGCACCGGGTTGCCGGGGGCAGCCTTGAAAATGGTAGGGTCGCTGCCGTCGAAAAGGGTGAACCGCTGGAGCGAATCCGCCGGTAGCGAGGCGGTTCCTGCAGAACCCGGAAGCCCCGGCGGTCCGGCGAGGACTGGCTCGTTGTTACCCAGATAGAGTGGCGACAGCACATAGACGAGCGCGGCAATCAGGGCAGCGGCAAGCGCAGTGACCGCTACGATCAAGCTGCGAACCTGCCTTGTGTCGGTATCCGGTCGCGAGGCTCGGGCCCGGCGCGGCCTTCCAGCTGTTGCCGGCCGCTGTGGCGGTATCTTTCGTTTGCGGGAGGGCGGGGCGGTTGCCGGAGAATTTGGCCTGTACCAGTTCACGGGTTCGTCGGTCGCTACCAGCGCGTTGCCCTCGTCGGGGGGCGGCTCCTCGGCGTTCGGCGCATGCTCCGGCAACAATCCAGGCGGCGGTACAAAATCGTCCAATTCAGGATGATCGGGGGCCAGCGGCGGCTCGGGTCCTGCCAGCGGCGGCTCGGGTCCGGCCGGCGTTGCGAGTTCGGGCGCGACAGCCGGCTCGTCCGCCTGACCGTTGAGCGCTTGTTCGACGGCGAGGCTGCGGGCATCGAGAGTGACGAAGAGTTCAGCGACCGACTCGCGACGCTTCGCGGTGGGCGGTGCCCCGGAACCGGCGGTAACAATGTCGCCGGGACTTGTCGCGATGTCATCCGGCTCGAGCGTCGGCTCGTTGCCATGGCGCTCATCACCGTCATCACGTTCGGGGTCGTCGTAGACGGGAGGCGGCGCCTCGACGTAATTGGCTGGAACGACCTGGTCCACTGGCTCCGGGCCGGCTGCGAAGACCTCAATGACCTCGCTCTCGATGCGTTCCACTGCCAGATCAAACTGGCCGATGCGGTCATCGATCTCATCCTCGCTGAGCGGCGGGTCATAGCTCCACAGGCGCCGGACGATGGCGGCCCGCGCCTGGGCATACGCCGCGTCCCGGTCGTCCGGTGACCGCAACTCGCGATCGATGATCGATTGTTTGAGGACCGCGTAGAAATCGCTCATCGGCGTGTGGCCCAACTTTGTCGTTCGAACACGCTGGCTCCACTCTCTAGTCGGGCAGGAGTTCCGGGCCGCCGAGAATCAGCGGGTCCGGTTCCCGGGCGACAGATTCGTCCTTGCCCGCATAGTCCTGCCGGCTGAGAACGAAGCGAATGATGTTGAGCCGTGCGCGGCGTTTGTCGTTGGCCCGCACGATTGCCCAGGGCGTCGCCGGTTTGTGCGATGCGTCCAGCATTTCGTCCCGCGCGCGCGTGTAGTCGTTCCATTTGTGCATGGCGGTATAATCAATCGGCGAAAGTTTCCATATCTTCAACGGATTGTGACGTCGCTCGAAAAAACGCTCCAGTTGGGTCGCCTGACCGATATTGAGCCAGAACTTGAGCAGGACTGTGCCCTCGTCAATCAGCATCTGTTCGAAGTCGTGCACGGTATCGAGGAACACGCGATGCTCCGCCTTGGTGCAGAAACCCATGACCGGCTCGACACCGGCCCGATTGTACCAGGATCGGTCGAACAGGACGATCTCACCGCGGGTCGGCAAGTGGCTGGAATATCGCTGGAAATACCATTGTCCCTGTTCGATTTCGGTCGGTTTGGGGAGGGCAACAATCCGTACACTACGTGGATTGAGATACTGCCTGAAGGCAAAAATCGCGCCGCCTTTGCCCGCCGCGTCCCGGCCTTCGAAGACGATGACCATGCGCTGATTCGTGACCGATATGTAGCGCTGCAGCTTGACCAGCTCGATCTGCAACCGCTCCAGTTCGTCCTCATAGGTCTTCTTCTTCAGAACCTTGTCATAGGGGTAGTCACCGGCGCGCAGGGCCCCCGTCTCGATCCATTCCGGCAACACCGGATCGTCGAGATCGAAAGCGCCGTGCTCGGTGACGATCTGGGCGGCATCGCGCTCCGGCGTGATCACGGCCGGCAGCGGCTCGGCCTCGCCGCGCTGTTTCGCTTCACCCTCCACCTTCTTCCTGGACACGGTCCAATCGAGCTCCCCTTGACGCCCGGGCAAACTTGCAAGTTGGCGCCGGCAACAGTGCGCTTTATATCTCCGCAGCCCGGCCAGTCACCATCCGTGTGATTCGGGCAAACGCAAGGCATAGGCGGCTTGAGCGGAATCGGTCCGATGACGGTCAGCGATCCTCAAGGCAGCGGTGATGCGCCAAAGCCGCGGGACGAGGCCCTTCGGCGCCTCTCCGAGGCGCGCTGGCTGGTCGTACTCAGTGGCGCTTTCTTGCTTGTTTGTGTGCTGGCCGGGATCATCGATCTGATCGGCGCACTCGTCGTTTTTGTCGGTTTCGTCGTTCGGGTTGCCGCGATTCGCCGCCGCGACGCGGTGCCACAGTCGATGACCTCCCAGGTTCGCATGAAGCCGATAGGGCCGGACGCCAGCATGCAGCTGTTCGCCGAGGCTCTGCCCAATCCTTGCATGATTCTCGATCGCCGGGGGACCGTTCGGTTCGCCAATCGCTGAGCCGTCGACGCGTTCTCGATACGAGCCGGTGAACCGCTGACCTCCCGCTTGCGAGTGCCGGATCTCATTTCGGCTTTCGACCGGGTGGCCAATGGCGGAGGGCCGGAGGGGGTTGAATTTGCTGAACGGGTGCCGACCGAACGCTGGTTCGCCGCGCGGTTCGCTCGACTGGCAGCCGGGAACCGACAGGGAGGTTTCATCGCCCTCCTCCTCGACGACCTGACAGAGCAGCGGCGAAGTGAGCGAATCCGAGTCGATTTCATTGCCAACGCCAGCCATGAACTGCGCACGCCCCTTGCTTCGCTCGCCGGGTTCATTGACACGCTTCAGGGACCTGCCCGCAATGATACGGAGGCGCGCGAGCGCTTCCTGGATATCATGGAGGAGCAGGCGACGCGCATGAGCAGGCTGATCGATGATCTCCTGTCCCTGTCGCGTATCGAGATGAAGGCCCATGTCCGTCCCTCGGGCCAGGTCGATCTCTGCGCTATTGTCAGGCAATTGGGTGACGGGCTCGAGCCGCTGGCCGGTGAACTCGGGGTCAAGGTCGTTCAGACATTGCCCTCCGGCCCGGCGATCGTCGCCGGCGACCGGGACGAATTGACTCAGGTGTTTGAGAACCTGATCGAGAATGCCTGCAAATACGGCCAGTCGGGAGGGCGCGTAGATGTCAGCGTGGTGGCGGCGCACGATCGGACCGGGCCCAGTGTTTCGGTGCGCGACTACGGCCCGGGCATCCGCGATGAGCATATCCCACGCCTGACCGAGCGCTTCTATCGGGTCGACGTCGACGCCAGTCGCAAGCATCGTGGTACCGGGCTCGGACTGGCAATCGTCAAGCACATCCTCACCCGTCACGACGCGCGGATGACAATCGATAGCGAGCGAGGTGCCGGCGCCAAATTCACGGTTCTTTTCCCGTCGGCGAGTGCTGTCCCAGAATCGGCAGAAGATGAAAACACCGAAAAAGATCAGAGGCTTGCGTCGTCGTAAAACTGTAATAGAAGCGTCATAGAAACAATACCGCACCGCACTACGGTCCTGGCGCACCGGGAGCGTGACATCGCTCCCGAAAATCGAAACGATCCCAAGGATCAGGGAGATATCAGGTGAAGTCCAAGTTTCTTACCGGCGTCGCAGCCTTCGGGCTCGCGGCCACGGCGTTTTCCGTCACGGCCGCTGCTCGTGACAATATCCGCATCGTCGGTTCTTCGACGGTCTTTCCGTTTACCCAGGCTGTCGCGGAACAGTTCGCCAACATGACCGGCAGTCCGGCCCCGGTCGTCGAGTCGACCGGCACTGGCGGCGGCATGAAGATCTTTTGCGAAGGCGTTGGGGAAGACAAGGTTGATATCACCGGGGCATCGCGGGCGATGAAGGAGTCCGAGTTCAAGGCCTGCATGGAAGCGGACGTCGACTCCGTGACGGAGGTTCTGATCGGTTATGACGGCATCGCCTTCGCCACTGCCCGCGGCGGCGTCAGCATCGACATTACCCTGCCGCAGCTTTTCCAGGCGCTGGCTGCGGAGGTCGAGATCGACGGCGAGGTGGTTGCCAATCCGTTCACGAAATGGTCAGAGATCGAAGCTTCGCTCCCCGACGCCGAGATCACTGTGTTCGGTCCGCCGCCGACTTCGGGTACCCGAGATGCGTGGGTCGAATTGGTCATGGAAGAGGGTTGCCAGGCCTTTCCGGCGATTGCTGCGCTGGATGACGACCGGATGGAGGAAGTCTGTGCCCGGATGCGGACCGATGGTCCTTTTATCGAGGCGGGGGAGAACGACAATCTGATCGTCCAGCGGCTGAATGCCGACGAGAACGCGTTCGGCATCTTTGGTTACTCGTTTCTCTTCGAGAATCAGGACACGCTGGAGGGCGAAAGAATCGGCGGCGTCGGGCCGTCGATCGAGACGATCGCTGACGGTTCCTATCGGGTGTCGCGACCGCTGTATGTCTACATCAAGAATGCTCACCGCGGTGTCATTCCCGGCCTTGAGGAGTTCATCGCTGAGTATGTGTCAGAGGATTCGATGGGGGACTACGGTTACCTCACCGAGCGTGGGCTGATCCCGCTCCCCGCCGAGCAGCGCGAGGAAACCCGCGATGCGGCCGAGGGCGGTGAGAAGAATCTCGGCTTCAACAGTTGAGCTGCCGATCGCCATGAGTCGTCGTGCCCTGTGTGGGCGCGGCGACCGTAGATGAGGCAGACCGGTCGGAGGTTCGGGGGCGTAAGAATTGACGGGCTACGTACTTCTGCTCATTGCTGCGATGACGATCGCTGCATACGTGATCGGTCGCCGGACAGGTTCGCGTATCTGGGCCGGCCCCGACGGCGCCGCGATGCACTCGCTCCCCGGCTACCACGGCGCGTTCGTCGCCGCCTGGGTTGGTATCCCTGCGCTCATCCTGGTTCTATTCTGGCTCTTCCTGCAGGGCCCGATCATTGACCAGCTTCTGATCGCGTCATTTCCCGATTCACTAACGGATGGTGCAAGCGGATCGGAGGTTCAGCTTCTTGTCTCGGAGGTGAAGAACGTCGCGGCCGGGCGGATGTTCAAGGAGCCGACGCTCGAAATTGCCGCCGCGGCTGAACGCTATCTGCGGTGGAGTGAGATCGCCCGCTGGGCAATGATTGTCGTTGCGTTTGCGGTGATGCTCCTTGCGCTTGCAATCGCCCGCACCAAGCTTGGACCACGCTTCCATGCCCGCAATGCCTTCGAGCGGGTCCTGTCCGGCCTGATGATCTTCTGCGCCATTGTTGCCATTGTCACGACGATTGGAATCGTCGCCTCGCTTGTTTTTGAGGCGTCACGGTTCTTTTCGATGGTTCCGATTGCCGAGTTTCTGTTTGGCATCAGCTGGGAGCCACAAATCGCATTGCGGGAAGACCAGGTGGCTGGTCAAGGAGCCTTTGGTGCCATTCCCGTGTTTACCGGCACGCTGCTGATTGCCGTCCTGGCGATGTTGGTGGCCACGCCGATCGGGCTCTTCACGGCGATCTATCTTGTGGAATATGCCAACGATCGCGTGCGCGGAATCGTCAAGCCGATCCTGGAGATTCTCGCCGGTGTCCCGACCGTTGTTTACGGGTTCTTCGCCGTTCTGACCGTCGCTCCCGCGGTTCGCCAGGCCGGTGGGCTTATCGGTCTCTCGGTCTCGCCAAACAGTGCCCTGGCTGCTGGCGCGGTCATGGGCATCATGATTATTCCGTTCATTTCGTCGCTCTCCGACGATGCCTTGTCGGCCGTGCCGCGCAGCCTGCGCGATGGCTCTCTGGCGATGGGAGCGACGCCGGGCGAAACGATGATCAAGGTTCTGCTTCCCGCCGCGCTCCCCGGCATCGTTGGCGGCGTCCTGCTCGGTGTCAGCCGTGCCATCGGTGAAACGATGATCGTGGTGATGGCGGCTGGCCTGATCGCGACCCTGACAATCAATCCAATCGATTCCGTCACGACCGTGACGGTTCAGATCGTCACGCTACTGATCGGAGACACGGAGTTTGACAGTCCAAAAACCCTGGCCGCGTTCGCGCTCGGCCTGATGCTCTTCATCGTAACCCTTTGTCTGAACGTGGTCGCTCTGCAAATCGTGCGGAAGTACCGCGAAAAGTATGACTGAGGACCGACGATGGTCGATGTAGCCCACCGCCCGCCAATAAACTGGTCCACGGACGCCGCCAAGAACCGTCGGAAGCGGCGTTACGCGGCGAACCGTCGTCTCCAAGCCTATGGAATAGCAGCGATCGCGCTGGCAATCGGGCTGTTGGCGGTTCTGGTCGCCTCGCTGATGGCGACCGGTTACACCGCCTTCGTCAAGACAGAGATCACGGTTGATTTTCCCATTCCGGCGGAGATGGTCGATTCGGAAGATCCGTCGAAAGGCAACTATCGGGCTATCGTCCGGGAAGGAATAGCCGCTCTCTTCCCCGAGGTCCCTGCCTCGGACGCGCGTCAGCTCGGTCAGATCCTGACCAACAACGCCCAGTTCATGGTGCGCGACGCCGTCGTCGCCGACCCGTCGCTGATTGGCGGAACGCTGACACTAGCCGTGCCGGCATCGGATCCGTTCGATCAGTTGAACAAAGGGCTGATCTCCCGCGACGTCCCCGAGGACCGGCGCCGCGTGTCGGACCAGCAGATCGAATGGTTTGACCAGCTTGACGCCGAGGGCCGCGTATCGATGCCGTTCAACTGGGGCCTGTTCTTCAATGCTGACAGCCGTTTCCCGGAGCTCGCCGGAGCCATTGTCGGCTCATTCTATGCCTTGCTGATTTGTTTCCTTGTCAGTTTCCCGATCGGTATTGCCGCAGCGATTTATCTGGAGGAGTTCGCTCCGAAGAACCGGTGGACCGATCTGATCGAGGTCAACATCAACAATCTGGCCGCCGTGCCATCGATCGTCTTCGGTCTGCTCGGCCTGGCTGTTTTTCTGAATTTCCTTGGGTTGCCAAGATCGGCGCCGCTGGTCGGTGGCCTGGTTCTGGCACTGATGACATTACCGACGATCATCATCGTTACGCGCGCTTCGCTGAAGTCGGTTCCGCCTTCAATTCGCGAGGCGGCGCTCGGTGTCGGCGCCTCGAAGCATCAGATGGTCGTGCACCACGTGCTGCCGCTGGCAATCCCCGGTATTCTGACCGGAACCATTATTGGCCTTGCCCAGGCCCTTGGCGAAACAGCTCCGCTGCTGCTCATCGGCATGAATGCGTTCATCACCAGCCCGCCCGGGGGCCTTCTTGACGCCTCAACCGCGTTGCCGACCCAGATATTCATCTGGGCCGACAGCCCGGAACGCGGGTTCGTTGCGCTGACTTCAGCCGGAATTCTGGTTTTGCTTGGCTTCCTGATCCTCATGAACAGTATTGCCATTTTCCTTCGCCAGCGCCTGCAGCGCAGTTGGTGATGGTCAATCGGGAGAGATGCTTATGAATGACGCATCCCTGGGGGACACAACGGCTGCCGCTGCTGTTGCCGGGATTGCCGACGCAGCCGAAGGCAACAAGCGCCCCAAGCTCCTCGCAAACGGCGTCGACGTTTTCTATGGCGAGAAACAGGCGCTCCAGTCGGTGTCGATCGACATTCTGGAACGCTCGGTGACCTCGTTCATCGGGCCCTCCGGTTGCGGTAAGTCGACATTCCTTCGCTGTATGAACCGAATGAATGATACGATCGAGGGCTGCCGGGTTACCGGAGATATCACCCTTGATGGTTCTGATATCTATGCGCCGGGCCTGGATGTCGTTGAACTCCGCGCTCGGGTGGGGATGGTGTTCCAGAAGCCGAATCCGTTTCCGAAGTCGATTTTCGAGAATGTCTCCTATGGACCCCGCATTCATGGCATCGCCCGGTCCAAGTCGGACCTGGAGGACATCGTTGAGAGCAGTTTGCATCGGGCCGGACTCTGGGAGGAGGTCAAGGACCGTCTTGCCGAACCGGGCACGGGTCTGTCCGGAGGACAGCAGCAGCGACTGTGCATCGCTCGAGCAATAGCCGTGTCGCCCGAAGTCATCCTGATGGACGAGCCCTGCTCGTCGCTCGATCCGATCGCGACGGCTCGGATTGAGGAATTGATCGACGAGCTCAAGAATAACTTCACCATCATCATCGTTACCCACTCCATGCAGCAGGCCGCCCGGGTCTCGCAGCGCACGGCTTTCTTCCATCTGGGTGTTCTTGTTGAAATCGGGCCGACAGATCAGATCTTCACCAACCCCAATGACAAGCGCACCCAGGATTACATCACCGGCCGCTTCGGCTGAGACGGGACCCGACCATGGTCGACAACGAGCATATTGTTACTTCCTTCGACGACGAACTCAGCGATCTGGCGCAGAAGATTGCGGAGATGGGCGGCCTCGCCGAGCAGCAGCTTACCGATTCGGTCTCCGCCCTGTCCCGGCGTGACCAGGCTCTGGCGCAACGGGTCATCGCCAGCGATCAGCGGATGGACCAGATTCAGCGCAATGTCGAAGATGCGGCGACCCAGATGATCGTCCGGCGCCAGCCGATGGCCCAGGACCTGCGTGAGATCATGGCATCGATTCACATCGCCAACGACCTCGAGCGTGTCGGCGATCTTTCAAAGAACACCGCCAAGCGGGTTTTTGCGGTCGAGGGCAACTTCGCGCCAAACAGCCTTGTCACCGGTGTCGAGCACATTGCCGAGATGAGTTTTGCACAGTTGAAGAATGTTCTTGATGCCTACTCGACGCGGAATCTCGAAAGCGCCCACACTGTGTGGGCGCGTGATGACGAGATCGACGCCATGTACACCTCGCTGTTTCGCGAGTTGCTCACCTACATGATGGAAGATCCGCGCAATATCACTTTTTGCACTCATCTCCTGTTTTGCGCCAAGAACATCGAGCGCATCGGCGATCATGCAACCAACATCGCCGAGACGATCCACTACCTGATCACAGGAGTCGCTCTGACCGAGGAGCGACCGAAAAAAGACACGACGAGCGTCACGCCGGTCGCGTTCCCGAACGCCGAGGGGCAGGAGAGTGATGCCAAGAGCTGAGAGAGCATCGCCAGCGTTCGCCGCGCACGGGGGCTGACCGATGACGCCGCGCGTGATGATCGTCGAGGACGAAGAACCCCTCGCCATGATGCTGCGCTACAATCTGGAGGCGAAGGGATATCACGTCGATACGGTGGAACGTGGCGACGATGCGGAAGTCCGGTTGCGTGAAACGGTACCCGATCTCCTTCTTCTCGGCTGGATGCTGCCGGGGGTTTCGGGCATCGAGCTGTGCCGCCGGCTGCGGGCCCGGGAAACGACCCGGGGACTGCCGATCATCATGCTGACCGCGCGTGGTGAAGAGTCGGAGCGAGTGCGCGGGCTCGCCACCGGCGCCGACGATTATGTTGTCAAGCCGTTCTCGGTACCCGAACTAATGGCGCGGGTCCGGGCGATTCTTCGGCGGTCGCGCCCGGAGCTGATCGCTTCGGTCTTGCGGGCAGGCGAGCTTGAAGTTGATCGCGCGACGCATCGCGTGCGCAGGCGCGGGCGGGAGCTTCACCTCGGCCCCACCGAGTTTCGCCTTCTCGAGTTTCTGATGCAGAGTCCGGGCCGGGTATTCAGCCGCGCCCAGTTGCTCGACAGCGTCTGGGGTCATGACGTTTACGTCGACGAACGGACCGTCGACGTTCATGTTGGCCGCCTGCGCAAGGCCCTTGGCCGTGGCCGTGGCCGCGACCCGATCCGCACCGTACGCGGTGCAGGCTATTCCTTCGACGAGGGGTTTGCTGAGGTTCACTGATTTCCTACCCCGGTGGTGCGAATTTGCGATTGAGTGCCACTTGCGGCCAGGCGCACGTTCCAATGTCAAATTGAAAAGCTTTATCAGGATCAAATACTTGCCCGACCCGGCCGTTCCGATATTGGCTCCAGCGGGTGCCGGCCAGAATGTGAGAAATGCGACCCTTCGGGCCGGCTGAAGCGCAAGACAGGGTGTGTCGAAGCGCTCTTCGCGTTTCTCCCGCCTTGTTGCGCGCCGGAGCCGGCGCAGATCACATCGAGTGTGAGAGAAGCGGCCTAGTCGTCGGCACGGTCGCGGCGGTCGCGTCGGCGATCGCTGGCCGGCTGGTAGGCCAGGCGGGCGTGATATTCGCAGTAGGGCAGGTTGTTGAAATTCCGATGACCGCAGAAATGAAAATCTTCGGTCCCGGGGTCGCCATTCGGCCATTTGCACATTTGCTCGTTGAGCGCGAGCAGGGACACTTCCTTGCTGATCGGGACGACCAGATCCTCGATCGGAGCAAGGACGGGTGCCCGCCGTGGCGTCGGCGCTGCGTGAACTTTCAGGGCGGTGTTGCCGGCAACGAATGTCCGGGCAGGCCGATGCGGGGAAGCGCTGCGGGCCTTGCGGGGCCGCGGCGTGGTCGACGCCGGCTTGGCGCGACCCGAGAGATTGAGACGGTGAACCTTGCCGATGACCGCGTTTCGCGTCACGCCGCCCAGCTGTTGCGCAATCTGACTGGCGCTCAGTCCCTCGGCCCAGAGTTTCTTGAGTAACTCCACGCGTTCATCGGTCCAGCTCATTCGGGGTCATCCCTTGGTCAGGCGGTCGGATTCGTGACTCCGTCGGCCCGCGTCGTCCGGTCTTGAACCGACGCCAAACGCTCGACAACTGGGTACAGGAATCCGCCGCAGATAAGATGTCGTACTTGACTGACCGCAGGGTACAATAGGCACTGACTCGCTGACAAGAGTCGTGATCACAGCGGCTCCGATTTAAGGTCTTTTTCCCCAGGTCGTCCAAGCGTTGCGCACCGGCAGGCCGCTTACGCGACGGACTAGTGATTTGACAGCAAACCGGACGACGATGTTATAAGGCCAGCTCGCGAAAGTGCTGCCAGCGGGCGGCGCTTTTTTGGTTTCTGGACAATCGGTTGACGAGAGAGCGACAATGGACCGGTCACCCCTTTTCGAAACGTTCGCGCGGATCCCGCTCGCCCTCGATCGTGGCGAAGGCGTGTGGGTGTTCACGACAGATGGTCGCCGCCTGCTCGATTTTTCCGGCGGGATCGCCGTGAATGCGCTCGGCCACGCCCATCCGCGCCTTGTCGAGGCCCTGAAGAGCCAGGCCGACCGGCTGTGGCATGTCTCCAACCTGTTTCAGATTCCGGAGCAGGAGGCACTGGCCGAGGCGCTGGTCGGGTCGACATTCGCCGACAAGGTGTTCTTCTGCAATTCCGGAGCCGAGGCGGTTGAGTGCGCGATCAAGACCGCCCGCCGCTACCAGTTCGTCAGCGGCCACCCGGAACGCTACCGGATCGTCACCTTCGCGGGAGCCTTCCATGGCCGTACGCTGGCAACCCTGGCCGCGACCGGAAACCCGAAATACCTCGAGGGCTTCGGCCCGGCAGCCGACGGATTCGATCAGGTGCCGCTTGGCGACTTGGAGGCGGTGAAGGCGGCCATCGGCCCGGAAACAGCCGCGATCATGATCGAGCCGATCCAGGGTGAAGGTGGCATCCGAGAGGTTTCGGGTCAGTTTCTGCGTGATCTGCGCGCCTTGTGTGACGAGGGCGGCCTCATGCTCATCTTTGATGAAGTCCAGACGGGGATCGGCCGCACCGGCAGACTGTTCGCGTATGAATGGGCCGGCGCGGCACCGGATATCATGACGGCGGCCAAGGGGATTGGTGGTGGGTTCCCGTTCGGCGCCTGCCTGGCTACCAATGAGGCGGCCAAGGGCATGACGCCGGGTACCCACGGCTCGACGTTTGGCGGTAATCCTCTTGCCATGGCGGTCGGCAATGCTGTGCTCGACGTCTTGCTCGAGGACGGTTTTCTCGAGGATGTCCGCCGAAAGAGCCTCTACCTCAAGCAGAGGCTTGCCTCCGTGGTGGACGGACACCCTGACCTCGTCGCAGATGTTCGTGGCGAGGGAATGCTGGTTGGCGTCCGCTGCGTTGTGCCGGTCGGCGATGTCGTGGCGGCCTGTCGTGACCAGGACATGCTGTGCGTGGCTGCCGGTGAAAACGTCATGCGTTTTCTGCCGCCGCTGAACGCCAGCGAAGAGGAGCTTGACGAGGGCGTGCGCCGATTCGACGCCGCGCTTGCCGCCCTCGATCAGGCAAGCGCGCGGGACGGTTAGGACAATGGCCCGGCATTTTCTCGATCTGGCCGATATCGACCGGGAGACGCTGAGATCCATTCTTGACGAGAGCCGTCGTCTGAAAGCCGACCGGCGCGGCGAGACGCCGCTGGACGGGCGGACCCTGGCGATGATTTTCGATCGACCATCTACACGCACGCGCGTGTCGTTCGACGTCGCGATGAGGGAACTCGGCGGAGAAACGATCGTCCTGTCCGGCGAGGAGATGCAGCGAAAGCGAGGCGAGACCCTGTCGGACACGGCCAAGGTCCTGTCGCGCTATGTCGATGCAATCATGATCCGCACACTGGAGCATGAGGCGGTGGCCGAAATCGCCGGGGCTGCGTCGATCCCGGTTATCAACGGGCTGACCCGCCATTCACATCCGTGTCAGATCATGGCGGATGTGATGACGTTCGAAGAGCATGTCGGACCAATTGCCGGGCGGACGATCACCTGGCTTGGCGATGCAAATAACGTGCTCACTTCGTGGGTTCACGCCGCCGCAAAATTCGGTTTCGCGATTCGCGTGGCTTCGCCGCCCGAGCTTTCGGTTTCTGCTGATCTTGCCGGCTGGGCCGAGGCTAATGGCGCGGATCTTGTGGTGACGACTGACGCCGAGGCTGCGGCGCGCGGCGCTGACGGGTTGGTGACGGACACCTGGGTGTCGATGGGCGACGATGAAGGCTCGCGGCGTCAGAACCTTTTGAAGCCCTACCAGGTCAATCAGCGGCTGATGGCACTTGCCAAACCCGACGCGGTGTTCATGCACTGTCTTCCGGCACATCGGGGCGAGGAAGTCACAGCCGAAGTTATTGATGGGCCTCAGTCGGTTGTCTTCGACGAGGCCGAGAACCGCCTCCACGCTCAAAAAGGCATCTTGACCTGGTGCCTTGCAGATGAGGCCGGGCCGTGACCGCCGGTGGCGCTCAGACTCTGGCGATGGCCGGTGACGATGCTGTCGTGCCGTTCGAGGTTGAGGCGCTGGACGTTCGGGGTCGCGCCATCCAGATGGGGGCGGCCCTCGACTCCATCCTTACCGGCCATGACTATCCCGATCCCGTCTCGAAACTGCTCGGTGAGGCGACGGTGCTTGCCGTCCTGCTCGGCACGTCGCTGAAGTTCGACGGCAAGTTCATCCTGCAGACGGAAACGGACGGTCCGGTCGACATGTTGGTGGTCGACTATCACACCGATGGCGGCCTGCGCGCCTACGCCCGTTTCGACACTGCACGTGTCGCCGCAGCGGAAGAGCTGGGGACTGCAGTCCCAGCTGCGCTCCTGGGCACCGGCGTTCTCGCCATGACAGTCGATCAAGGTTCTCACACCAGCCGGTATCAGGGCATCGTTCCACTTGAAGGCGGCAGCCTTGTGGATGTCGCCCACACCTATTTTCGACAATCGGAGCAGATCCCGACCCGGGTCCGCCTCGCCGTCGCCGAGTTTCACGACCGCAAGGAAGGCAGCATGTCCCGCGCCTGGCGGGCCGGCGGGGTCATGGTCCAGTTTCTCCCCGACACACCAGGTCGGTCCCAAACAGTGGATTTGCCTGGCGGTGACGCGCCCGAAGGCTTCCCAGGCGAGGATGGACCGGGTGAAGATGATGCCTGGGTCGAAGCCCAGTCGCTGGTCGGGACGATCGAAGATCATGAGCTGACCGACCCGGCCGTCTCCTCGGAACGGCTGCTCTACCGGCTGTTCCATGAGCGCGGCGTCCGGGTCTTCTCTTCGATTCCGGTGACCGATCGCTGCTCCTGTTCACGTGAGAAGGTTGCCGGACTGCTGGCCAGCTTCACCGCCGAGGAGATTGCGGAGAGCATCGAGGACGGCAAGATCGCTGTCACCTGCGAGTTCTGCGGGAAGTCCTATGCGTTCGATCCCGATCAGTTCAGCGGCTCGTCCGAATCCAGTCTGTGATCGACCCGTCGCGGAGCTGAGTGAGCGTCGAAACGTTCCACGGATGGAGCCGGGGATAAAGGCTCGCGGTACCGTTCGGATCGAACAGCGTGAAAGCAAAATAGGCGCGGTAGAAGGCCATCGCCGCCGGCGGCTGCCCGCCGCAATGGCTGGCCAGAAGCGCCCGCAGCATGCGCCAGTCCTCCGGCCGGCATTCGGTGGTCATCTCGGCGAACATTACCGCGCCGGCGAGGTCGTATAAGGGTTCGGCGCACAGGGTCCAGTTGCCGAAGTCGAGCACGCCGGCCACGTTCATCTGCGAGTCGATCAGGACGTTTCCGGGAAAGAAATCGCCGTGCGCGAGCACCGCCTCGGGTTGTTCCGGAACAAGGCTGAGCAGATCAAAGGCCTGTCCGGCGAGGGTATCGACGTCGCCAAAGGCATCGGCCAGATGGGCGCGATGCTGGGCTACGCGCCGCGTGAGGCTGGTCGACAGGAATTCGGTCCATCGGTCGGCAAGCAACGGCTCTTCCGCAAGTAAATTGCCATAGCGCGCGCCCGGCAGCTTGATAGCCCGGAATGCGGTTGCAGCATTGAAGTAACTGGTGAGTGCGCGTTGTCGGTCTTCGCCGGCCACTGCCTTCAGAACGTCGTTCATCGGCTGGCCGACGAGACGTTTCTCGATCGTCGCGCCGTCGGGCTCAATCGCTTCAATCTGCGGGGTGTCAAACGGCAATCGCCCGACAAGGTCGTCAAGAAATCTTTGTCGCCGCGCGAGGGCGCCGTTATCCGGGCCACGACCGCGTGGGATCCGCAGAACCCGGTGGTCATCAAGCGCGTAGACTTCGGACTCCGAACCGGCGCCAATCAATTGGCCGGGATCGACGCCGAAGCGGCGGAGCGCCCCCGCTTTCGATGGATCGGTCATGGCGCGTCCGACCGGCCATAGTGGTCCGACTCCGACATTTTCCAACCTCCTGCAGCACCCTTGCAAGCAAATGTCGGAGTCATCAGGACCACAAGCAACTATTTGACCCTGGTGGAGCTTTTGAATTCGACATTTGAACGAGAGCCTTGCAGCGAGCGGGACTCAAATGTCAAATTCGCTCCACTAGCCAGTACCGCGAGCTGTCGTCAGTTCATCACCCGCCGCTCGTTCGGGACGTCGAGAGAAAACGCGGGAATATCGATGGAGAAGGAACCGCCATCGGCCTTCTGCATTTGGTAGCTGCCGACCATGATGCCGGAACTGGTCGGCAACGGGCAGCCGCTGGTGTAGGAGAAGCATTCGCCGGGTTTGAGGAACGGTTGCTTGCCGACCACGCCGGCGCCGCGAACTTCCTCGGTTCGCCCGTTGGCGTCGGTGATCTGCCAATGTCGGGCGCGCAATTGCACCTCGTCAACGCCAAGATTGACGATCTCGATGGTGTAGGCCCAGAAATACCGCCCGTCCGCGGGCGAAGACTCCGATTCGACAAAACTCGGCTCGACCGTCACCTGAATCTGCTGGGTGGTGGCTATGTACATGCACATTCTCCAAGAGTGCACGATTATGCGATGGTCGGCCCATGCGTCAATCCATTCGCAGGTTGTCAAGCCGCCCGGTCAAGTGCGGTGGAGAGGTCAGCCCACAAGTCCTCCACGTCTTCAAGTCCGACCGAGAGGCGGAGCAATCCGTCGGTGATCCCGAGCTCCTGTCGCGCTTCTTCGGTGAGCCGCTGATGGGTGGTTGTGGTTGGATGCGTGACCAGGCTCTTGGCGTCGCCGAGATTGTTGGACAGCCGGATGAGGCTGAGGGCGTTGGACACCGCGAAGGCGCCGGACTTGCCACCCTTGACCTCGAACGCGACCAGGGTCGAACCGCCGGACATCTGGCGAGCCACCAGGTCGGCCTGCGGATGATCGCTCCGTCCCGGATAGAGCGTCCGGCTCACGGCGGGATGATCGGCGATGCGTTCTGCGAGGACCGTAGCGGAGGCGGTCTGATGCGCCACGCGAAGCGGCAGCGTTTCCAGCCCTTTCAAAAGCACCCAGGCGTTGAAGGGGCTCATGCTTGGCCCGGTGTGTTTGAGCAGTGTGTGGACCTCGTCGATGAAGGCCTCCTCACCAAGGATCACGCCGCCAAGACAGCGCCCCTGACCATCGATGTGCTTGGTGGCCGAGTAGACGACGACATCCGCACCGAGCTCAAGCGGTCGTTGCAGCAGCGGGGTGGCAAACACATTGTCGACGATGACCCGGGCATCGGCGTTTCGGGCGATATCGGCCACAGCAGCAACATCGATGACATCCAGAGTCGGGTTGGTCGGGCTCTCCAGGAAGAGCGCCCGGGTTTCCCCCTTCCGGACTGCGCGCTGCCACGCGGTCAGATCAGTACCGTCGACAAGCGTCGAGCGCACTCCGAAGCGCGGCAGCAGGTCTTCGACAATGTAGCGGCACGAACCGAACAGGGCCTTGGCGGCGACAACATGATCGCCGGCCGAGAGCGACGCCATCAGTGCGATGTTGACCGCCGCCATTCCGGTTGCCGTCGCTAGTGCCGCTTCGGCGCCTTCCAGGAGCCGCATGCGCTCCTCGAACATGGCAACCGTGGGGTTCGAGTAACGCGAATAGACGTGACCCGGAGCGTCGCCCTTGAATCGCGCCTCGGCAAGCTCGGCGGTCTCGTAGACATATCCCTGAGTGAGGAAGATGGCCTCGGATGTCTCGCCGAACTCCGAGCGCTCGGTACCGCCATGCACCAGAGCCGTTGCGGGGTGCATTTTCGTCGCCGTCGTTTTCTCGGACTGTGTCACTGGTAACGCTCCAACAAAAAACCCGGCCGTCGGGCCGGGTCGGGGCGTTGTCCCCTCCGGCCTTTTAGCTATTTTTTTTAGCGTGGCTGCAAGCCGGCCGGCTCAAATGACCACGAGACACTCTCTTCTTAGTCGGCAACCCGGTTGGCGTCAATTGCCACATGAGCTAAGGCTCCGATCGCGAGCAGCGAGGGGCGCAAATGTCGAACAACCAATCCAGCGGACAATCGACCGGGATACTGCCGGCACATCAAATCGCCGGTCTCGCTGACGCCGGTCAGATCCGCCCGACCGAGTACTTCGCTGAGGACCAGGTGCAGCCGGCAAGCCTTGATCTGCGCCTTGGACCAGTAGCCTATCGGGTGCGGGCAAGTTTCCTTCCCGGCCCCGATGCAACGGTCGCGGAAAGGCTCGAGACCCTGAAGCTTCACAAGATCGACTTGACGTCGGGCGCGTTGCTCGAGCCGGGGCGGAGCGGCGGGGTCTATATCGTACCGCTGATGGAAGGGCTGGCGCTGCCCGGTGACATCGCCGCGGCGACCAATCCGAAATCGTCGACCGGCCGTCTCGATGTTTTCACGCGGGTGATCACCGACTTCGCCCGGGAATTCGACACGATTCCGGCGGGATATGCCGGCCGGCTTTACCTCGAGATCAGCCCACGGACCTTCCCGATCATTGTCCGGGCCGGTTCCCGACTTTCGCAGATCCGGTTCCGTCGCGGTAACGCCCGCCTCGATGACGCAGCGCTCGAAGCGGTTCACGCCATGTCGCCGCTGGTGGATGAGGGGCTGCGGCTTGCCGACGGCGTGATGCTGTCCATCGATCTCGCGCAGGATGGCGTCGTCGGCTATCGGGCAAAACGCCATACGGGGCTGGTCGATGTGGACCGCAGGGATGCTTATGACGTGCTCGATTTCTGGGATCCTCTTACCATTCACGGCCGCAAGGAACTGGTCCTCGATCCGGATCAGTTCTACATCCTGGTTTCCAACGAGGCGGTGCATGTGCCGCCGGATTACGCCGCCGAGATGGTCCCCTATGACCCGCTGGTCGGCGAGTTCCGGGTTCACTACGCCGGATTCTTCGACCCCGGCTTCGGCCACTCGGAGTCCGGCGGGGCCGGCAGTCGGGCAGTACTTGAGGTGCGCAGCCACGAAGTGCCGTTCATCCTCGAGCACGGCCAGTCGGTTGGCCGCCTGGTCTACGAACGCATGCTGGAGCGACCGCGCGTCCTGTATGGCCAGGATATCGGATCACATTATCAGGCCCAGGGCCTGAAGCTGTCCAAGCACTTCCGAAGCGTCTAGGCCGCGTCGGCCGCTTCCCGGACGAAGTGGCGTTCTGCAAAGCCATGATCGAACTTGGCGTAGTCGCAGGTGATCTCCTCGCCGGCGGCAATATCGCGGCAGGCGATGGTCAAATCTCCGACATCGTCGGCGTTGGGTCGCGCGGCGTGGTTCATGAACCGGGCGTCATCACCGCACAGTACATAGACAGGGTCTCGGCCTGTCCGATAGCCGTAGTGCTTCAGGGTATCGCGGGCGATCGAATTCTCGGGAAAATCCCGGAGGTCGTAGTCGCGGTCCAATCCCTCATCGCGTTTCCAGATCAATTGACCGCGGCGGATGGGCGACGCCGCAAACAGGCCGATCCCGGCTATGGGGCTAGGGGCGATATAGGTTTTGACGCGCAGCATGTCTCGACGTTCTCCCAGGCGGCGGCATTGATGCCGCTCGTTTCTGAGAGCGATTGAAACCGATGGCTGTCAAAATCGGGTTGTGGAATTCGATAGGATTTTAATGATCCGAATGAAGGCCCGCGTTTCGGCGTTCAGGCCCAGGCGCCCTCTCCGGGCGGAGAGGCGCGAACACATCTCCGGAAATCGCCTTATTCCGCCTGGCGAGGGGCGCCGATCCGCGACCGGTGCGGAGCGAACACGCAGGCAAGCCCCAGAATGACGCCGGACACCGTAGCAATCATGCCTGCGGCGCTGACGGCATTATCGCTGCCGATCCACAACGGACCATAGCCCGCCAGGACATAGCCAAGGATGGCCGAAATCGTCGCGAAAACGACGCTCCACAAGATCTGGGCTTCGAGGCGGTTCGTCATGAGTCGCGCAGCTGCCGGTGGGCAGATGAACATGGCGATCACGATGATCGACCCAACGGCGTCGAACGCGGCAACGGCAGCGACCGCCGCGGTAATGACCAGGGCGAAACTGAGCAGCGATGTCGGAATGCCAAGGGTGCCGGCGAAGCCCTCGTCGAACGTCGAGAGCTTCAGCGGCCGCCAGAACACGATGGTCAGGACGACAATCACCAGGGTCACGACCGCCATGCGGCCAAGCTCCGGCGGCAGGTCGGCGAGCGCCGACGGGTCGATCAGGGAGCCCCAACCATCGGCCGTCAGCCAGATCAGGCTTTCGAGATTGCCATAGAGCGCATGCTCGACGTCGAGGTGGACACCGCTGGTGTCGCTTTGTTCAAGCAACAGAACGCCGGCGGCGAACAGCGCTGTAAAGGTGACGCCCATCGCTGCGCCCGGTTCAATCCGGCCAAGCCGCTTGATTGTTTCGATCAGGACTACGGAGAAGATCGCCGCGCCCGCCGCACCGAGCATCATTGGCCACGTCGAGAGCGCCCCGGTGAGCAGAAAGGCAACAACAATTCCCGGCAGCACCACATGGCTGATGGCGTCGCCGATCAGGGCCTGGCGGCGAAGAATGAGGAAGTTGCCCGGGAGTGCGCAGGCAATCGCGGCAAATATGCCGATGAGCAGCGGAGCCAGGCTGATCTGAACGAATTCGCTACCCATCACGGGCTTTCGCCGACAGCGGTCGGTCCGCCGATCCGTCGATCGATCTCGGCGATCTCGTCGCGCGTGAGGACCGCTTCGATCGGTGTGAGGCCGTCATAGCGGCCGGACGCCATCTCGTCGCGGTAGATGCTGCGGGCGATCTGCCAGCGCTTTTCGTCGCGCAACGCCCGGGCGGCCGCCGCTCGGCCCTTGTCGGTCGCCACGCCGTCCTTGCGCGCCATGCCGGCGCGGCGCAGGGTGGCAATGGTCAGGCGATCGAGGATCGGCTCACCGCGAGCCAGCGCCAGCAACCCCTGGCGGCGATGCACATTGATCCGAAAGCGTTGCTGACGAATAACCGCGGCGACGATGCCGCGGTTCGGCGCAAAGAGCAGGGACAGCGCGAAGAGTGCGAAACAGACCAGGACGATGATCGGCCCTGTCGGCACATTTGGGAGAGCGGCAGAAAGAGCGGCCCCGACATAGCCTGAAACGCCGCCGACGATCCCCGAAATCAGAAGCACGCGGTCGGTACGGTCAGTCCAGAAACGGGCGGTCACTGGCGGGATGATCAGCATGGCGACGATCAGAATGAGGCCGACCAGCTTGAGGCCGATCACGGTGACGGCCATGACCAGGCCCATCATCGCCAGATCCACTCGCCGGACCGGGGTGCCGGAAGCAGCCGCGAATTCGGGATCAAAGGCGACGACCGTCATCGACCGCCGCAGCAGGTAGACCAGTGCAACCGCCAGCCCGCCGCCGATGGCGACGACCACGGCGTCCTGAAACAGCATGCCGGCGGTCGAGCCGAGCAGAAAACTCTCAAGCCCCGCTTGTCGGCCACTTGTCATGGTCTGGATTACGGTGAGTAACACGATGCCGAAGCCGAAGAAGACGGAGAGCACCGCACCAATCGCGGCATCTTCGGCCAGGCGTGTCCGGCGCGCGATCCACTCCACCAGCAGCAGGCCAATTGCGGCGGTGATCGCTGATCCGGCGAGCAGGCCCGGCAGGTTGCGGCCATCGCCGCCGAGCAGGACCATGACAATGAAGGCGAGGCCGATACCGGGCAATGTGGCGTGGGCGACGGCGTCGCTGACCAGTGCCCGCTTACGCAGGAACAGAAAAGTCCCGCAGGTGCCGGCGGCGACGCCAAGCAAGGCCGCGCCGATCGTCACCAGTGCGGCGTTGTAGCCAAGCAGGAGGAGCAATGCGTCCAACATTGGAGATCAGGCCGCCGGAAGTCTCAGCTGTTCGATATGCGCCGTCGCCAGCCGGCCGCCATAGGTCGCCTGAAGGTTCTCGGCCGTAAAGGTTGTGGCAACGGGACCTTCGGCGATCCTGTGCACATTGATAAGCAGCAGATCGTCGAAATACCCTGCGACCGACGCCAGGTCATGATGGACGCAGACAACCGCGCGCTTGTCCGCTTTCAGCGACTTCAACACATCGATGATCGCCCGTTCGGTTGCGGCGTCGACGCCAGCGAAGGGTTCGTCGAGCAGGTAGAGTTCGGCGTCCTGGGCCAGGGCCCGGGCAAGAAAGACCCGCTGCTGCTGGCCGCCCGAGAGCTGACCGATCTGGCGGGTCGCGAAGTCGGTCATCCCAACCCGTTCCAGGGCGGCAAGCGCTTTCTCGGTATGACGTCGACGAACGCGACGCAGAAGACCCAGCTCGCGATAGAGACCCATCATCACGACGTCGATTACGCGAGTCGGGAAGTCCCAGTCGACGGATGCGCGCTGGGGCACATAGGCAACGCGGCTTCTTTCCTTTGCGAGCGAATCACCGAAGACGGTGACCGTACCGGACAGCGCCGGAACGATGCCGAGCGCAGCCTTCATCAGCGTCGATTTGCCGGCGCCATTGGGACCGACGATCGCCATCATGGTCTGTGGCCGAACGGTCATGTCGACCGAGAAGATCGCCGGCTTCTCGCCGTAGGAGACGGTCATCCCCCGGACAATCAGCGGGCTGTCGGCGGGAACCGGCGTCACGACCGGCCGGCCTTCGGCGGCGACGAGTTCAACAGTGGCGGCGGTCATTGCAAAAAGGTCCTTCAGCTTCCGGCGGAAAGTCTGCCGTTCATCCCCCGTTCCGGGGCATCTCCGCCAAGCGCGTTGGCAATGGTCGTGGTGTTATGATCAATCATCCCCAGATAGGTGCCCTCATAGGCTCCGTCCGGGCCCATGGCGTCGGAGAACAGTTCGCCGCCGACGATAACCTCGTGGCCTCTTGCGGCCGCGCCCTCGATCAGTGCCCGGATGTTGCGATCGGACACCGACGACTCGACGAACACCGCGCCTATCTGACGATCGACAAGGGCGTCGACAAGCTCGGAGATGCGGTTGAGGCCAGCTTCGCTTTCGGTTGAGATCCCTTGAATGCCGATCACATCGAAATCATAGGCGGAGCCGAAATAGTTGAAGGCGTCATGGGCGGTGAGGAGAACGCGGCCCTCGGCCGGTACCGACGACAATATTTCCTTGGTGTAGGCCGCGAGATCGTTGACCTCGTTCAGGTGTTCGGCCGCATTGGCTTCGAAGGTCGCTCGATTCTCCGGCTGCGCCTCGGTCAGGGTGTCGCGGACCGTCATCACCACCTGCGACCAGATTTCGGGATCCATCCAGACATGCGGATCGACTTTGTCGGCATAGGTGTCGTGGTTGATCAGCAGCGCGGCCGGCAGGTACTCTGCGACGGCAACAACGTGCCGTTTTTGAGCAAGCTTCTGGAGAAACTCCTCCATCTGCGCTTCCAGATAAAGGCCATGCCATAGAACGACATCGGCGCGGGTCATCGCCGCAATGTCGGTGCGTGTCTGCCGGTAGGCATGGGGATCGACGCCCGGTCCCATCAGTGCCTTCACCGTCACATGGTCGCCGCCGATTTGACGGGCCGCGTCGGCGATCATCCCTGTGGTCGCCACGATGGTGAGTGGTTCCGTATCGGCCCGCGTTTCGATCGTCGATCGACTCAGGAGACCTATGGCCAAAAACCCCGCGGCCAGAACCAGAAGACCGAATCTTACCGAACGCATGGATGTTCTTCCCTCGTGTTTTGCCCTATTAGTTATGCGACCCACTCGCAACTGTCAATGAGATTGCGAACTATTCGCATGTGCGATTTCGACGCGGTCATTGCGACCAAGTGGCGTTCGCGGTGCGCAAAGCAGAAAAGTTGAACCGTCGCGGTGATTGCGACGGACCGGCGGCGGTGCACCACAATCAGGCGTGTCCTCCACAGAAATGGACTGGTGGTCCGACTCCGACATTTGCTACCCTCCTGCAGCACCCTCACAAGCAAATGTCGGAGTCATCAGGACCACTAGCAACTATCTGATCCTAGTGGAGCTTTTGAATTTGACATTTGAACGAGAGCCTTGCAGCGAGCGGGACACAAATGTCAAATTCGCTCCACTGGCCGGTGGATCAGATCACGGTTTGCGCGTAGCGGGCCTCGACATCTTCTACCCAGTTGCCGACATTCCAGGCGCCATAGGCGCCCATGCCGCCCATCTCGTCGCCACCACCATAGACCGGAACATGGATGACGGCGAGGCCCGGGTGATCGTAGGCGGCGGTGAGCGCTTCGAGCAGGGATTCAGCCGTTTCGCCGCCGGCAATCGCCAGGACGCCGGGAAAGGCACTGGCGAGCCGCACATAGTCGACGGCGACGGAGTCGCCGGTACGGAAGACGACGCCGTACTGCGCCGCCTGAAGGCCGGAAATGGCTGCCATGCGCCGATTGTCAAAAATGACAATGGTGGCCCGCAGGCCGTGTTCGATGGCATCGAGGAGGATCTGCGGATTCATCATAAAGGATCCGTCGCCGGTGAAGGCGATGGTATAGGCGGGCCGCTCGGCAATCGCGGCGGCCATCAAGCCGCTCACCGCATACCCCATGTAGGAGGCTCCGGCTTCGGTAAATGTCTCGAACGGGTGGTCATCCTCGACGATCTGAAAGCCGTTCGCCTGCACATCCCCGGCGTCGAACAGCTTGACCGCGCCAACGCGTTTGGCAAAGGACGCAACCGCCTCGATCGCTTGAGGCTGGGTCATCACCGGCCGTTGCCAGGCAGGGTCGATTGGCACCGTGGCGGCAATGCGGTCGCGCTTGACACCCGACCACTCCCTTTTCTTCAGCGCACAGGCGTCCAGCCAGGCGCGTCTACCGGCACTCACAGGCACCGGGCGATCGGCGAGTGCGGCGATCAGACGGTCGAGACTCGAGCCGATGTCGCCGGCCAGCGCCAGGGTTCGGTTGTAGTGGGTCAGATCGTCCAGATCGCCATTGAGGTTGATCACTTCGCTGACCCGAGGGTAGCCGATGCCCGAACAGTCCGACTGACACACCGCCCGCGTACCGACGGCAATCAGCAGGGTCGCTTCTTCCATCGCATAATTGCCGCTGATCGAGCCTTTCGAACCGCCAACATGCATGTTCTGCGGGTGATCATCAGGAAGCACGCCAGTGGAGCCCGGCGACAGCACCACTGCGGCTCCGATCCGCTCGGTGAACTCCCTGAGCCGCGCGGCGAAATGTAGGGTACCGCCGCCAGCCTTGATCACAATGCGATCGTGCGCGCCGATCCGAACGGCGGCGGCTGCGAACGCTCCATCATCGGCGCAGGCCACCGGCGGAATTTCGCTCCGGACCGGCAGCGCAGCAAGATTGACCGTTACCATTCGCGGTTGGGTGTTGATCGGTAGCAGCAGGTAATACGGTCCCGGCTTGAACGGATGGCGGACCGTAACGTTGCCCTGTCGTAGCGCTTCGCGCAGGGCCTCAGGCGTATGGAGTGTGTAGCTGCGCCCCATGGTGGCGGCGAGCGCGCCGAAGGCACCCTGTCGTGCCTGGGGCACCTGCTGCATGTTGTAGCCTTCGCCACCGGTCGTCTCGTCGCCATAGAGATGATAGACACCGACGCCATTCGACGCCGCCACCAGCGAGGCGGCGAACGCCTGAAGCGCGCCGGGCCCGATCGACGTCAAGACGGCAGGTACCTCCCCATACTGCCAGGACAACTGGGTCGCTGCATGGGCCATGGCGACCTCGTTGCGGAATTGCCAGGTCCGGGTGACGCCCGCCTTCTCATAGACCCGCAGCGCCTCGCCCAGGGCCGTATTGCCGTGGCCGAAAATGGCAAGGTATTTGCGGACATCCTGCCGCAGCAGACCGAGGATGACGGCCTCCGCCAGGGGGACGGCAACGATTTCCGCCAGCGTCCCCGCGGCAAGCGCGGCTTCCAGGCTGCCCGCTTCGGCGATCGCGGCCGCGCGCCGGGCCGTAGGGTCCGGTCGACCTTCCATGGTCAAACCTCCGAGCCTCGCCTGTCGAGTTCCTCGATCCGGACGGCACGTCCGACTTCGGCCGAGCGCTGCGCGGCAAGCGTGAATTTGAGAATAGCCCGCCCATCCTCGCCGTTGAGGCGAGGCGCATCTCCACCTCGCAGAGCATCAATGAAATGGCGGGTCGAATGGATGAAGCTCGCCTCCCAACCGAGGTCGGCGTCCGGAAAGCTGAAGCCCTCGGTCTTGCCCTCCGCGTAAAGGACAAGTGGTGGCCCTTCGACAATTCGGCCGTGGCCGCGGTTCACCGCAATGACTCCGGCAGTTCCGGTAATCTCCAGTCGATCGTCCTGGGGATAGTGGACGGTGACGATCTCCATATCCGGTGAATAGGCAAGTTCGAGGTGGCCAAAGCGGTTACCGGGGAACTTCCACGAGATGATCGCGGGCGCATCGATCAACCCCCCCTCGCGGCGCGGGGTCTCGCCGATCCAGGCGTGGACCTCGTCCGCCTGTCCCATGAAATGCCAGCCGAGCGCGAACTTGTGGTGACCGTCGTCGAAAGCCAGTGGGCCGCCGCCATTGGTTTGCCGGTCCTGGCGCCAGGCATCCGCCCCGGCCGGAACCTTCCATGCGGTATTGCTCCTGCCGGGATTGCTCTTGATCCGGATCGATATCGGTTCGCCGATCGCGCCACTATCGATCAGTTCCTTTGCCTTCACGATCGGTGGATAAAAGATAAAGTTCTCGAAGACGCGGAAACGACCGGCCGCCGCCGTGGCCCGATCAACCAGCCGGTCGGCATCGGCGATAGTGGTGGTCATCGGTTTCTGCAGCGAGACGTGTTTTCCCGAATCCATTGCCGCTAACGCGGCGTCACAATGGAGGTGATGCGGTAGCAGGATCTCGACTGTGTTGACATCCGGATCGTCGAGGAGTGCTCGATAGTCGGTATAGATCCGCGCATCCGGGAATCCCCAGGCGCGGGCCCGCTCCGATGCGACCTCCGGCTCGATGTCGGCGATTGCGACGACCGCCGCGTCCGGATTGGATTGGTATTCTATAGCGTGCAGGTCGGAGATGCGCCCGGCGCCGATGAAGCCGACGCGGACCTGATCGAGTTGTGCGGTCATTCGTCCAGTCCATTGGTGGGCGGTGTGAGTTCCGCTGCGCGATCGCGCACCAGGCGTCCGAGATCGTCGAAGCGGGCGGCATCGATGCGGGCTGTGGGGCCCGACAGTCCAACTGCGCCCATCATGGCGCCGGAGCGGTTACGGATTGGCGCGGCAACGCAGCGCACGCCGGGGCTGAACTCTTCGTCGTCGCGGGTGAAGCCCTCGCGGCGAGCCGCATCGAGATTGGCTGCCAGGCCGTCGAGGGTAGTGATCGTGTGGGTCGTGAACCTTGCGAGGTCGCTTGATGCGACCCGGGACCCGAAGGCCAGATACGCCTTGCCGAGCGCGGTACAGTGGAGCGGAGCCAGCGCGCCGACCGGGTGGTCGACCCGCAGCGGATGGGGTGAGGATATCTTGTCGACGTACCAGACCTTGTCGGCGACAAGCACTGCCATGTGGGCGCATTCGCCTGACGCTTCGACCAACCCTTCCAGCAGCGATCGGGTTCGTTCGCGCAGGTCGATCAGCGCCTCCAGTGTCCGGCCCTCGGCGCCGGGAAATCGGGCACCTGGCGCATAGCGTCGGTCAGGCGTCCGCCGGGCGTAGCCTGCCGCCGAAAGCGTGTTGAGAAGGCGCGAGGCGTTCGCCTTGTCGATCGAGAAGTGTGCGGCGATGTCGGAGGTACGCACGGGTTCGGTACTGTCTGCCAGGTAGTCGAGCACCGCCAGACCTCTCTGCAACGATTGCACAACCCGCATGCGCTTCCCTCCATCGGGTCAGCTTGGCCACCGTCTGTTGCCTAATACGCAACACAAGAGCCGATGCGTTGCCCTATAGGATACTAATCTTGGAAAAAGCGCGTCTTTCACAAGATGATGTTGACACAAATGAGCACAGCGGCAACTGATAGGCAAGTCGCTTGTATATGGGTATCATATAGGGCAACTTATTGCTTCGTCAGTTCTTGGGAGGAACGCATGAAATCCTGGCATCTCATCCAAGCCGCAGCCGGCGCCGCCCTTGTTGCCGTGCCGCTCCAGCTTTCGACATCTCCGGCGTTTGCCGAGGACGACACGGTGACCGTTTCGCATTACTTCACCGGCGAACTCGGTCAGAAGGGCATCACTGAGATATTCGACGCGTTCAAGGACAAAACCGGGGTCACCGTCGAGGACAGTCCGATCGGCCACGAGGACTTCAAAACCGGAATCCTGGTCCGCGCTGCCGGCGATAGTCTGCCGGACATCTTCAGCTACTGGGCCGGCGCGCGCACCCAGTTTGTCGTCGACGCCGGTAATCTCGCCTCCATCGACGACATGTGGGCGGCTAATGATTTGGATGCGATCGTCGCCAAGTCGGTCGCCGACGGTGCTACCTCGTACAACGACGAGCGCTACCTGATCCCGTTCGGCTATCATTATGCCGGGATGTTCTACAACCCGAAGGTCATGGCCGAGGCCGGCATCGAAACAATGCCCGGCACCTGGGACGAACTACTGGCAGCGTGTGCAACCTTGAAGGAAATGGAAATCGATCCCATCGCGCTCGGCTCCAAGAACCGCTGGCCGGCCCAGTTCTGGTTCGACTACCTCCTGCTGCGGACTGCCGGTCCGGATTATCGCGCCCGGCTGATGGCCGGCGAGGCGTCCTATACCGACGCCGAGGTCAAGCGGGCTATGGGACTCTGGAAGGATCTCGTGGATGCCGGTTGCTTCGCGGCCAACTCCAACGCCAACGACTGGACCCAGGCGTCCGATCAGGTTGCCCGCGGCGATGCGGCAATGACCCTGATGGGCACCTGGATTACTGGTTACTGGAACGGCCAGGATCTCAAGGCCGGAGAAGACTATGACTTCTTCGCGTTTCCGGTGATTGACGAAGGCGTACCAAATGCGGTGGTCGGGCCGGTTGACGGATGGCTGGTCGCTGCCAATGCCGAACACCCTGAGGCCGCAC
The DNA here is from genome assembly GCA_024222895.1 of Hyphomicrobiales bacterium. Taxonomy (GTDB): domain Bacteria; phylum Pseudomonadota; class Alphaproteobacteria; order Rhizobiales; family Kaistiaceae; genus Bauldia. The sequence goes on along the minus strand of JAAEOR010000399.1, from coordinate 10,277 downwards.
GCAAGCTGCTCGCTTGGCTCGTGTCGGATCCGGCCGTTCAAGCCAAATGGGCTCAGGTCCAGGGCGCCCTTTCGCCGAACGTCAATGTCGACGTATCCACCTATACGCCGGTGATGAGCCGCGCCCTTGACGCGGTCAATGGCGCCGACGCCTTTGCCTTCAACTACGATCTGGCAACGCCGCCGCCGGTCGCCGAAGTCGGGCTCAACATGTTTGCGGAGTTTATGAACGATTCCTCGGATATCGACGCTCTGATGGACAGGACCCAGAAGGGCGCAGAGGACGCGTTCAAAGAATAGTCGCTTCCAGTCGTGGTAAACGGGAGACGGGCGGACCCTGCCCGTCTCCTTTTCGATTGTGGCGGAAGGAAATCATGGAGAGGCGCGACACATTCTGGAGGGTCGTTCTGCTGGCGCCCGTCCTGACGGTCTTCTCGGTCTTCGTGCTGTGGCCGCTGATCGATTCCTTCCGCTACTCGATCACCAACTGGAATGGCTTTTCGTCGGATTTCGACGTTGTCGGGCTCGCCAATTTCGCGCGGGTGTTCAGCGATCCGCAGTTCTTCAACGCCATCGCCAATACTGCCGTTTGGATGGTGGCCGCTCTGGTGGTACCGACCCTGCTTGGTCTCGGCCTGGCATTGTTGCTCAACACCGGTTTGCGTGGCGCCCGCATCTTCAAGTCGATCTTCTATCTGCCCATTTGCCTGGCGGCGGTGATTGTCGGCCAGATCTGGATCTGGATCTATCAACCCGACTGGGGCTTGCTCAACACCACGATCGAGACGGTGACCGGCATGCGCCGCTTCAATTTTGCCTGGCTGGCCGAGCCGTCCACGGCGCTCGGCTCGGTCATCCTCGCCTGGTCATGGCAGCAGACAGGGCTGGCGATGGTCATCTTCCTTGCCGGGCTGACGGCGATTCCGCGCGAGCTGCTGGAAGCGGCTGACATCGACGGGGTCAATCGCTGGAAACAGACCCGCCATATCGTCCTGCCGATGCTGCGACCCGCCACCGTCGTCGTCATTGCCCTGTCGGTGATCAATTCGTTGAAGGGGTTCGACATCCTCTACATCATGACCGGCGGCGGCCCGTTCCAGTCGTCCAATACGCTCGCCTATTTCATGTATGAGGAGTCGTTCAAGAAGTATCGGATGGGGTACGGCAGTGCCATTTCAGTGGTGCTTTTTCTGATTGCCCTGTCGATCATCTACCTCTACTTCCGCCAGTTGCGGAAATTGGACGAGGTCTATGACTGACCTTGCCCTTGAGTCGCCGGCCGCCTCCAGCTTCCGGCCTGGACGCGCCGCTTTGATTGTCTGCCTGATAATTCTGGCCCTGCTGTTTCTCGCCCCCACCGCCGGGGTTGTCCTCTCCGCATTCAAGACGACACGCGACATCGCCCTCGGCGACCTGTGGTCGCTCCCGGCGACGCTCTATCTCGGCAATTTCATCGAGGTGCTCGCCAACCCCTCGGTCAAGGTCTATTTCCTCAACACCTTGCTGGTGACCGCGCCGGCCACAGCCGCGTCAATCGTCTTGGGCATTCTTGCCGGCTGGGTTTTTGCAAAGCTGCCGTTTCGCGGCAGCGAGGCAATCTTCCTGGTCATCGTCTCCGGGCTTTTCTTTCCGCCACAGATCATCCTCATCCCGTTGTTCAAGCTGTTCAACCAGATGGGCCTGATCGACACATTGTGGCCGATGATTATCGTCCACACCGCCATGGGCATCCCGATCTGTACGCTGCTGATGCGCAATTTCTTTGCTGCAGTGCCAACCGCCTTGCGAGAAGCGGCATTGGTTGAGGGCGTCAACGAGTGGCAGATCCTGACCCGCATTGCTCTACCGATCAGCCTGCCGGCGATCGCTGTCCTGGCGACCCTGCAGTTCACCTGGATCTGGAACGACTTCCTGTGGCCGTTGATCTTCACCCAAAGCGACGATGTCCGAACCATCATGCTCGGTCTGGTGTTCCTGCGCGGCCAGTACACCGTCGCATGGGGTGTGCAGGGCGCGCTGGCGCTCCTCGCCAGCTTGCCGACGCTGATCGTATTTCTGTTCTTCCAACGCTACTTCATTCGGGGTTTGACGATGGGAGCGGTCAAGGGATGAGCGACCTTCGCCTGGACGGCGTCAAGAAGCGCTTTGGTACCGCCGAGATCATCAAGGGGGTCGACCTCTCTGTCGATTCCGGTGCGTTCATGGTCTTTGTCGGACCGTCCGGCTGCGGAAAGTCGACGCTACTGCGGATGATCTCCGGTCTCGAATCCGTTTCGGCCGGGCAGATTGCGATCGCCGGCCGCGACGTCACCCGACTTCCGCCAAGCGACCGTCAAGTCGCCATGGTGTTCCAGTCCTATGCCCTCTATCCGCATATGACGGCGGAAGAGAACATGTCCTTCGGCCTGCGAATGACCGGCGCGGCAAAGGACGATGTCGCCGGTCGGGTTGCAGAGGCGGCGCGTATCCTGCAAATCGAGCCGCTGATGGACAGGAAGCCGAAGCAGCTTTCCGGTGGCCAGCGTCAGCGGGTTGCCATCGGCCGGGCCATCGTGCGCAAGCCAAAGGTGTTTCTCTTCGACGAACCGCTGTCCAATCTCGACGCTGCGCTAAGGGTCCAGATGCGTGTCGAGATCGCTCGGCTTCATGCCGACATCGGCGCCACGATGGTCTATGTGACCCACGATCAGGTCGAGGCCATGACTCTCGCCGACCGGATCGTGGTTCTCAACCATGGCACCGTCGAACAGATCGGCGCGCCGCTGGAACTCTACGAGCGCCCGGCCAACCGGTTCGTTGCCGGCTTTCTCGGCCAGCCGCGAATCAACTTCCTGGACGCGGTCGTATCCTCCCGCGACGACCGGGCGGCGGCCATCGACCTTGCCGCGTCCGGACGGCCGATAAGAGTGCCGGCCGCGGACGCGCTGACGGTCGGCGCCTCGGTAACCGTGGGCGTGCGGCCGGATGCGATGACCATTGTCGACGAGGCAGACGCCGATCTTGCCGCCCGGGTCGAAGTGGTCGAGCATCTCGGTCCCGAAAGCATCATCTACGCCGCCGCCGCCGGTTCGGCCGGCCTGCTCACAGTAGTTGCTTCCGGCAAGACGCAACTCAGGCACGGTGATCAGGTGTTTCTACGTCTCGGAACCGAAGGACGGCATGTCTTCGCCAACGACGGTACGGCTATCGTTTGACGCCTACATTTCGACGGGTTTCACCATCGAGGATGAAATCCAATAGGCGGAGATGAGGCGCTCTCGATCACGACGACGGCGTTGGCAGTGTCGAGAGTCAAGTGATCGCTGTCAGGCGGCGGTGCGTCAGAGCTTCCCGGAACTCCCGACGAGACGATCGACGATCGCGATCAACTCGGGCAGGCAAACTGTTTGCCATTTTGGTGCCGCCATCGTGGCGTTATTGGCGATCGCCCGCGGGGTTGCCGGAGCGCGCGGCGAACCGACTGCGTTTACCCCGCTTCGATTTTGAAAGAATGTTAAGTCTGATTCCGTCGAATCATGATTGATCTCCATTCCCATATCCTGCCGGGCTGTGACGACGGTTCTCCCAGCCTTTCCGTCTCATTGGAAATGGCACGGATCGCTGAGGCGGACGGCATCGTTACGATGGCGTGCACGCCGCACATAAAACCCGGCGTTTATGCAAATAACAGCAACGGAATCGGGCTGGCGGTTGATTCGCTCGCTGAGGCAATTAGTCACGCGGGCATTGCATTGGAACTCACAACGGGAGCTGACGCACACCTCGACCCAAAGCTTCTGTCGGGTCTGATGGGCGGTACGGTGCCGACGATTTGCGGCAGCCGTTACTTTCTCCTGGAGCCTCCTCATGACGTTTTTCCGCCGCGAATGGAGGATTTCGCGCTTTCATTTCTTTCATCCGGGTTTGTTCCGATCCTCACCCATCCCGAACGGCTGGGCTGGATCAGCGGTCGCTTTGATGCGATTACGCGTATTGCGCGAGCCGGCGTTTTGATGCAGCTAACCGGAAACTCCTTGACCGGCCAATTCGGCAGGGAACCAAAATACTGGTCTGAAAGAATGATTGATGAGGGAATTGTTGATCTGCTCGCCAGCGATGCCCACAATACAACCAGCCGCCAGCCGAAATTGGCCGAATCTAGGGATATTGTCGGAAAGCGGGTCGGCGAAGATCGCGCGCAAACTCTGGTAGCTGCCAATCCTTTGTCGATTCTGCAAGATTTGTCGCCGGAGCAAGTGATTTCCGGCCGGGGAGCCTGAGGTGCTGAGAGTGCGGGTGTCGCGTCGGACCGGAGGATGGGGGATAGTGCGCCTCGTCCTGGTTGCTGCCTTGTGCGCGACGATCGCGGGATGCAACACCTCGAAGAAATCGGAACAAGCTGACAAGGCCCTCAGCGAACTGACGACACTGCAGGCTTTTGGCGCAAACGACACCAAGGCTGCTGCTGACTACAAGATCCAGCCTGCCGATGTCCTGGAAATTTCAGTCTTCCAGGTGCCCGATCTGAGCAAGACAGTCGAAGTCAACTCATCCGGCCGGATCACACTGCCGCTGATCGGCCAGATGGTTGCCCAGGGAAAAACCGTGCCCGCTCTCGAATCAACGATAACGGCCAAGTTGAAGGACACATATCTCCAGGCCCCGGAAGTTTCTGTATTTGTTAAGGAAAATCCAACCCAGCGGATCGCGGTTAGCGGCGCGGTCAACGCCCCTGGCGTTTACCCGCTCAAAGGGCGCACGACGCTGCTGCAGGCAATTGCGACCGCCGGGGGACTTGATCGCCAAATCGCCGATCCGAGTGGTATCGTGGTTCTGCGTCGGGTTGACGGAAAGCAGCAGGTAGCCAAATTCGACTACAAGGCAATGGGTCGAGGTGATGCCGACGATCCGATCCTTCAGGCGGGCGACATTGTCAAGGTCGACCAGTCCGGGTTTCGCTCGGTACTTAGCGGAATTCGGGAGACAATCCCGGTTTTTGGTCTTTTTACGCCATTTCTCTAGGCGGCCGTGGTAGTGATCCGTATGGGCGGCATCCACGGGATCCGGAATGGATGCCACGGAAGCCAGCAGCGGAGTGGTCCTGACGCAGATCGATTCGTCGACGGCCGGTCCGGTCCGCAAGGGCTCATCCGTTCACCGATTCAACACTGGTTGTCACGTGGGATTGATCCGCGTTATCAGGAGGCAAGGATATGATCGCATGCGGGTCACCTAACTCGGTGGCGGACGCACAGGAAGTCGTAAATGACGACGAATGATCCCGACGAAGGCCGGAAGCCTCGCCCGCCGGAGCAGCGGTCAGAAGCAGACGACGCCGCGACGGAAGACGCGTCGCTTTGGTCGGATGAGGAACTGGTCGGCCATTCTCACGGGGACGATGACGACGACGTCGTGGAGATAGCCCCGGACCTGAAGGGCGTCTCATCTCCCTCGATGTCCAGTAAAGACGAGCCCAATGGAGAGAAGGACAAGAAGGAAAACACCGACGGGATCGCCGATGACGACTGGCAGATGCCCGAAAGCCGGTCAGGGGCCTTGGTCGGCAGAGGTAACAGCAGCGGTGAATACATCTATCGGCCGAAGGCGGAAAACCCTAGGCTGATCAGCAGAAATCATGATGTAGACGCAGAGTACACGCTTGGCCCTGTCCCGGAGCAGCCGTCCCGGGACGAGGGCATCGACTTTCGCAAATACTTGTGGATGGCGTTCAGGCACCGTTGGATCATCCTGGGTGTTGCAGCGCTGTTTGTCGCTGGCGCATTTGTCCAGACGCTTCTGACCACACCGATCTATCAGGCGAGTGCGACGATCCAGATTGATCGGGATGTCGACCGCATCATCGACGTCCAGGGTTTTGAACGGCAGGGTGCGGCGGGCCGGTACGAATTCTACCAGACGCAGTATGAACTGCTGCGCAGTCGGGCGTTGGCCGAACGCGTAGCGTCCGAGCTGAACCAAGAGGATGCCCGCACGTTCCTTGACATCGACGCACCTTCGCCGTGGCAGAAGCTCAAACAGCTGGCCTTTGGTGCGCCCGAAAGACCAGAGACAACCCTCGAAGAGGTTGAGGAGCGACGATCGTCGATTGCCGGGATGGTTCGAGGCGGGCTCAGTGTAAGCCCGGTGCGGAACTCCAGTATTGTCCAACTGAGCTTCACAAGTCCGGACCCCCGGACGGCGACGCGGGTGGTCAACGCGATAGCGGAAGGTTTTGTCAAACTGAATTTGGAACGCCGCCAGGAGTCGTCCTCGTATGCCAAGGTGTTTCTTGAGGAGCGCCTGGAACAACTGAAACTGAAGCTTGAGGAATCCGAAAAGGAACTCGTCGCCTACGCCGGGGCGGAAGGCATTGTGACAACCGGCGACGATTCCAATCAGACGTTGACGATGGCGAATCTGGCGTCCGCCAGCGCCGAACTCGACAAGGTTGCGCTGGAAAAACTGCGAGCCGAGCTGCTCTGGAAGAAATTGAGCTCTGAAGAAAACATCGCGATCCCCAAGATCCTCGAGAATACGGCAATCGCAACAATGAGGGCGCGCCAGGTTGAGCTGGAGACCGACTATCAGGACAAACTCAGCGTCTACAAACCAGCCTTCCCGGAGATGAAGAAGCTCAAGGCGCAAATCGATGAGGTCGATCGCCAGATTGCCGACGAAGTGGACCTTATAAGGGACTCGGTCAAATCCGAATATGAGACGGCCAAGGCCCAGGAAACCGAGTTGATGAAGCGTATGGAAAAACTCACTGCGGCCGTCACGAAATTCCGGAACAGCAATATCCAGTACAATATCCTCCAGAGAGAGGTTGATACAAATCGCTCGCTCTATGATGGGCTGCTTCAGAGGTACAAGGAAATCGGTATCGCCGGCGGGGTGGGGATCAACAATGTCTCTATCGTGGATGAAGCACAGTCAGCGTACGCCATCTCGCCAAGGATGCAGCGGAGTCTCGCGCTGGCACTAGCTTTCGGTCTGATGGTCGGTGGTGGTGCCGCCTTCGCCAAGGAGTACTTCTACGATTCCTTCAAGTCGGCACAAGATATGGAAGACGCACTCGGCCTGCCGGTCCTCGGAGTCATTCCATTGGTGCAAGGGCTTGATGATCCCAGTCAGTTGATCGAAGACCGGCGTTCGACCTCGGCCGAGGCCTACCGCTCATTGCGCACATCGGTCCAGTTCTCCACGCCCTATGGCGCCCCGGATACACTGTTGGTGACAAGCGCCAAACCATCGGAAGGCAAGTCGTCCACATCGCTCTCGCTGGCAGGAAACTTTGCGGAACTCGGGTATAGCGTGCTGCTCGTCGATGCGGATCTTCGCAAGCCGGCGCTTCACAAATACCTGGGTGTCGGAAAGGACGTTGGCCTGTCAAACGTCCTCTCGGGATCCGTCCTGCCTTCCGACGCCATTCGAAAGATCGACCCGGAAGGCTTGAGCTTCATGCAAGCGGGGCCAGTGCCGCCGAATCCCGCCGAACTGATCGCAAACCCGAGAATGCATTCGTTCCTCACGGTCGCATCGGAGAAGTTCGACCTGGTCGTCATTGACGGGCCTCCGGTCGGGGCACTCGCCGATGCACCACTCCTGTCAAGCATGACCGTGGGAACGCTGATGGTGATTGACGTGGCGAAGACCGGCCCGAATGTCGCCAAAGCGGCGATCAAGCGGTTGCACTTCGCCCGTGCAGACATGATCGGTGTTGTTGCCGCCAAGGTCAAAGCGTCCGGGAGTTCTTACGGTTATGGCTATGGCTATGGCTATGGTTACGGATACGGCGACGATGCGGTGGATGAAGGCCCGGAGAGCAAGGCCAAGATAACCGATGCGCGCCAGACATGAGCTCTGTCCTGACGACGCTCTTCGGGGCCCAGCTTGCATTGCCGGCGGTTGCCACTGATTCGAATTCGCGGTGTTTCACCCGAACGCGAACTGAGATGGCGTCGGGTTGACGCCTGATGCCCAGGATCCGGATCGCCCTCCGTATTCTCGTGTTGGCCGCCTGTGTCGGACTCGGTTGGCTGGTTGTCACCCGTACCGTCGGTGCGCTGATGGCCCGGTCTGATCCGGAGGCGGCGCTCGCATGGCGTCCGGGCTCCGAAGATGCGCGCATGGGCGTGGTCGAGAACCTGCTGAAGGCTGAGAGCCCTGAGCAGCACAAAGACGAGATTCAACGGCTGGCGGGACAAGCCATCCGATCCAACCCGATAAGTGCGCGGGCATTGCGAGCGATCGCACTCACATCGGATCTCGATGGCGACCCGCGTCGTGCGTCCGAGGTCATGCAAACGTTGAATTCGCGCACGCGACGCGACGCTGCTGCGCAGATCTGGTTGTTCAACCAAGGCCTCGCTGATGGTCGTTTCCAGGATGCGGCCAAGCACGCGGACGCAATTCTGCGTACGCATTCCGACTTGACGGACGATGTCATCGCGGCGCTTTCGGCGTTTACAAGTGATCCGGACGGTATCGACGCGTTGACGGAGGTGCTTGCCCGCTCGCCGCCGTGGCGCGCTCGATTCCTCGAGGCACTCACCAGAGAACGAATCGACGATTCGGCAACCGTTTTTGAGGTCTATGCGGCTCTGGCGGATAGTCCTCACCCTCCAACCGATGTCGAACTCGGGTATTTTCTCAACCGGCTCATAGCTCAGGAACAGTATCAGCTCGCCTATCTCACATGGCTGCATTTTTTGTTCGAGAGTCCGAGCGCCGGTGTCGCCTATGCGCACAACGGAGCGTTTGAGAAACCGCTCACCGGACTTCCCTTTGACTGGTTGATCTCGCAGGTGCGTGGCGCAACGACCGAGGTTATCTCCCGTGGTCCGGATGATCGTGCCCTTCAGGTTGTCTTTGCCGACACGCGGGTTCGTTATCGGCACGTTCGCAAGATGCTTGTCCTGCCGCCCGGCCGCTACAAACTGAGCGGGCTGGAGCGCGCTGAGAGGCTTGAAAACGAACGCGGAATGGTCTGGGAGATCGTCTGTGCTGACAACGCATCGGAGGTTCTCGGTCAGAGCAAACCGTTGTCCGGATCGGTTCCATGGACTGCTTTCGACTTCGGGTTTGAAGTACCGCAATCGGGATGCGCAGCACAGTGGCTTCAGCTACGCCTGCCGGCGCGCACGCGACTGGAGACACAAATTGGTGGGGCGGTCTTCTATGACGACATCAAGATCGAGCGGATGACAAACCGGGGCTGATCAACCTCACCATCGGTCAGCCCCACCCACGCTTAAACGTCCGTCGCCGCGTTGAACGACTTGAGGGTCGACGCCGGTGGCCGGTGCGTTCCTGACGATCGCCTGGCTTGGCGCTACCGCGTGAGGACATCGGCAAGATCATGAGAGCACAGGACCAGCCGAAAAAGGTCATCATTGCGGTTGTCCGCAAAGGGTAGTCGACGGCTGAATGAAGGAGGATTATTGAAATTGAAATCGTCGCCGCCCGCTGCAGTGCGAGGTCAAGCCCCTCTTCGCCTGACGCCTGACGTCGCCAAAGCTGATAGCTCCGGCGCCCGAACCAGGCAAGAAACAGGGCCAGAAGAATGACTGTGACCCATCCGCCCTCCATCCACAGTTCGAGCCAATCGTTGTGTGCGTGGTTTATGTATTTCTGCCGAAGAAGGTCAGTCGGTTCAGCGATACGGTAGACGGCCTCGAATGTTCCGAAGCCGGTGCCGACGGGCTGAAATGCGGCCGCAGCATCGATGGTGACGCGGGCGATGTCGATCCTGAGATCCGCCAGCAGACTATCGTCCAACCGGTCGACGAGGCCGGAGAAGGCGTATTGAACGACAAGGATCGCACCCAGGAGCCAGGCGCCGAGCAGAAGAAAGGATCCGTAGCGCGCCAGCCGCTGCCGGCTGGCCGCCAGCATGCCGAGACTGCTCAGCACGGCGACGGTCGCCAGAAGGATGCCCGCACGTGACCGTGACATCCCAACCCCAAGAATCAGGAGCGCTATGGCAAGGGCGAATGCGGCAACAACCAGCCAGTTCGTGCCCTTTCGATCACTGGCGAGGCTGATGATCCAGGCGGCAACGATCGGGATCTGGGCATAGAGAAGTGCTGCGTAGTGGTTTCGGTTGGCAAAAAAGCCGACACTCTCGCTGAAGTTCGTGACCGGGAAGAAGCGTAGACCACTGTCCGGTCCCTGGGCCAATTGGGCGAGACCCAAAGGAACGCTCAAGATCGCCATGCCCACAAAGACGATGCTCAGGCTACGCCGAGACTCAAAGTCAAGCTGTGCGGTCGCGAGAAACACCGCGACTGCAGGGAG
>JAAEOR010000398.1 GCA_024222895.1 Hyphomicrobiales bacterium | reverse complement strand
CGAACCCCTGTTTCTGCCGTGAGAGGGCAGCGTCCTAGACCACTAGACGAAGGGAGCATCACGCCCCTCCATCTATAGAGATCGCCCCGCCCCAATTCAAGGCATCAGGGTGATCGTTGGGCGATGGTAAATGCGGCCAGCCGACGACACTGATCTTTGGCGTGGCAAAGGTCGGCGCTGTGCACCGGCGTGTCGAGGCGTCGCGCGCAACCGCCAACGGCAGCGTGTCGGTGACCAGGTGCATTGGTTGAGCGAGCACTCCGAATCGCCTCTCAAAGTCGGACAAAACGGCAAGTGAAGTGGCGCATCTGCTTGGGCTCCTGGGTGATCCGAAAACCCTTGAGGTCTGCCAACTCGGTCTTGAGCAGCTCGAACGCTTCGATCACATAGTCGGCGTGCGACTGGGTGTAGGTCCGGCGGGGAAACGCGAGGCGCACCAGTTCCATGGCGGCCGGAACTTCCGACCCGTCCGGCTGACGGCCGAACATGACACTGCCGATCTCGCAAGATCGAATTCCGGCGATCTCATAGAGCCGGCAAGCGACCGCGTGGGCCGGGTAGCGCAGCGGGTCGATGTCCGGAAGCCATTGCCTGGCATCGACAAACACCGCGTGGCCGCCGGCCGGTTTGACCACCGGCACGCCGAGCGCATCCAGCCTTTCGACGATGTACTCGTTGGTGCGGACCCGATAGCGCAGGTAGTTTTCGTCGACGATCTCCTCCAGCCCCTGCGCCAGGGCTTCCAGATCGCGCCCGGCCAGGCCGCCATAGGTCGGGAATCCCTCGGTCTGGATCAGCTTGACCCGGGCCTGTTCGGCGAAGGCGTCGTCATTGACCGCAAGCCAGCCGCCGATGTTGCCGAAGGCATCCTTCTTGCCGCTCATGGTCATGCCATCGGCGCAGGAAAAGCAGTCTCGGACGATGTCCGGAATCGGGCGATCCCCCTGCCCCTCTTCGCGCTGCTTGATGAACCAGGCATTCTCGGCAAACCGGCAGCCGTCGATGATGAAGGGCTTGCCAAAGCGACGGGCAAGCCGCGACGTTGCCTGGATGTTGGCAAGGCTCACCGGCTGGCCGCCGCCGGCATTGTTGGTGATGGTGAGCATTACCACGGGAACCGCTTCACCATGCTCCTGTAGGACTGCCTCGAGGGCCTCGAGATCGATGTTGCCCTTGAACGGATGAAGCGACATGGGGTCCCTGCCTTCGGCAATGACGAGATCGAAGGCTTCGGCGCCGGTCGCCTCGATGTTGCCGCGGGTGGTGTCGAAATGGGTGTTGGACGGGACCATTCGCCCTGGACCACCGAGGATCGACATGAGAATGGCCTCGGCCGCACGGCCCTGATGGGTCGGGATGACGTGCCTGAACGGCATCAGGTTGGTGACGGCGTCCCTGAACCGATCGAAGGAGGGCGAGCCGGCGTAGCTTTCGTCGCCCCGCATGATGGCCGCCCATTGCTCGGCGCTCATCGCCCCGGTGCCACTGTCGGTCAGCAGATCGATGAGGACGTCGCCCGATTTCAGCGCGAACAGGTTGAAGTGGGCGGCCCTCAGTTTCTCCTCGCGCTCCGCCCGCGT
>JAAEOR010000397.1 GCA_024222895.1 Hyphomicrobiales bacterium | reverse complement strand
GCCGCGAAAGCGAATCACGTCCAGAATCCGCCGCACGTTCGATACAACGGCCCCACCGGTGTGCCAACCACAGTCGATACAACGAACCGGACCGCCGCGGCGCCGCCCATTTTTCGGACTATCAAGGCTTTCGCCGCCGCCCGATTCGGGGCTAACACGGCGCCGACCGCCGCCTGCAGAGGGACCAATCGGATGATCAACACAGTCTTGCGCGCTGCAGCCACCGTTCTGGTTGCGATATCGTGGCTGGCCGCGCCGGCGATCGCACAGGATGCTACGACGACGGGATCAGTGGCCCCGTCCGCACCCGACACGCGGGTTTACCCGGCCCAGCCGGGCGCCGATGTAGCTCCGCTGCCCGCAGACCCTGCCCTCACCGGTGATCCGTCGCTGGCAACCGATCAGCCAGGCGCTTTCAGCCAAGGGGAACTGGTCGCTGCCGGTGGTCAATTCTTCGGTGACGTATCCCAGGGCCTCGCCAGCATCGTCGAGCACGCAATCGGCCGTTATGGCCTGCCGAATGGGTATATCGTCGGGCAGGAGGGCAGCGGTGCACTGATCGGAGGCGCGCGCTACGGTGAAGGTGTCCTTTATACCAAGAACGCCGGGCAGCATCGGGTCTACTGGCAGGGGCCGTCGATCGGCCTCGACGTCGGCGCCAACGGTGATCGCGTCATGATGCTGATCTACGACCTGCCGTCCCT
>JAAEOR010000396.1 GCA_024222895.1 Hyphomicrobiales bacterium | reverse complement strand
GAGGTCTTCGATTCTCCGGCAAACGTGTTTGTCGGTTCCTTCATCGGCAGTCCTCCGATGAACCAGCTTGACGGAATCGTTCGTATTGCCGGCGAAGGCCAAGGCACGATCGGCCTGGATGATGGTGTGGTCATTCCGGTTCCGGCGCGGGCACGGGCTCATGTTGAAAACGGGCAGCGTGTCGTGGTCGGTATCCGGCCCGACGATCTGGCGCCGAAGGGCCACGGACTGCTGGACGGTGGTGCGATGGCGGAGTTCGACCTCGAAGTCGCGATTGCCGAGCCGCTCGGGACCGAAACGCTGTTGTTCAGCACCATCGGCGGCAAGGAAGTTCAGGGCAAGATGCTCAAACCGCGCGTCGTCGAGGCTGACGAGACGATGCGGTTTGTGCTCGCCGTCGATCGCGTCCACGTCTTTGACGCGGCGAGCGGCCGCAACGTCATCGATACGCCCGGATCTCAGGAAGGAACAGCGTGATGCAGAGGATGGGAATGGTGATCGGGATCGCGCCCGAGAAGATACCGGAATACAAGAAACTCCATGCGACGGTTTGGCCGGAGATCCTTCAATCGATCTCCGATGCCAATATCCGCAACTATTCGATCTTCCTGCGTGAGCCCGAGAATCTGCTGTTCGGCTATTGGGAATATGTCGGCAACGACTTCGAGGCCGATATGGCCAAAATGGCCGACCTGGACGCTACCAAGAGGTGGTGGGACCTGTGCATGCCCTGCCAGCGGCCGCTGGAAAGCCGCAAAGACGGGGAATGGTGGGCGATGATGGAGGAGGTGTTTTACCATGGCTGACCATGACTCCATCCGCGACCAGTTGGTACAATGCTACACCGGCGTCGTTCACGACGTCATGCGCGCCGACGGCCATCGCAACTTCACCCTGCCGCCAGATATGACACCGCTGATTCCGGATCAGGTGCTGTGCGGACCAGCATTCACCATTTCGGGGCATATCGACGAATCGGCCGACCCGCACGAAACCCTCCTCGCCTGGACCGGCTTGTTGTCAAAGGCGCGCTCGGGGCATATCTGGGCCGCCCAACCGAACGACAATACAATTGCCCATATGGGTGAGCTGTCGGCGGAAACCCTGGCAAAGCGCGGCATCCGTGGCTGCGTGATCGATGGCGGAATCCGCGACACGCGGTTCCTCGTCGATATCGGCTTCCAGGCCTGGCGGCGGTTTCACACGCCACGCGATATCGTCGGGATGTGGCTGCCTGATGCCGTCGATGTCGAGATCGTCATCGGCGACGTGGCTATTCAGCCCGGCGACTACCTGCTCGGCGACCTCGATGGGATGGTCCGGATACCAAAGGATAAGGCTGCCGATATCGCTGCCAGGGCGAGCGAAGCGATGCAGACCGAGAACAAGGTTCGCACGGCCATTCTCGAAGGAACCGATCCGCAGGAGGCGTATCTGCAGTACGGAAAGTTCTGATGAGAATCGTCGACCTGGAAGTCCGCTGTTGCAGTGCCACCGAAACCGTTCTGGCCGGTGATACATTTCGCGGCGGACACGGGGTCGACGGCCTCGAGTTCCTGGTCCTGACCCTCAAGACCGATGCCGGGCTCAGCGCGTCGAGTTTCGGTTTCGCCGCGCGGTCGGCGCGCGGTTCGGGTGAACTGGCGGTCGCCGGTCTCAAGCCGCTATTGATTGGCAGGAACGCTTTCGACCGGGAGGCGATCTGGAAGGACTTCCGGACCGCAGATCGGTGGTGGAATCATCTGCCTATCTATTCCTATGGACCGGCCGACATCTGCCTTTGGCTGCTGGGAGCGCAGGCCGCCGGTCAGCCGCTGTTTGAGTATCTCGGCGCCGCGCGCCGCGAATTGCCTGTCTACTGCAGCTCTCTGGTGCTTGCCGATGCGGCCGCCTACCAGGCCGAGGCGCAGGCCGTGAGAGACGCCGGGTTCAAGGCTTACAAGACCCACCCGCCCGGCCGCTCGCTGGCCGAGGACATCGACATTCATATCGGCGTCCGGGAGGCGGTCGGTGACGACTTCGCGTTGATGGCTGATCCGGTCGCTCCCTACACATTGGAGGAGGCCGTCCGCTTCGGTCGCGAGCTGGAGCGGCTAGGCTATTTGTGGCTGGAAGAACCGCTTCCCGACGAGGCGTTCTCAGCGCTGCGCGAACTCACGCGCGTGCTCGATATCCCGGTGGTCGGAACCGAGGTGCTGGCCAAGCACCCCTACAGCGTCGCTGAATGCGTGGCGACACGTGTGGTCGATGCCGTGCGGGCCGATGTCTCCTGGACGGGTGGCATTACCGGCGTACTGAAGACGGCGCGGCTGGCGGAAGCCTTCCACATGAACTGCGAGATTCATACGACGATCATGCATCCGCTTGAGCTGGTGAACCTGCATGTCGGCGCGGCGGTCGCCAACAATTCCTACTTCGAGCTTTTGACGCCGGTCGAGCAATTCGCTTTTGGCTTGAAGGAACCGATTTCGATCGATGACGGGATCGCCACACTGCCGAGCGGCCCAGGACTCGGGATCGAACTCGACTGGGATCTGATCGACCGAGCAACCTACAAGGTGCTTTAGGCAAACGGTTCTGGATGCCGCCACTATGACACACACCCGATTTGAAGGGAGCAAGAAACCATGATCCCCCTGCTCGATACCCATCAGCACCTCATCTATCGTGACCGGTTCAGCTACGCCTGGGCCGACGGCATCCCGGCGCTGGCCGACGGCAGTTTCACCGAGGACGATTACACGACACTCGCCGAAAAAGCGGGGATTGCCGATGCGATCTTCATGGAGACCGCCGTCGACGAGCCACAGGAGACAGCGGAAGCGCGGTTTGCACTCGACTGCGCCGCTGCCACCGGCAATCGGACGCGGGCGGCCATTGTCGGCTGTTACCCCGAACGGGCGGAGGGGTTCGATGCCTGGCTCGATGCCACGGCCGACCCCTTGTGTGTCGGCTATCGCCGCATTCTTCATGTCCACGACGACGAGCTGTCACAGACGGACGCGTTCCGGGCCAACATCCGCAAGATTGGCGCTCGCGGCAGGGTCTACGATTTGTGCTTTCTGCAGCGTCAACTCGGCGTCGCCTACGAGTTGGCGGCGGCGTGCGACAACACGGTCATGGTCCTCGATCATTGCGGTGTGCCCGACATCGCCGGCGGTGATTTCGACGACTGGCGCTCGGCTATCGATCGGTTGGCGACGCTGCCCAACGTCCACTGCAAGATCTCCGGGGTGGTCGTCTATTGCGGCCCGGACCAGGATCCCGAAGCTGCCGTGCGGCCGTATGTAGAGCACGCGATCACTGCCTTCGGCTGGGACAGGGTCGTTTGGGGCGGCGACTGGCCCGTGGTCAATATAGCGATGGATCTGCCGGGTTGGGCGGATATCACCCGCCGCCTCGTTGCCGGCGAGGATGAGGCCAATCAGGCCAGGTTTTTCAACGGCAATGCCCGCCGGATTTATCGTTTCTAGCTCTAGCCCGCTGGTATTATGCCCGGGCTCTCCGCCAGAGCGCGTAGGGCACGATGATGAGGGCTTCTATGATGAAGTAGCCGGTGAGGAAGCCGATCAATGCCGCACCCGGCAGGAAGTCCGAACCAACCAGGAGTGCGATCGCGACATTTCGCACCGAGAACTCGATGACCAGGGTCTTTGCTTCGGCCGGATCGATCACCAACGAGGCCGCATATCCGACAAGCATCGCGCCAAGGGTAAAAACAACTGCGTAGCCAATGATCAAGGTAAGGTCTGAAAATATCGCCATGCGGAACGTCCATCCAGTGGCGATGACCAAAGCCAATAGCACTATCAATGACGCAAACTGCAGTGTTCCGCGCCATAGACGGACCATCTCGCCGAAAGAACGTGAGATCAACATACCAATTACAATTGGTGTGAGTATGAATAAGAATAAGCTGAGGATGATACTTACCATTAATTGCGGAGGAGCTGAAAGGCCAGCGCCGATTACAATTGATAAGAGGAACAGCATCGCTGGTATGCTTATTGGGGAGAGCAGCGTTGCGATTGCCGTCAGCGAGACGGAGAGTTCAGTATTTCGGTTTGATAGATAAACGTAGAAATTCGATATGGCGCCGCCAGGACACAACGACAGGACGATCATCGCGGTGCCAAGGTCCTCGCGGACCGGGACAATTTGTAGGACTGCAATCGCGATGACCGGGAAGATTAGCAGCTGCGCAGCAATCGCTGAAAAGACGACGCGTGGGCGATGTATCAGTGCGATGAGGTTCTCCGAGCGCAACTCCAGGCCCACGACGAACATCAGGAGGCAGAGAACCGCCGGGATGGCCCAATCCGTAATGAAACTCGGCATTCGCCCTGCGTGTCCGGGTCTAGGTGGCGCCAAAGGTTGACGATCACGCTCGTTGACAGGTCTGTATCGCCCTTGAACCCAACCGATCACTTCACATTTGCGTGTGAAGGCCTTTTGGGGCTGTGATTCTGGAGGGTCAGGCCGGTTGACTTCGCAGGGTGTTCCTGATGCGTTCTCAAACGCGGCAGACGGTTGTTTGATGCCTACGGCGTCACGTCGTCAACCCCGCATTTCCCATTTGGCCTCACTAGTTGATGCGATTGATCGTTAATTATGCTATGAGAATCAATATGTTGAGCGCATCTGGAGGCGAGGAATATGGAGAACCCATCGGGTGAATCAGTTGATGGTCCGCTGAGGCTCGATTTCGACCGCCGCCTGAAGCTTGAGTTCCACGGTTCCAGGATCACCACCGACGCTGGATTGGTTGCCTACCGTGAGCTCGATGACGCCCTCGGGTTGACGGACATGGTTGGCGATGGACTGGTTGACCCGCGCACCGGCAAGAACGGCCAGCACGCGCTGACGGGATTGTTTCGCCAGTCCGTATTCAGCCGCCTCGGTGGCTATGAGGACGTGAACGACGCCGACCGTCTGGGACGTGATCCGGCGATGCGCTGGATTGTCGGCGGTCGCGCCGTTGCGAAGCAGGCCGCTTCCACCAGCCAGATGGGGCGCTTCGAGACCGAGTTCCTTGCCGCCGAGGAGAACCTCGCCGCACTGGTCGACCTGTCGGGGCAATGGATTGACCGGGTGCACGCCCGGCATCCGCCCAAAGCCATCGTGCTCGACATGGATTCCAGCGTCAGCCCGACCCACGGCGATCAGGAAGGCAGCGCCTACAACGGCCACTTCGCCTGCACCTGCTACCATCCACTGTTTGTGTTCAACCAGTTCGGCGACCTGGAACGCAGCGAACTTCGCCCGGGCAATGTCCACAGCGCTGGCGGCTGGCGCGACGTTCTGGAACCCGTCGTTGATCGTTACCGGGAACGGAACCTGCGCCGCTACTTCCGAGGCGATGCGGCGTTCGCCTCACCGGACATCTATGAGTTTCTGGAGGCCGAGGGCTACAAGTATACGATCCGTCTCAAGGCCAACGCGATCCTTCAGCAAAGCATCGCCTACCTGCTGAGGCGACCCGTCGGCCGCCCACCCAATCATGTGGTTCGTACCTATGCCAGCTTCAGCTATCGGGCAGGATCATGGGACAAGAAGCGCCGCGTTGTCGCCAAGGTCGAATGGCATCCGGGCGAACTTGTCCCGCGCGTTGGCTTCATCGTCACCAACCTGAGCCGACCGGCCAAGCGCGTGGTCGCCTTCTACAATCAGCGCGGCACGGCCGAGCAGCACATCAAGGAAGGCAAGAACGCGATTGTGTGGACGCGGCTGTCATGCCGGAAATTCCAGAACAATGCCCTGCGGCTTCAGCTTCATGCGCTCGCCTACAATCTCGGCAACTTCATGCGGACGCTGGCTCTGCCGGAGGCGGTCAAACAGTGGTCGCTGACCAGCCTCAGGGGAAAGCTCGTCAAGATCGGCGCCAGGATCGTCGCGCACGGCCGGTACGTCACCTTCCAGATGGCCGAGGTCGCGGTGCCAAGGGGCCTGTTTGCCGAGATCCTGCGGCTGATCGCCGAACTGCGGCCGCCGCCCGATCCAGCGCCGCAGTGACGCCGTTC
>JAAEOR010000395.1 GCA_024222895.1 Hyphomicrobiales bacterium | reverse complement strand
GCCGGTGATGAGGCCACCATCTATCGCCTCAAACCGGTTGACCTGGCCCAATATCACCCCCAAATGGTCCGGATGCTGATGCAGCGCTGGGGCGGCTTCTGGGCCGGCGTCCGCCCGCCGCTCCGCTTGCTGGTCCACTCGACGCCCTTTCACGCTCACCAGGTGGTGGAAGATGTCCGGGCCGCGGCCCTGGTGGCCAAAGAAGATTGGCGCTCGCGGGCCTTGAACGGCTACGGCCGCTTTCTGGAAGCGTTGACCCGCGAAGCGGCGATGTATCAAGCCAACCACGAGCTGGTCGTCTGGGCCAATAGTAGTTTAGAGGCTCAAGCCACCGTCGACAGCCTGAGCTCGTGGCTGAGCGTCCAGGCCCGGCCGACCGAGATGACCCCCTTGCTGACCGGGGAGTACCAGGTGGCGGTCGACCACCTGGCCCCGCTCGATGCCCGCCACCCGTACATTGTGCTGTTGGTCAGCCACGAGTTTAGCGGCGAATGGTCGTGGGCCGATCCCTTGATTACCCTCCTGCGCCAGACATTTCCGGTCTCGGTGGCCATCGATGTCGAACAAAACAACAGCGCCAACGAGGCCCTGCGAGAATTGGTCAAGTATGAAAACGTGCTAACGGACGTGCTGGCCAACGCCCGCAGTCGAGACCCGAAAGCCGAAGGCGCTCTGCGTGATGTTCAGGTGGCCATGCATAAGGCCAATCGCGGTCTGGGCCTGCATTTCAGCACGGTGGTGGTGGCCGTCAAAGGGG
>JAAEOR010000394.1 GCA_024222895.1 Hyphomicrobiales bacterium | reverse complement strand
TCGCCAGGTCAGCGCCCTGGAGGACGAACTCGGTGTCGTCCTGTTCGAGCGGGTCGGGCGTGGCCTGACCCTGACCCCGAGCGGTCTCGACCTGCTCGATTATGTTCGCGAGATGGGCGACGCGGCCGGCCGCGTGTCGCTAGCCGCCGGCGGCCGCTCCCAGTCGATCGAAGGCACGATCTGCATCACCGCCAGCGAAATCTATTCGGCCTTCCTGTTGCCGCCGATCATCGCCAGGCTGCGCCGCGAGGCGCCGGGCATCGAGGTCGAGATCGTCGCCTCCAATGCCACGATTGATCTGAGGCGGCGCGAGGCCGACATCGCGGTGCGTAGCGTCCGGCCGACCCAGCCCGACCTGATCGCCACCAAGGTGCGGGACGATCGCGCCCGCCTCTATGCGGCCAAGCGCTATCTCAGGCGAATCGGCAATCCGGCGAGGCCCGAAGACCTCAGCCGTGCCGACTTCATCGCCTTCGATACCACCGACGTGATGCTGAACGGCCTCAACCAGCTGGGGCTGAGGCTGACCCGGGCGAACTTCCCGGTACTCTCCAGCAACCACATGGTCCATTGGGAGCTGGTCAAGCAGGGGGTCG
>JAAEOR010000393.1 GCA_024222895.1 Hyphomicrobiales bacterium | reverse complement strand
CCCTTTTTCCGGCGCGAGAGCAGCGCCTGGGACTTGGAAAGCAGTTCTTTGGTCCCTTCCGCCCAATTCAAATAAAACCGTAGTTCCTGCTTACGGCCGACAAAAAGGTCGGGTTTCCCGATCTCCTCGGCAAGGGCAATCGTCAAACCGGTCATGAACACCTCCCGCGAGACCGTGTAGGTTTCATCTTAGCATAATGCGTTTCTCAGGCAAGCACAGATGGGGCCAGCCAATGACGATAAAATCAACGCCATTACTACGATCGCGAAAGAAAAAAATAACCGAGGGAAAGCGGCGATTAGCGGCGATTAGCGGTGTCCGGACCACGCCAAAGGCGATAGGGGTTACCGGTCTCCTTGGGTGTGAGGTCGAGTCTAATTCATAGCTGCCCTATCGTGCCAGAATGAGGCCGCTCAGCTTTTTGAAGGTGGTGTACATGATGTCGTTGGCCCGCATCAGCTTTTCCTGGTTTTCGGTGAAACCGTTTTCGCTGTAGAACAGGAATGCCGTTTTCCGTTCCAGCTTGCCGGCCAGACGTTTCTTCCGCTCGATGAACTTCTCCACCACCTCGTTGGTAACCGGTCGTTCCCAGGTCTTGACCTCGGCGATAAGGTCCGCGTCTTCGGGGTTTTTGCTCTGTGCGAAGATATTCACCTCGTCTCTGTTAACCAGGTCTTTATGAAAGGTCTTCCTGTTCATACCGATGAACCCGTTCAGGGTAAAGCCCCCGGTCGGGTTGAAAATCACATCGGATGGCCGGGCTTCCCGATTCACCGCCGCTTGCAGGTAGTACATCACCTTGTACTCGCCCGCGAGCCCTTTCCACCAGGCGGTCCGGCGTTTGGCGGTCTTCATCTCCTGCTCGAATTCGTCGGTGATCTTGTGGGGTGGCATCTTCTCGATCTCGACACCGTAACGCTTGCGGAACACGGCCGCGAAAATGGGATCGCCCAGGCCCTTGAAATGGAAGTCGGAGGATCCCTCCGCAATCAGGTCGGCTTGTTTCAAGATGTACAGCCGGTCGGCCAGCTCGCCGTCGCTGATTTTCAGGTCCAGGTCCTTGTGAATCTGATCACGGGTGCATTCCTCGTCGCCGTGTTTGGCCAGGTAGAGCACGATCTTCTTGCCGTTCGTGTCGTTGACGCGCGCGAGTCCCTCGGCAATGTATTCCATCCAGATTTTAGCGACGAAGCCCTTGCCGAAGGTG
>JAAEOR010000392.1 GCA_024222895.1 Hyphomicrobiales bacterium | reverse complement strand
GTCCTTGTCCCGGAAGGTGCTCAATCCCGACTCGGCCGACAGCCCGGCACCGGTCAGGATCACGATGTGGTCGGTGGAAGCCATAATGCGAGACTATCATCGGTAGCCGCGCATGAAAGGCTCGTGAGTCCGATGGGTAGGCGCCCGGATTCGTGCGTGGGTTTGCCTGGCGCCACGCGCCGACCATGCGGGGGGGGTGACTTGCACCGGTCACCGGCCAGTCGGTAGCATGATGGCCGAGTTGCGCGACCACCCGCAGGATAGCCGATGCGCTCCGATGTCCTCGCCCAGCGCTTCAGGCCGCCGCGCTGATGGCCGATCTCGTCCCGGGACTGACGACGATCGCGCTGCTCGACAGTCTGTCGATCATTCCGCTGTGCATCGTCTTTCTGGCGGTGCTGCTTGTCGGGACGAACCCGGCCGGTCGGTCGTTCGCCCTGATTGCAGGGGCTCGGTCGCCTACCTCGTTTGCGGCGTCCTGGTGCTGCTTGGACTCCAGCAGGTGTTTGACAAACTGAACGCCTATGCGATCCGTTTGTGGGAATCGGATCGCCGTTCGTGGGTTCGCAGTGTTTGAGCAGATGATGAAGGATGGGATCGCCGCCGCCGGGCCGGGAACAAAAGAGCAGGTGCTCGGTATGTGCCGGGGCTATATTCGCTTTGCCACCGAGCACAATGCGCTGTTCAAGCTGGTGTTCGATAACCGCGACGCTTTTGTGACCGACCCCCAGTGGCAGGCGGCTTCGAACAGCGCGCGCAGAGTCCTGCAGGACATGTGTCTGAAGCTGGAAAGCGGCGCGGGCGGCCAGCCCGCACTTCAGGTCGCGCTGCACTCATTGGCGCATGGCTACTCAAAGCTGCTTGGGATCGGCAGCATCCGGCCTGGGAGCGGCGGTGATCGCGATGTCAGGTTTGAAGACGTCCTGGCTTTGGTCGACTTGCGGGTGAAACCGGAGACGTCCGACGACACCCGGCCCCCCGCAGACAACTCCGGTCCGGCACATTCACTACGGTAGGGGAACGAACACTGTCATCCTTTCCCGCCTGTTTCAGGACACTGCTGTGCCGTTCGCCGGTATCACCCATACATGCGACCGAAGGAATGGATGTGGCGTTCGATCACGGTGCCAAGTCGCTGGTGCCGGCACTATCCGCTCATCCCGGTGACGTAGGCCTACTCGCAGCTCAGATTGAACGGTCAGCTGGTGTGTCACGTGTTACCCGGAGGTCACCATGGATCAGTGCCGGGCGAAGCCCAACAACCGGCACCGCACATCAGACTGGAATGTTCTTGACCGATATGGGGGCCCAGATGTCTTTCCAGGGGCGTGCCTCCTCCAACTCATAAGCGAGTTCATAGAGCGAGCGGTCGGCGCCAACGGGCGCGATGAATTGCGAACCAATCGGCAGCCCGGCTGACGAGTTCCATGTCAGCGGAACCGACATCGCCGGGTTGCCGGCAAAGTTTACCGGTCCGGTGAATTTCAAGTTGCCCAACAAGGAGAAGATCCGCGCCGGCGAGAAGGTCTCGTTCGGATCGAAATCCGTGGTCAGTGCGCCGGACTTGGGCATTACCGGACACAACATCATATCGATGTCGGTAAAGGCCTGTTCAAAACGGGCTGGCAGCGACTCAATGAATTCCTCTGCCCTGGCCGAGTCTTCCGGCGGGACCTTCGCGGCCGCCGCGGCGAAGCTCGCCTGGAAGCCGGTCAGCATGTCGGCCTCCGTCACCGGAACGCCGGTCAGCGCCTCAACCTGGGCCTTGAGTGGCACCATGCGGGTCGCGAAATACAGCGGCCACAACTCTGCAAACGCGACGCTGTCGCCCGGCCACTCGGCTTCGACAACCGTGTGCCCCATGTCCTCGAGCATCTCGGCGACACGCGTCTGCGCTGCCTGTACCTCTTCGGTGACATCGACCACGCCCGGGGCATCCGTGACAAAGCCTATCCGCAAACGCCGCGACGACGGCCCTTCGACCAGACCGACAGGTTCATAAGGGCTGTCGGACGCGTCCTCGGTGAACGTCATCAATCGCGCGCTGTCACGGACGGTGCGGCTCATTGCCTGGTTTGTCTTGGTCCGGTCATGCCCGCCACCAGCCTCGCCGGAGAGCATCCGAAACCGGCTTGGCTTCATGCCAAACAAACCGCAGGTCGATGCCGGGAGTCGGTTGGACCCCGCGCCATCCGTGCCGTGGACAAGCGGCAGGACACCGGCCGCCGCGGCGGCGGCCGCTCCGCCGCTTGATACGTAAGGCGAGTAGGCCAGATTCCAGGGATTGAGGGTCTCTCCGAACAGATTGTTATTGGTGGTGAAGCCGCCTGCAAATTCCGGCACATTGGTCATGCCGATGATGTTCAGTCCGGCGGCCTCTACCCCGTCGATAAAGGCCACGTTGCGTTCCGGCACATTGGTTGCCAAAAGGCGGGAGCCGTCCGTACGCCGCAGACCGGCCACATCCACCATATCCTTGATCAGGATCGGGACGCCGGCAAAAGTCGTATCGTCGGGGATGGTGCCGGCCATCTCGCGGGCCCGTTCGAATGCGGGGGTTGTCATGAAATTCAGAATCGGATCGAGCGCTTCGATGCGACGGATGACAACTTCGACGAGTTCGGCCTGGTTGATGTCGCCCGCCCTGATCAGGTCGGCCAGACCGGTCGCGTCATAGTCGACGAATTCATCTGCGTGGCGGGTTCGGGCCAAGCCATATTTCCCCGAGCCGATCACGAGGGCTGCTGCGGCGGACGATTTCAGGAAATGGCGACGAGACAGGGAAACCGGCATTGTGGGGAGTCTCCGATTGGGGTTATGTCGGCGCGACACCGACGCGTCACCCGAGGCAAGGTGCTATCGGGCACTATTTTGTTGTTTCGAGGAACCGCGCAGTCCTTTGTTGACCAGGGAGACAAGATCCGCTTCATCGGCGTAAGGCGCGCCTGGAGTTGCCCCGTGTCCTTAGAAGCCCAGCTTCGTCAGGGCAGTGTCGAATTTCGCCTTCAGGGCGGCATCGGTGATCGGGAAGGCGTCGAAGAAGTTCTCAGCGCGCATGTCGGGGCGGCGGCTGCGCAGGTTGTCTGCCCAGTAGGCCGCCTTTTCCGTGTCGCCATTGAGATGATGCGCCGCCGCCGCGATTGTTGCCAGCAGGTGGTGGGCGCCCGGCGCACGTGCGGCGCGTTCGGCCCAGGCGGCGGCCTCCTCGAAGTTGTCGTCGCAGAGATAAGACTGCGCGTGGGTTCCCAGCATGGCGTAATAGAGCGGATCGAGCGGGCTCAGCGCCATCGCCATGGCCGAGCTTTCCCGCGCCTGCTGCCCTTGCCCGGACATGACACCCAGTAGTGCCTTGACGTAATGGGCCTGGGCGAAGTTCGGCGATATCTGAAGGCCACGATCGAGCCAGCTTGTTCCCCCTTCCAGGTCGCCCTGAAGCCAGCAGACCCGCCCCATGCTGTAGTTGCCGAACGGGTCGAGCAGGTCG
>JAAEOR010000391.1 GCA_024222895.1 Hyphomicrobiales bacterium | reverse complement strand
GCCGGCAGGATCTGGCTATAGCCGAACGAGACAGCAATCACCGGCACGCCGGCGGCGCGCGCGGTTGCCACGTCGACCTCGGAATCGCCGACCATGACCGCACGTTCGTGTTCGCCTCCCGCCTGTTCGATCGTCTGCAGGAGATGTCCGGGGTCCGGTTTTCTGGTCGTGAAGGTGTCCTGCCCGGCGATCGCGGCAAAGTGGGCCGCAAGTTCGAGCCGTTCGAGCAGGGAAACAGACAGGCCTTCCAGTTTGTTGGTGCATACACCTAGACGCCACTGGGCGTCGGCGAATCGGTCCAGCGCCTTGGTGGCACCTGGAAAGGGCTGCGAGCGGTCAGCCAGATGATCCGCATAATGGGCGATGAAATCGTTCAAGAGCCGGTCCAGATAATCTGACTCCGGCACCTGCCGTTGATCTCGCAAGGCCGACTCCAGCATTGCCCGGGCCCCGTGGCCGACCATTGCGCGAGCTTTCCCGTGCGCAATCGGCGCCAGGTCTTCATTGGCAAGGATCGCATTCAGGGTCGCGGTCAAGTCGCGAGCCGTGTCGACCAAAGTGCCATCGAGGTCGAGGACCAGCGTTGGCCTGCTCTTGGACATCGATCCATTCTCCAAACCCGTCGCGCGAGGCGCATGGCCGGTGGGGCGCGACGAAAAGCCCCCCAGCGTGGAACGCACGGTCGGTAGATGCTAACAAGCCTGCTTCGAAAGCAAGGCAAGTCGATCATGCAGCACAGGATCGCTGACCTCCCCAATGCAGGTTCCGGCGTTTCGGCGCCGACTTCCCGGTTTCGCCCGGCATGAAGGCGTCTGGAAATGACCCGCAACGCCAGCGAGCTGCTAAAGCAGCAGTCGCCGGCGTCCGTGATGGAATGAAGCTTGGGCTTGGGTCCGGTCGGTCCGCCGATCAGTTCACGAAGCTCCTTGGCGATCGCGTGCGAGCGGGACTCAACATCGTTGGCGTGCCGACGTCGGAAAAGACAGCCAGGCTGGCGGCGTCCGCCGGCATTGCGCTGGCCACGCTTGATCAGGAGCCCGCACTGGATCTCACCGTCGACGGCGCCGACGAGATCGATCCCCAGCTCCGTTTGATCAAGGGCGGGGGCGGTGCACTGCTGCGGGAGAAGATTGTTGCGGCGGCGTCCGCTCGCATGATCATCGTCGCTGAAGCCGCGAAGCGCGTGACGACTCTCGGAGCTTTCCCGCTTCCGATCGAGGTCGTTCCGTTCGGCCTTGCCGCGACCCGGATAGCGGTCGAGGCGGTCGCCAGTCGGCTCGGCCTTGCCGGCGACATTGTTCTTCGCAATACCGCTGGCGTGTCCTTCGTCACCGACGGAGGCCATCATATCCTCGACGCGTCTCTGGCTCGCATCCCCGACCCGGAAGCGCTCGCTGTCGCCCTGGCTCGCATCCCCGGCGTTGTCGAGCACGGACTTTTCCTGGATCTTGCCGACGCTGCCATTATCGGTCTCGATACCGATGTCGAGACACTGACCCGCTGAACATTCTGTTGGAATAAAGGAGACAACCCATGGTCTGGAACAGAGTTCTTCCCGCCGTTGCCGTTCTTGCCTTTGTACTTGGTCCCGGTCCCGCGCGTACCCAGGAGCCTACCGAGACCCATCTCGAAGCCGCTCTCGATGCCTTGCAGGCCTCACCGGCGGCGAGAAGCTATGATGACTTGCTGCCCGCCGTGGCCGAGGCCGTGAAAGGCCAGCTCATCCTGCTTCGACCGGACCTCCATGTCGTCATTGGCGAAACGGTTGACGAAGTGGTTCAGACCCTGGTGCCGCGACGCGCCGAGCTTAACAACGAACTGGCCAAGGTCTGGGCGCAGGGATTCACCGAAGACGAGCTGGTGACGATCGCAACCTTCTACAACAGCCCGGCCGGCAAGAAGTTCAACCAGGCCGGCCCGCGTGTGATCAACTCGTCGCTTAATGTTGCTCAAGCCTGGGCCGGACGTATCCGAGGAGAGCTGATAGAGAAGACCCGCGAGCAATTACGGGCCGATGGCGAAGACTTCTGAGTCCGGTCGACCAGTGAGCCCTCCAAAAGAATCGGATCCTAACGCGTGAACAGCTACGACTATGATCTGTTCGTCATCGGTGCGGGCTCCGGTGGCGTGCGCGCTGCCCGGATCGCCGCGGAACACGGAGCCCGAGTCGCGATTGCCGAGGACGACAAGGTGGGTGGCACCTGTGTCGTCCGCGGATGCGTTCCGAAAAAGCTGTTCGTGCATTCCGCCCATTTTGCCGAGGCCGTTGTAGATTCGGTTGGCTTCGGCTGGACGACCGAGGGCGTTCGGTTCGACTGGCCGACCCTTCGCGACAATGTCAACGCCGATACCGCATGGCTGAGCGGGATCTACATCCGCAATCTGGAGCGATCCGGTGCCCAGTTGATCCGGGCCCGAGCCGTGGTCGAAAGCCCCAACAGCGTCCGGATTGACGGGGATCGCGTCGTGACCGCGCGCTATGTGCTGGTCGCCACCGGCGGTCACCCGGTGACGGACACGGACATACCCGGCTACGAGCACGCCATCGTGTCAGACGATGCCTTTCACCTGGAAACACTGCCGAAGAAGATCCTGATCATCGGCGGCGGGTATATCGCGCTGGAGTTTGCCGCTATCTTCAAGGGCTTTGGTGTCGATACGACCGTCATTCATCGCGGTGTCGATATTCTCAGAGGCTTCGACGCCGACGTGCGCAGGGCAGTTCACAGTGCGCTTCAGGCGCGGGGCATTGACGTGATTTGTCGCGAGACGGTTACCGGCATTGCGGAACAAACGGGCGGACTGGCGGCGACCACAAGCGGCGGGCGTCGCCTGCAGGTCGACCAAGTGATGTTCGCCATTGGCCGCCGACCGAACACCGAAGGGCTCGGCCTTGAAAAGGCCGGCGTCCTGCTCGGCACGAACGGGCGGGTCGAAGTTGATTCCTTTTCACGGACCAATGTTGACAGCATTTACGCCGTTGGCGACGTCACGGACCGTCAGCAACTCACGCCGGTGGCCATTCGCGAGGGATCAGCCGTTGCCGACACGCTGTTTGCCGGTCGACCGACAGAAGTCGATCACGACTGCATTCCCACCGCGGTATTCACCCAGCCGGAAGTTGGCACGGTCGGCCTTACGGAAGAGGCGGCCAAAGCCGCTCACGATGCCGTCGATATCTACAAGGCCGACTTCAAGCCGCTCCATCACCGCGTTGCCGGTCGCGATGAGCGCATGATGATCAAGCTGATCGTCGATGGGGACAACGACCGCGTTCTTGGTTTTCATGCGATTGGCGAAGGTGCCGCGGAGATGGCCCAGCTCGTCGCCGTGGCTATCAGGATGG
>JAAEOR010000390.1 GCA_024222895.1 Hyphomicrobiales bacterium | reverse complement strand
GGTGTGAACGCGCGGGGCGAGATGTCGAAAACGATGCGCGCCTCGCTCCGCCACCCCGTCAGAACGCCGAGCCGGCCATATGCCTTGCTGCGCGGCTCGGCAACAATTCGCTGTGCCACCTCCTTCTGGAACATGAGCGTCAGCGAGCGGAAGGGGGGCGGCCATGGCTCCGACTGCAGCCATTTGACAAGCAGTGGCGTGGCGATGTTGTACGGAAGGTTGGCGATGATACGGTAGAGGGGCGGGGCGATCCCCTGATAGTCGATGTCCAAAGCGTCGCCGGCGACAACACTCAGCCTGCCGGGGAAACGGGCCGAGATGTCCTCCAGGGCCGGCAGGCAGCGTTGGTCTCTCTCGATTGCGACCACCCGGGCGGCGCCAGCCGCCAGTAGCGCGCGGGTCAGGCCGCCGGGACCAGGGCCCACTTCGACGACGGTCTCGCCATCAAGGTCTCCGGCCGATCGCGCAATACGTGCCGTGAGGTTGAGGTCGAGCAGGAAGTTCTGCCCGAGGCGCCTGGTCGCTGTGAGGCCATAGCGATTGATGACGTCGCGTAGCGGCGGCAGGTTATCCATCGGATCTGACGCTCTCGTTGCGCCGGAGCTCGGCCGCAAGTCGTAGTGCTGCCGCCAAGCTGGATGGATCCGCGCGGCCACTCCCGGCGATGTCGAGCGCCGTACCATGGTCCGGCGATGTCCGGATGAATGCCAGGCCAAGTGTCACGTTGACCGTTTCTGAAAACGATATGGTCTTCGCTGGAATGAGCGCCTGATCGTGATACATGCAGATCGCAGCGTCATAGTTTGCACGCGCCGCAGGGTGGAACAGGGCATCCGCCGAGTGAGGGCCGGTGACACTTAGCCCGTCGGCACGAAGGGACAGAATGGCCGGTTCAATCGTCTCTCGTTCCTCGTCGCCAAGGGAGCCAGCTTCGCCGGCGTGAGGATTGAGGCCGGCGATCGCAAGGCGAGGGTGCGCAATGCCAAAGCGACGACGAAGGTCGCTTGCCACGGTCCGGCTCGTCTCAACGATCGACCCTTGGCTAAGCGCTCCGGCGACGTCGCGATGCGGGATGTGGATGGTGACTGGCACAGTCCGCAGGTCAGGGCCCACCAGCATCATGACCGGGCGTCCCCGCTTTCCGGTCCAGGCAGCTGAAAGCGTACCAAGGAACTCGGTATGTCCCGGATGGCGAAATCCGGCTTCATACAGCGCCTTCTTGTTGATTGGATTTGTCACAATCCCGCCGGCCAAGCCGGCACGGATGTCGCCGACCGCTTTGGCAATGGCCTCGATGACTGCTCCGGCATTGCGCGGCTCGGCCTGACCGGGCTCGCTTTCAATGGCTGCGTCCAACTCCACGACAGGGAGGGCCCGTTGGAAGCACGCCACGGCCGCATTCGGAGCGACCGACTCCATCGGGCAGGCGATACCTAAATCCTTCGCACGCTCCATGAGGAACTGTCGGTCCGCATAGCAGTAAAACGGGGGCAGGTTGTGCCGATCACGGTCCATCCACGCAGCAAGCGTGATGTCCGGACCGACCCCGCCCGGCTCGCCGATTGTCAGTGCGAGCGGGAGCGGATTCGCCAAGGTTTCCCTTAGGCCCCGCCGACCTATTTGTATTCGATGACGGCTTTCTCCTTCAGTTCCGCCATATACTCCTTGCCGAGATCCTTGTTCTGCTCAAGCAGCAGCTCGTTCTCAGCCTGCACACGAGCGGCCGCGTTGGATTGCAGGTCTCGAACGCCGCACACAGCGATCAGGTCGTAACCGGCGTCGCTCTTCGTCGGAGGGGTCGTTCGGCCAACGGGCGTGCTCTTGATGTCCTTGGATTCCGGGCCACTCAACTCCTCGGTTGTGTGCCGGCCCAGATTCTTGACCACGACGCCCTTGAGCTGCTTCGCCATCGCGACGCTACCGTCGCAGCCCGGAAAACGCGACCGAAAACGCTCGGCTTCGCGGCGGCGTTGCGTAGCCGTAGCTCCTGAAGCGCCCTTTGGCACGATGAATACAATCTGTTGCAAAGTGTATTCGGTCGTCTTTGTGCCGCCCTCGGAGTCTGCGAAGAGGGCAGCCGTGATGTCCGATCCTTTGACCGAACCACCTTCGAACCGCATCTTCTGCTGCACGAGCCTCTGCCAGGTCATCTGGGCCCTGATCCGGCGCTTCAGTGTCTCGATATTGACGCCTTGGCTGCCAAGCGCCTTTTCGAGCTGCGCCGGGCTCATCTTCACCCTTGCGCCGATTCCGGCGATTGCCTGATCAACCTGTCCGTCCGAAATGCTGACCCCACGTTTCGCCGCTTCGATGAACTGAATCGTCTCGTCAATCAGCTCCTGGATCGCAGCCTTTTCGCCACCCTTGACACCGGTCAGGCGCATCAGCGTCGCCCGTTGAGTGATGTCATAGGATGTGATTGGCTGATCATCGACCTTGATCCGTATCGTACTGGCGGC
>JAAEOR010000389.1 GCA_024222895.1 Hyphomicrobiales bacterium | reverse complement strand
GCAGCGATGATGATTTCGCCCTGGTCCGTTACGACACCGATGGCTCACTGGATACCACGTTCGGTGGTGGTGACGGCACACTCACGACGGCAGTCGGGTCGGGGAGCGATACCGGGTGCAGCGCCACGGTGCAGAGCGAAGGCAAAATACTGGTGGCAGGGCTTAGCCATAACGGCAGCGACAACGACTTCGCCCTGACCCGCTACAACGCCGATGGTTCGCTGGATACCAGCCTCGATGGTGACGGCATGCTAACGACGGCAATCGGGTCGGGTAACGATGTCGGCTACAGCGTCACCGTGCAGGACGACGGCAAGATACTGGTGGCGGGGAGCAGTGCTACCGGCGGCAGCGACAACGACTTCGCCCTGATCCGCTACAACGCCGATGGCTCACTGGATACCAGCTTCGATGGCGATGGCATGGTCACCACGAACTTCGGGTTGACTGGAGATTACGGTTACAGCGTTACGGTGCAGAGCGATGGCAGGATACTGGTAGCGGGGAATAGTCATAACGGCAGCGATAGGGACTTCGCCCTGACCCGCTACAACACCGATGGATCCCTTGATACCAGCTTCGATACCGATGGCAAACTCACCACTGACTTCGGGTCGGGTGACGATAACGGTGTTAGCGTCACGGTACAGAGCGATGGCAAGATACTGGCGGCGGGGTATAGCTGGAATGGCAGCAACTACGACTTTGCCCTGACCCGCTACAACGCCGATGGCTCGCTCGACACTTCTTTCGACACGGTCAACACCCTTGATGGTACACCCAGCTTCACCGAAGGCGGCGCGGCCGTGGTATTGGATGCCGATGTGGATGTCAGCGATGCCGAACTTGATGCACTCAACAGCGGTAACGGGGATTACAACGGCGCCAGTGTGAAGCTGGTACGCAACGGCGGGGCCTCTACCGAGGACGTATTCAGTTTCAGTGACGGCAACGGCATCACCCTGTTGGGCGGCACAGTCCTACAAAAAGCCGGTGCGACCATCGCCAGCTTCGACACTACTACTACATCTGGTCAACTGGTAATAACCTTCACCAACGCCAACGGCCAGACACCGACCTCGGCCGACGTCGACAACATCCTGCGCCAGATCACCTACGCCAATAGCTCCGATACGCCACCGGCCAGCGCACAAATCGACTGGAGCTTCGACGATGGTAATTCCGGAAGCCAGGGCACCGGCGGTGCATTGCAGGCAACCGGCAGCACCACGGTGACGATCACCGCGGTCAACGACACACCGACACTCGCGGCGAGTGCGGCGAACGACACCTTAACGGAAAACAGCGACACGACCTCAGCCGCGGTCTTCACCACCGTAACCATCGACCCGATTGAAACCGGCGACGACATCGCATCCGCCCAGTTAACGATCGCCGGCGGCATTGAGAACACCGATACCCTGACCATAAACGGCACGGCCATCACCGGGCTCGGCAGCGACGGCAGCGGCGTGATTGTCGGCGGTCACAATTACAGTTATACCCAGGCGACCGGCGTGGTGACCATCACCTTTGCCGGCAGCACCGATGCCGCGGCGGCCGAACTGGTGCTGGAGGGCATCACTTACGGTATCGACGCAT
>JAAEOR010000388.1 GCA_024222895.1 Hyphomicrobiales bacterium | reverse complement strand
GTCGTCGCCTATCTCCAGGACCAAGGTGGCATCGAAGTCACGGTCGAGATTCCTGCCGCCACAGGGGAGCAACAAGACGAAGAAGTGGAAGCAGAATTGGAGGAGGAAGAAGAGCCTGAACCGCGGGAGGCGATCAGCGATCCTGCCGAACTCGTGGCCATGTTCACCTGTGACGCCTGCCACATGATCAATGGTGAGGGCGGCGAAGCTGGGCCCGATCTCTCCAAGATCGGTGCCAGCCGCGACCGAAACTATCTCCGGCTCGCAATCGTCAATCCCAACGCAGACATCGCCGAGGGCTTCGAGCCGGACATGATGCCGGAAGACCTGGCCGAGCAGATCTACGTTTCGGAACTGGAAGTCCTGGTGGATTTCCTGGCCGAAATGAAGTGAGGGGGCGGCGGCTGTGAAGATTCCCAGATTGTTGCAGGCGGTGTTGGTTCTGGCGGGGGTCTATCTCGGCTTTATCTTCGTCTTCAACTACGTCCTCGATGCGGTGATCCCGTCCAGCCTGCTTGCCATGTACATGTTCTTCGTCGCTGCCGGCGTCTTCATGGTGTTCACCCATGACGAGGAACAGACGCGCGAACTGGTCGCCCCGATCAAAGCCTTGGTCGAGGATCCGTCGAGGCGCGTGTGGCGCAATATCGTCTTCGTCATCGTCCCGCTGGCGGCCGGGGTGGGCACCTATCAGCAGATGCAGCCGAGCTTCGAGGCGCCTTTGGAGCTACGCACCATTCATCCGGCGCCGCCGACCACGGCGGAGATATTCAGCAAGCGGGTCAACCTTCTGGAGCTGGAGAACCCGTTCCGGGAACTTGAAAAGGAAGATCCGGACGCATTCCGTGAACTGGTGAACGAGGGTGCCGCCATCTACATCCAGAACTGCCAATTCTGCCATGGCGACAAGCTCGATGGCAGCGGCCCTTACGCGGCCGGGCTTAACCCGACACCGCTCAACTTCCAGGATGTGGGCACCATTGCCCAGCTTCAGGAGTCGTATCTGTTCTGGCGCATCGCCACGGGTGGCCCGGGACTGCCAAAGGAGGCGGCACCCTGGATCTCTTCCATGCCGGTTTGGCAGAACTTCCTCACCGAAGACGAGATCTGGAAGGTGATCCTGTTCCTTTATGATTATACGGGCCACCGCCCGCGATCCTGGGAGCAAGAGTGATGAACCCCGGATCGCTGAAGAGGGTGCTCTTGCCGGCGCTCACGGCCGGACTGCTGTTGCTTACTCTCGGCCCGGCCAACGCGAAGCCCGGTGACGCGGAGGCCGGCGAAGCCGTTTACGCGAAGCGCTGCCTGCAGTGCCACGGCGAGGATGGCGACGGTCTCGGCCCTGCGGCCGAGCGGCTGAACCCGCCGCCGCGCGACTTCACCTTCGGTCTGTACAAGATCAAGTCATCCGCCTTCGACGACGACCTTCCCTACGACGACGACCTGTTTCGTATGGTTCGCGACGGTATGCCCGGCACTGCCATGCCCGGTTGGAGCGACCTCCTGTCCGAACAGGACATGTGGGACGTCATCACCTACGTGAAAACCTTCGTCGAACAGGAAGGGGAGGCCGAAATTGAAGTCGACTACGGTACCCAGGTCGAATCGTCGGATGAGAGTATTGCCTTGGGCAAGGAGCTCTTCCACGCTGACGAACGATGCTCGGAATGTCACGGTGCCGAGGGCAAGGGCGATGCTATCAAGAAGCTGAAGGATGACAACGGTGATCGGACCTGGCCTCGGAACCTGACAAAGCCATGGACCTTCCGCGCCAGCAATGATCCCAAGGATATCTTCACCCGAATCTCGGTCGGTATCCCAACGACGCAGATGCCGTCCTTCGCAGATCCCCAGAGCAAGAAGAAACTGAGCATCGAGGAACGCTGGCACGTCGCCAATTATGCGGCGTCCCTGGCAAAGACAGAGAAGGTCGTGCAGCCGGAAAACACGGTAATCCAGGCTGCCCGCATCGACGGTGAGATACCCGATTCGCCGGACGCCGCCGCCTGGGAGCAAGCGCCGCCGTCGACCTTCTTCATGGTCCCGCAGATTGTCGGTGAGAAACGCTTCTTCAAAGCCGCCAATGACACGGTCAGCGTCCGCGCCCTCTACAACAACGAGATGATAGGCATTCATCTGGAATGGGAC
>JAAEOR010000387.1 GCA_024222895.1 Hyphomicrobiales bacterium | reverse complement strand
TGAACGGCGCGGTACTCCTCCCACAGCAACATCAACGTCACGGATTTGCGCCGCAGCTCGCGGTGGATATGCGACCAGTCCGGTTGCCGGCGCGCTTGGCCTTGTCCACCACCGGCAGACGAAAACAGGCGCTGCTCCAGCACCGCGTCATCCAGCTCGTCCGGTAGCGGCCAGCTCAAACCAGCCCGTTTGGCACGCTCCAGATACTCACCGGCCGTTGAGCGCCCGACGCCCACGCTGGCAGCAATCTCGCGCCGCGTCAGCCCGGCCGCCTTAAGCCGCAATGCTTCCCTGATCTTGCGCATCGGTAATCTCTTCATGTGCCTCCCTCGCTTGCCCGAAAGGGCGCGAGGTTAGCCTGTCAACAGATCACCAACGGCGCTGTCCGACCGCCCTCCACAGGCTGGCCGGATGCTCCGGAATCCCTGGCCGGATCAAATCGGAATCACCGGCCGGATGTGGCCGGAATGGGCAATGGTGTTTCCGGCGATGCCGGGCATCGCGCTTTCGCAGGAGGACGGCACCCATAATCTCGTCAGTGAAGGCGTTGCGCGAACGGCCGTCGAGAAATCCTACTCACCGTATGTAGGACGGAACTATCCTACAGTGCCGTTATGGGGCGACACGCATCTGCACACAGCAGCCTCACTTGACGCCTTCGGCCAGGGTGCGCGGCTTGAGGCCGCGGAAGCCTACCAGTTCGCCCGCGGCGAGGAAGTACGGGCCACGTCGGGGATGCGCGTCCGCTTGTCCCGCCCTCTGGACTGGCTCGTCATTGCCGACCACTCAGAGTTTTCAGGCATCGGAGTGGAGTTGGCCAAGGGCAATCCGATGTTGATGGTCGATGACCAGACACGAGAGTGGAACAGGCTGATCAATCAGGGAGGCGACGAGAGTTGGCAAGCGATCATTGAAATCGTTACGGCCATGGGTAAGGGCGAGGTGCCGGATGTCTTCTTTGACAAGGGCCTCGCGAAAACCTTTTGGCAAAAACATCTCGAAGTTGTTGAGCGTTACAACGATCCTGGAGAGTTCACTGCTTTTGCCGGATACGAGTGGAGTTCTATGCCCAACGGTGACAACCTGCACCGGGTGGTGATCTTCAGGGATGATACCGATATGGCCGGAAGGATTGTCCCGTTTTCTTCGAATGACAGCGTCGACCCTGAGGATCTTTGGAAGTTTCTGGCTGGGTATGAGAAAGAGACCGGCGGCTCGGTGCTGGCCATCCCCCACAACGGCAACCTTTCCAGTGGCCTGATGTTTGACACGAAGACTTTGACCAGCGGGGAGCCCTTCACCACGGCCTATGCGGAAGAGCGCTCGCGGTGGGAGCCGTTGTACGAAGCCACACAGATCAAAGGGGATAGCGAAACCCACCCCTTGCTCTCCCCAGATGATGAATTCGCGGACTACGAGACGTGGGACGCAGCCAATCTCGATATGACGAAGAAAAACGACCCGGCCACGTTGGACCGGCAATACGCCCGATCAGGGCTGAAGCGCGGGTTGGCCTTCGATGCGGAGCTTGGAGTTAACCCGTTCAAGTTCGGCATGGTCGGTTCGACCGACAGCCACATATCGCTGACCGCGGTCGAGGAGGAGAATTTTCTCGGCAAGTACGAGAACACGACACCCACCGCGGAACGATGGGGGCACGTTTCCATGCGTTCCGCGGATGGCTCCGTGAACCTGCTGGGGTGGGAAGCGGTCTCCTCCGGCTATGCGGCTGTTTGGGCGACTGAGAACACCCGTAAGGCGATTTTCGACGCGATGCGGCGTAAGGAAGTCTACGGGACCACTGGCCCGCGAATGTTGGTGCGGTTCTTTGGCGGCTGGGATTTCGTTGAAGACGACGCCCGCGGCCGTCTACCGGCGGATGTCGGATACGCCAAGGGCGTGCCGATGGGGGGCGATCTTAACTCCGCGCCGGAGGGCAAAGCTCCCACTTTCCTTGTCGCGGCGCTCCGCGATAATTACAGCGGAAACCTCGACCGCATCCAGATTATCAAAGGCTGGTTGGACGCCGAGGGCGATACCCATGAGAAGGTCCACGACGTGGTCTGGTCCGGTGACCGGATGCCGGGCACGGACGGAAAACTACCACCGGTTGGTAACACAGTGGACGTGGCTACGGCGACTTGGACAAACACCATTGGCGCGGCGGAGTTGATCACCGTTTGGGAAGACCCGGACTTCGACCCGACCCAACACGCCTTCTACTATGCGCGTGTCATCGAAATCCCGACGCCGAGGTGGACCGCCTACGACGCTGCGCGATATGGCATCGATATCCCCGATGAAGTGCCCATGATCACACAGGAACGGGCCTATACCTCACCGATCTGGTACACGCCATAGAAGCCGTTCGCTGCGATTGATCGGTGGAGAGAGGGGCGGTCAAATTGGCCGCCCTTTTCAATGTCGCCATGACTGCTCAGGGTCATGTGCGGAAGTGCGCTCCTGCGGAAAATATCAAATTACGACACGACCCTAAAGTCTACAGAGGGCTCGACTCAGAAACGGCATCGAGTATTTCGAGCCACACTATATAGTTGTAAACAACAATAGCCGTGGAGCAAAAACGGTTGTTTTTGCGACGGGCTCAGCAACACCACAGAAAACGGCCGTCTCTCTGACTTTCCCTTAGTCGCAAAAACCCTCGCAAAACTCCCAGCGTCGACTGGGCGTTTTCGGGACATCTTCGTCAGCCCCCAACTGTCTATTTGCGCCCTCTCCGGCTTCCTTAATCCGCCTCCCGCATCCCGGTCATGCGCCGACGAGAAGCTCGATGCGGGATTTTGAAAGACTGAGTAAATATGTGACGATTTGCGTCACCTCGCGGTGCAGGTGTCTGCCTCAGCGGAAGAGCTGACGTTCGCGGGCCTCTACTCAGCTTGGGGGCACACCGACATGCGCGTGTGCCCCCGACCCCGCCTCATTGTCGCCCAGCCGGCTGAGGAGCTGCTCCGCAGCGGCGTCAGCGAAGGCGGGATCGTTGATGTCCGTGTCCATTTCCACCAGCGCGATGTGATCTTCGAGATCCGCTTTCAGTGCATCGAACAACGCTGCATCGGCGTCGGGATCGTGGAACGGCTCGCCGGCCATGTCGATCAGTGACACGCCAGCGCGCGGCAGCATCACAACTGTCGGCCCTTTGGCGCGGTTGAGCTTGTCGGCGATATGACGGCCGAGTTCGGCATTCTCGACAGCGCTGGTCCGCATCAGCGTGACCTGTGGATTGCGCTGGTAGAATGTGCGGCCCTCGAACGCTTCCGGCACTGTCGCCGGTCCACCGAAACTGACCATATCAAGGGCACCGACCGATGGCGCCATCGGGTCGCGGATAGCCCGGATCAGCGGTGCGGTCGCTCGTCTTAGCCCTGTCTGGGTCCAGCCCTTCGGATGGCCGGCTTGCCGTGTTCGTGATCCTCAACTCCCGCCACCAAAAACCTCGCCGTATATCATTTCGATCCGTTTCGCCTCGTCGTCGGTGAGGGCGGCGAATTCATTCTCGCGGCGTCGTTTGGGGATCGTGCCGCCGTTTTGGCGCATGAACATCAGCAGGTTCTGCGCCAGACGGTCCGGCATATCGACGATCTCCATGACGCGCGTTTGCGCCTCGTCCTGGCGGCGCAGGAAGTCGATCTCGTCAGGCAGGTCACGCTCGACGGTGCGCGCGACGCAGCCATAGAGAAACTCAGCTTCCTCCGTGCAATCGAAATAGCCGTAGAGATCGGCAGTGTCGGTCGTGACCTCGACATTTCCGTCGCGTGTCGGCTTCCACGCGATGAATTCCATCAGCGGGCCGGAGTGACCCTCCAGCGTCTCTCGGTAGTCATCGATCCGGTCGAGCATGACCGAGGAGACGGGGAAGACCATTCCCGGCGGCGTGAATTTACGCTCAGCAAGGACATGGTGGATCAGGCAGCGGTGGAGTCGGCCGTTGCCGTCCTGATACGGATGGACATAGACGAAGCCGAAAGCTGTCGCTGCCGCCTGCAAGACCGGATCGAGATCGCTTTTGCGCATGCGCTCGCTAGCCGCGATCATGCCCCCGAGCAATGCGGTCAGATCCTCAGGCCGCGCACCTACGAACTCCGGGAGCGGGTCGCCGTCGTGATCGTGTAGGCCGAGGAATATGCCGTCAGGCCGAAGTCCGGACTTAACGAAACGGGTGTCCTCGATCAGGACACCGTGCAGGCGGTTCAGTTCGTCGAGTGAGAGCGGATTCCTTCCCGCCTGCAAGACGGCTCGACCCCATCGTTCCAAGCGATTGCGCGCTGGGCGTTCGCCCTCGATCTCGAAAGAGGCACGGCTATCTGCGAGCAGCAGGAAGCTGGCGGCGCGGGAAACGAGGTGCCCGCCTGCGCGGCCAACAGTCTCGGCTGCTTTTTGAGCGAGGCCGCGTTCAAGGAATTCTTCGAGCGCCCCGGTGCGCCGGATGATGGGGCAGTAGTCACCGGTGCCGAGCAGATTGTCACGGACGCGATGACGTCTCGATAGATGCGGCGCGCTGGTGAAATACGCCTTCGGGTCGAGCGCCTCAACGGCCGTGACTGATCGCGCGTCGTCGATGGCGAGTGTTTTGCCCGTCAACCTCTCATAGAAGAACCACACACGGCGGGTGAGCGCGCCGGTCGGCGCCGACGTTATGAAGGCGATCAGTTCGTTGGCCGGGATGGCATCGAAAGAGCGCTTCAGGATCAGCAGGTTGATCGGTTCGTGCCGCAGGGCAAAGGCGAGGTGATCGGTAGTATTGTCACCGGGCCAGTAGCGCTTGTCGAAGATGGTCCAGCCGTCTTCGGTTCGCTGGCTTCCCCGGATGTGGCCTTCGGCGACCGCGCTCGGGGCCTTAAGCGGGGCGGCAACGCCAAGACCATGGATGAGCGCCGCCCAGCCGGCGAGCCTTGCCCTCTCCGGAACAAGCCGGTCCTGGAAAGTCAGGGGAGCATCAGGTTTCACGCCCATGGTCGATAACCCTTCATTCCAGTCGAATTTGACCGGGTGGCGAGGATTGATGTCGAAAATCACTATACACCAATTGTGTCGAAAACTCTTCACTACAATCGAAGAAGGCCGTAAAACGGCGATCAATGTCGAAAATCGGCTCTTTATCTAGACCGACCCGCGAGTAAAGCCGCGGCCGGCCTAAACTTGGCGCCGACCGACATGCGCGTGTGCCCCCGTCCCCGCCTCATTGTCGCCCAGCCGGCTGAGGAGCTGCTCCGCGGCGGCGTCAGCGAAGGCGGGATCGTTGATGTCCGTGTCCATTTCCACCAGCGCGATGTGATCTCCGAGATCCGCTTTCAGCGCGTTGAACAGGGCTGCATCGGCGTCCGGATCGTGGAATGGCTCGCCGGCCATGTCGATCAGCGACACGCCACCGCGCGGCAGCATCACAATTGTCGGCCCCTTGGCGCGGTTGAGTTTTTCGGCGATGCGACGGCCGATTTCGGCATTCTCTTCCGCTGTGGTCCGCATCAGCGTGACCTGAGGGTTGTGCTGGTAGAAGGTGCGGCCTTCGAACGAGTCCGGCACTGTCGCCGGCCCACCGAAATTGACCATATCGAGGGCACCGACGGACACCACCTGAGGGATAGCGGCCGCACCGGCGGCTTCCAGTCGGTCCGGACCGGCACTCAACACCCCGCCAACCAGTTCGTCGGCGAGTTCGGTGGTCGTGAGGTCGAGAACACCGACAATGAAACCGTCCCGGATCAAGGCTTCCATGCTGCGGCCGCCGGCGCCGGTGGCGTGAAAGACAAGCACTTCGTAGCCGGCATTCTCCAACACCTCGCGCGCCCGGGTGACGCAGGGTGTGGTCACACCGAACATCGTCGCGGCAATCAGCGGGCGCTCACCAGCTTCGTCGGGTGGCGCTGCTGCGACCATGCCGGCGATGGCACCGGCAGCGTTGGCAAGAATCCGCGATGACAGGCGATTGATGCCGGCGATATCGACGATCGACGGCATCATGACGATGTCCTTGCTGCCAATCAGGGCGCTGACATCACCGGAAGCAATGGTCGATATCATCAGCTTGGGCACGCCGACCGGCAGGGCCTTCATCGCC
>JAAEOR010000386.1 GCA_024222895.1 Hyphomicrobiales bacterium | reverse complement strand
CGCTCGATCCAGGTATGTCTCCACGGGTCGCCATTGCGCATCACGCCCGTGGTGTGCGGGTAGTAGCCCTTGAAGAGACTGGCACGCGCCGGCACGCAGGAAGCTGCGGTGATGTGACAATTGGTGAACGTCAATCCCTCGTTCACGAGCCGATCGAGCACCGGCGTATCCACATGCGGATAGCCCAGCGCGCCGATCGTGTCGTAGCGCTGCTGATCGGTCATGATCAGAATGATGTTGGGCTTTTCGCTCGCCATGTAAAATTACTCCGTTTCACCTGTTTGTTTCGGTCTTGTACCTGTTGCTGCGGTCTAGCCTTTGACCGCTCCGGCCGACATGCCACTGATCAGGAACTTACGCACGACGATAGAGAAGACGAGCACCGGCAACATCACCATGGTGCCACCGGCGGCTATCTTCCCCCATTCCCACCCCTCGTAATTGAGGAAATTGACGATCGCGACCGGCGCCGTGGTCGCCTCAGTACGGGTAAGGATCAGCGCAAAGAAAAAGTCGTTCCAGGAATAGAGGAAGCAGAGAATCGCGGTCGCCGCGAGACCGGGGCCGGTCATCGGCAGGATGATCCGTATGAAGCTCTGCCAGTAGCTGGCCCCGTCGATCCAGGCGGCCTCCTCCAGCGAGCGCGGAATCTGGTCGAAGAAGGAGCGCATCAGCCAGATCACCAGCGACAGATTGAAGGTGAGGTAGATCAGCGCCAGCCCGGTCCGCGTGTCGAGCAGCGCCAGGTGCCGGTAAACCAGGAAATAGGGAATGGTGAAGGCGATCGGCGGCGCCATGCGGCTGGCAAGAATGAGCAGGCTCAGCCGGCCGCCGGTGCTGGATGTCATTCGCGACAATGCAAAGGCACCCGGCACACCGAGCAGCATTGCAGCAACGGTGGAGCCGACGCTGGTCACCAGGCTGTTCCAGAACGACTTGGAGAACTCGCCGGCCCACAGGCCGGTGTAGTGCTCGATAGTTGGCGTGAACAGCAGCTTTGGCGGCCAGGCGAAGATGTCGTCCACCGGCTTGAATGACATCATGAGCAGCCAGAGGAACGGGAACAACACGGCGACGACCAGCACCGCGACGAGGATGTAGAGGAACAGGCGCTCCCTGAACAGGCGCGCATTGTAGGCCCTGCGCATGGCCCGAATGTCGGTGGCGCTACTCAATGGGCTTCCCCCAGCCGACCAACCGGATAATGCCCCAGCTCGCGATCACGGTCGCCACGACAAGCGTGACTGTGATGGCGCTGGAGTAACCCAGATAGGAGAAATTGAACGCCTGGATGAAAGAGTAGAAGTTGGTTACTTCGGTCAGCGTGCCCGGTCCACCGTCGGTGAGAATGTAGATCAGCGGGAAGGCCTTGATACTGTCAACAAGGCGGAAGAGCGCCGCCACCAGCAGCACGCCCTTCAGATAGGGGAAGGTGACATACAGCGTCATCTGGAAGACATTGGCGCCATCGATCCGTGCTGCCTCGACATATTCCTCCGGCATCATCTGCAGGGCTGACAGGATCATCAGCATCACAAAGGGAAACCACTCCCAGATGTCGGCGATGATGATGGCGGTGAGCGCCCAGTCGGGCGAAGTGATCAGGGAGGGAACGACAAATCCCAGGCCCTCGGTGGCCCAGTGAAACGGGCTAATGTCAGGCGTGTAGAGCACCTTCCAGATGATGGCCACGACGATCGGCGGCAGCACCATGGGGATCAGGAATATCGTGCGCAGCGCTTCAAGCACTTTGGAATTGATGTTGAGCAGCAGCGCAAACAGGAAGCCCAGCAGCATCTGGATCGAGACGGTCCAGAATGACAGCTTCAACTGCACCCACATGGAATTGTGCAGCCGCGAATCCTCCCAGATGGAGACATACTGGGCGAAAGGATGGGAGAAATCCCAGGAGGTTTCCGGCCGGGTCAGGTCAAGCGGCGTAAAACTGGTCAGAAACAGATAGATGGTCGGCAGCAGCGTGACGATGATCAGAACGATGAACGCCGGCCACAGACAATACCAGTAGAAGCGCTCACGGTTGAGCGCCGGGTCGCGCACTCGCGCACCCGGTCCCGGACCGGCGCTTACTGTAACGCCCGACTGCGAAGTCTCCGCCTGGGTCGTCATTCAGATATCAGGCCCGCGCCTCTGTGGGGAGGCGCCCGCATGTGGAGCGCCTTCCCGCGTTCGTTCAGGGCAGCCGCTACAGGTCGATTTCCACGCCCGATTTCTTCAAATCGACCACGGCTTCGGTCTGTGCCTGGGCCATCGCTTCGACGCCCTCCTGCTGACCGGTTGCGACACGCTCGATCGCCTTGTTGATCTTGTCGCCGATCTGCGGGAATTGCGGCACGGTGCGATACTTCATGTAGCCGGATTTGCCGCCCAGCTCGAGCACTTGCAGGAACGTCGAGGCGACGTCCTGGCCGTTCAGCGTCATGGCTTCCTTGAAGGCCTCGCTGTCGATTAACGACCGGCGGCAGACGCTCGGATAGCCGTGCGACTCGACCAGAGTCTTGGTCATCTGCTTGCCGACCGCCCACTTGATGAATTCCCAGGCGGCCTTCTTGTTCTTCGAGCCGACAGGAATGCCAAATCCGTGCGAGTTGGAGCCGGGGAAGTTGCCGGCCGGGCCACCGGGCATGATCGAGTAGCGAACTGTTTCGCTGACCTTGCTGTCCGGGTCCTTGGCCAGCGGCACCATCCAGGTGATGGCCTGCGTACGGATATTGGCGCGCGAATTCTTCTGCGTCCGCATGGCCTGGTCGTCCGTGAACGACAACACGCCAGGCGGTCCGTAAGTGGACAGAAGATTGCCGTAATAGTCTGCCGCCGCGGCAGCTTCCAGCGTATCCCAGGTCGGCGTCAGATTGCCGGGCGGATCCTTGAACACGTGGCCGCCATAGCCCATGAGGTAGGGAATCCAGTTCCAGTGATGCAGCTTGTCGGCCGTGAACGCCGCCATGCGTTCCTGGCCATGGATGGCGTCGCACACGTCAATCAGTTCTTCGAATGTGGTTGGCATCTTCTTGCCGGCCTTGTCGATCAGATCGGCGCGCGAGGCCGCCATGATCATGGCGCCGGCTTCCCACGGGAAACCATGGGGGTCGCCATTGGTATCCTGCA
Organism: Hyphomicrobiales bacterium; assembly: GCA_024222895.1. GTDB lineage: Bacteria > Pseudomonadota > Alphaproteobacteria > Rhizobiales > Kaistiaceae > Bauldia. The sequence goes on along the minus strand of JAAEOR010000386.1, from coordinate 523 downwards.
GCGAGGCCATGGTGCCACCCACGAAGTCCGACGCATCCCAATCGTCAGGGGTGAGGTTGGGATCTTCGATGTAGGGGCGCAGATTCTCCACCCAGCCGGCGCCGATCCAGCGGCCGGAATAAATGAAGGTCACATTGATCACGTCGAGCGCGCTGCCCTTGGTCGACAGTTCAAGGTCAGTCCGCTGATTAAAGACCGGAAACGCGTTGGTCACGAAGTTCACCTTCATGCCGGTCTGTTCTTCGAATTCCGGGAAGTAGTTTTCCAGATAGCCGAAGAACGTGCTGGCGAACGATGCTCCCTGCAGCGTCACGCCGTCGAATTCCTTCGCGTAACCGATTCTGGCCGGCAGCGGCAGGCCGGCAGCGGCTACCACTGCCGTCGCGCCGGCCCCCTTCAGGACCTTGCGGCGCGTGAACCTGGTGGTGTCTTTACCCTTGGATGTCATCAGAATGGTCCTCCCGTTCGACAGTGAAGTAATCCAACACACGTTTGTCGCGGCCATCGTTACAGAACCCTCAGG
>JAAEOR010000385.1 GCA_024222895.1 Hyphomicrobiales bacterium | reverse complement strand
TGGATCAAGCCATTCACCGTCGTCAAGAACACCTCCTTCGACGCTCCGAATGTCTCGATCAACTGGTTCGAGGACGGGGTGCTCAATGTCGCGGCAAACTGTGTCGACCGCCATCTTGAAACCCGTGCCGACCAGACTGCGATCCTGTGGGAACCGGACGATCCGAACACCGCCGGGCGAACGATTACCTATCGTGAACTCCACGAGAATGTCTGCAAGTTCGCCAATGTGCTGAAGGCCGAGGGCGTCAGGAAGGGCGACCGGGTCACGATCTACATGCCGATGATCCCGGAAGTCGCGTTTGCAATGCTCGCCTGTGCCCGCATCGGCGCCGTCCATTCGATTGTCTTTGCCGGTTTTTCGGCCGAGGCGCTGGCGGGACGGATCGAGGGCTGCCGCTCAGGCTATGTCATTACCTCCGACGAGGGCCGCCGCGGTGGCCGGACTGTACCGCTGAAGGCCAATACCGACGATGCGGTCACCGTCGCCGAGCGCGACGGCGCCACGGTCAATCGGGTGATCGTGGTCAAGCATACCGGCGCCGACGTGGCGATGAATCCCGGCCGTGACGTCTGGTATCACGACGCCATGGCCGGAGCGTCGGCCGATTGCCCGGTGGAGCCGATGAGCGCCGAGGACCCGCTGTTCATTCTCTATACTTCGGGCTCTACGGGCAAACCCAAGGGCGTGCTCCACACCACCGGCGGCTACCTGGTCTACGCCTCGCTGACCCATCAGATGGTCTTCGACTATCACGACGGCGACATCTACTGGTGCGCCGCCGATGTCGGCTGGGTGACCGGTCACAGCTACATCGTCTACGGACCGCTCGCCAATGGTGCCTTGACGACGATGTTCGAGGGCGTCCCAACCTGGCCGACCCCATCGCGTATCTGGGAAGTCATCGACAAGCACAAGATCAACATCCTCTACACCGCCCCGACGGCACTGCGGGCGCTGATGGGCGCGGGTGATGATCATGTCACCAGGACGTCCCGCGCCTCGCTGCGCCTGCTCGGCACGGTCGGCGAGCCGATCAATCCGGAGGCCTGGGAATGGTATTATCGTGTGGTCGGCGACAGCCGCTGCCCGATTGTCGACACATGGTGGCAGACCGAGACCGGTGGCATCCTGATCACGCCGCTTCCAGGTGCAACGCCGCTGAAGGCAGGGTCGGCCACATGGCCGTTTTTCGGCGTCAAGCCCGCGTTGGTCGACGCAGAGGGGACAATTATCGAAGGTGCCGGGTCCGGCAACCTGGTGATGACCGACTCCTGGCCGGGCCAGATGCGAACGGTCTACGGCGATCATGAGCGCTTTGTGCAGACCTATTTCTCCACCTACCAGGGCATGTATTTCACCGGTGACGGCTGCCGCCGCGACGAAGACGGCTACTACTGGATAACCGGGCGGGTCGACGACGTGATCAACGTCTCGGGCCATCGCATGGGGACGGCCGAAGTGGAATCGGCGCTGGTCGCCCACGCGAAAGTCTCCGAGGCCGCTGTGGTTGGCTATCCTCACGATATCAAAGGCCAGGGCATCTACGCCTACGTCACTCTGATGAGTGGCGAAGAACCGCATGACGACCTGCACAAGGAACTGGTGCAATGGGTTCGCAAGGAGATCGGGCCGATTGCCCAGCCGGACCTCATCCAGTTCGCACCAGGATTGCCGAAGACCCGGTCGGGCAAGATCATGCGCAGGATCCTTCGCAAGGTCGCGGCCGAC
>JAAEOR010000384.1 GCA_024222895.1 Hyphomicrobiales bacterium | reverse complement strand
TTGCCGCCTTGACCATTCCCTATATCCACCTGGTGAATGCTCCTGCGGCACCCGACATCGCGGCAACCCTGAAGCTCGTTCGGGCGAGGGCGAGCGCGTTGTCTCGACTGATTGGCTCGGACATCGCAACACAGGGCTAACATCGGATCCATCGACGGCCTGTGATCGTGCTCCTGCGCCGGTCGCGTTGGACATGAGTCTGGCACCGGCGCTCTGTTCGGAATAGTCGGCGCGATGCGCTTTCGTGGCGTTAGCGGTTTCAGCCTGGGCACGGACCCGATATGGTCCACCGGCGATCATATTGCGCCGTCGGTTCACGAAACCCGATCAGGTCGCGCAACCATTGGCCTGAATGAAATGCCGAAGTGACGCGTCACGAACCAGGACGAGCGAGAAAGCAATAGGGCGATGAATGCAACCCGGTCTGTCAGGCGTCGAAGAGGCCAACGGCGGCGTGGCTCGGTGACCCGACGGTCCAGCGACAACGCATTGATGGTGGCTCACGACGAAGAAAGCGTGGCTACATTCGGTGCCAATCGTGTCGTCATCGAAGCTGTATCGCCCGAGGTCGAGGCCGGCCGGTTTCCGGCCAAGTCGGTCGCAGGCCAACCATTTACTGTCGAAGCCGACATTTTCTGTGACGGACATGAAAGGATCGACGCCGCCCTTCTGGTCCGTCGGGCGGACGAGGCCGATTGGCGTGAATTTCCCATGGCGCTTTTCGACAACGACCGATGGCGGGGTATCGCCGTGCTCGACGACAATGCGCGGTACACCTACACCGTCATCGCCTGGCGCGACTTCTTCGCCAGTTGGCGCGACGAGGTTGTCAAGAAGCGTGCCGCGGGCGTTGATGTCGGTCTTGAACTGGCCGAGGCACGCGATTTGCTCGTCCGCACAATCGCGGAAGCGGATAGGGGCAGCAGCGCGGACAGGAAGCGTCTTGAGGCGCTTGTTGGCGAGATCGACGCGCTCCAAGGCGTAGCGCCACGCCTCGATCATCTGCTTGCCGCTGATATCCTGGAGTTGATGCGCTGCACCGGACTGCGGACCGATCTGTCGCGTTACCCCCGCGAACTGGCTTTGACGGTTGACCGAAAGACAGCCGGTTTCAGCGCCTGGTACGAACTGTTCCCGCGTTCGATGTCGGACGATTCCGGCCGGCACGGTACGTTCGATGACGTCATCGCCAAGCTGCCATATGTCAGCGGCCTTGGTTTCGACGTGCTCTATTTTCCGCCTATCCACCCGATCGGCCAGGCGTTTCGGAAGGGGAGAAACAATACGACGACCTCAGAGCCCGGTGACCCTGGCAGCCCCTACGCGATCGGTTCGGCCGAGGGAGGCCATGACGCCATCCATCCCGAGCTCGGTACATTTGACGACTTCACGCGCCTGGTCGCGGCGGCCCGCGACCACGGATTGGAGATTGCGCTGGATTTCGCAATCCAGTGTTCTCCGGACCATCCCTGGATAAAGGAGCATCCCGACTGGTTCGACTGGCGCCCCGACGGCACGATCAAATATGCGGAGAACCCTCCGAAGAAATATCAGGATATCGTCAACGTCCGCTTCTATGGTGACGCATTCCCCGCGGCCTGGTTGGCACTGCGCGACATCGTCCTGTTCTGGGTGGAACTCGGCATCAAGATATTCCGGGTCGACAACCCTCACACCAAGCCTTTTTCTTTCTGGGAATGGATGATTCATACTGTCCAGGAAAAGTACCCGGACGTGATCTTCCTGGCCGAGGCGTTTACGCGACCCAAGGTGATGAAGCGACTCGCCAAGGTCGGTTTCACCCAGTCCTATTCGTACTTCACCTGGCGAAACACCAAGGCGGAGTTGACCGAGTATCTGACGGAGCTGACTCAGGCCCCCTGTCGCGACTACATGCGGCCCAACTTTTTCGTCAACACACCGGACATCAATCCGTTTTTCCTGCAGACCAGTGGCCGGCCGGGTTTCAGGATCCGTCAGGTGCTCGCTGCTGGTCTCGGTGGCAACTACGGCGTCTACAGCGGCTTTGAGCTGTGTGAGAGCGCGCCGGTGGCGGGAAAAGAGGAGTATCTCGACTCCGAGAAGTATGAGATCAAGGCGCGGGATTGGGGGAGAGCCGGAAATATCCGGTCGGATATTGCCCTCATGAACAGGCTTCGCCACACCCACCCGGCATTGCAACTCTTCACTAACGTTTCATTCTACAACGCCTGGAATGACGACATTCTCTATTTTGCCAAGACAACACCGGCCAAAGACGACTTCATTCTGTTCGCGGTCAACCTCGATCCATACAATGCCCAGGAGGCCGACTTCGAGGTTCCGCTCTGGGAGTTCGGCATGCCTGACGAGGCATCGATAGCAACCGAGGACCTCATCAACGGCGAGCGCTTCACCTGGCATGGAAAGATCCAGCATATGCGACTCGATCCACACCAGAACCCCTATGCCATCTGGCGCTTGATCCCCTTCGAAGGAGACACCGCATGAGCATCGCCGCGTCGGCCGAAGGCGCCCACGCTGCCGTGCGCAAGCGGTCGGATGGCGAGATCGATCGCTCGCGGACCGACTGGTACAAGGATGCCGTCATCTACCAGCTCCACATCAAGGCGTTCTTTGACTCCAACGATGATGGAATCGGGGATTTTGGTGGGCTGTTGCAGCGGCTGGACTATGTCGAAAGCCTGGGCGTCGATGTCATCTGGATCCTGCCCTTCTACCCGTCGCCGCTAAGGGACGACGGGTACGACATCGCCGACTACCGCTCCATCAATCCATCCTACGGCACGATGCGCGATTTCAGGCGTTTCGTTGCGGAGGCCCATCGCAGGGGGATTCGGGTCGTTACCGAACTGGTCATCAACCACACCTCGGACCAACATCCATGGTTCCAGAAGGCGCGTCGGGCCAAGCCCGGCTCGGCGGCGCGCGACTTCTATGTTTGGAGCGATAATGACGAGCTCTATCAGGGAACCCGCATCATCTTCGTTGACACCGAGAAATCGAACTGGACCTGGGACCCGGAGGCTCAGGCTTTCTACTGGCATCGTTTCTATTCCCATCAGCCGGATCTCAACTTCGACAATCCCAAGGTGCTGGCCGAGGTCAAGCGGCTCATGCACTACTGGCTCGACATGGGCGTCGATGGCCTGCGGCTTGACGCGATCCCGTATCTGGTCGAGCGCGACGGCACGAACAACGAGAACTTGCCGGAGACCCATTCCGTCCTGAAGGAGATCAGGGCCGAGATGGATGCTCACTATCCAGACCGAATGCTGCTGGCAGAGGCCAATCAGTGGCCGGAGGACACCCGCCCCTATTTCGGCGAGGGCGACGAGTGTCACATGGGATTCCACTTCCCCTTGATGCCGCGGATGTACATGGCGCTCGCCCAGGAGGACCGCCACCCGATCAACGACATCATCCGGCAGACTCCGGACATTCCTGAAAGCTGCCAATGGGCGATTTTCCTGCGCAACCATGACGAATTGACTCTCGAAATGGTGACGGCAGAGGAGCGCGACTACCTTTGGCGGACCTATGCGAAAGATGCTCGCGCGCGTATCAATCTCGGAATCCGCCGCAGGCTTGCGCCATTGCTCGACAATGACCGGCGGAAGATCGAGCTGATGAACGCGCTGCTTTTGTCCATGCCGGGCACGCCGGTCATCTACTACGGCGATGAAATAGGCATGGGCGACAACTATTTTCTCGGCGATCGCGATGGGGTGCGAACACCGATGCAATGGTCTGGCGACCGCAATGGCGGCTTTTCCCGAGCCAACCCCCAACAGCTGTATCTGCCGCCAATCATGGACCCGGTCTACGGCTTCGATGCCGTCAATGTCGAGGCACAGCAAAACGAGTCCGCCTCGTTGCTCAACTGGATGCGACGGCTGATCACCGTTCGCAAGCAGCACCCGGCCTTCGGCCGCGGCACGCTTACCGTCCTCTATCCGGCCAACCGCAAGGTCCTGGCCTATGTCCGCGAATATGAAGGTGAGCGGATCCTCTGTGTCGCGAACCTCTCCCGCCAGGCTCAGGCCGTTGAACTCGACCTGTCGGCCTACAAGGGGGTGGTACCGGTCGAGCTGACGGGTGGCGCAGCCTTCCCGCCGGCTGGCGATTTGAACTACATGCTGACCCTTCAGGCCTACGGCTTCTTCTGGTTTCTCCTGGCCGAGGAAGCTGACTCACCGCGTTGGCATGTCGAGACGCCCAGTCCTCTGCCCGAGTTCATCACGCTCACTGCGCCGCAAGGCAGTCTCAAGCGCGCTGTGGAAGGGAGGGAACGCGAGCAACTCGAACGCGACGCTCTTCCGGACTTCGTGTCGCGCCAACGATGGTTCGCTGACAAGGGCGCCACGGTCCGGCGGGTGAAGCTCACGTCGCTGGGCAGTATTCCCGGAGAGCAGAACGAACTTGCATTGCTGCATCCGGAGACAGATAGCAAGCAAACCCAGACCTATTTCATGCCGCTGAGTGTATTATGGGGCGAGGAAAACGTTCACTTCGGTGCGCCGAAACTCTCCTACACGCTGGCCAAGCTGCGGTCCGGCCCAAACCTCGGTGCGCTGCTTGACGGCGCCTATGACGAGCGCTTCCATCGTGACCTCATTTCAGCGATCCGGGCCGGCGGCGGGATCGAGATGGACGCCGGCCTGCTGCAATTCGACAACACGGAAGCGTTGAGCCGGCTCGAACTTTCGGGGGAGATCCGAGGCGCCGGTGTCGAGCAGAGCAATGTCTCCTTCATTGTCGGTGACGACGCGATCATCAAGATCTACCGCAACCTGCGCGAAGGCGCGCATCCCGAGATCGAGGTTGGCAGATTCCTGACGGAAGTCGCCGACTATCCCCATACGCCCGCCTTCCTCGGAGCCGCCAGTTTTGCGCCCGTCGACGGAAAACCGATGACGCTGGCCGCCGTGTTTGCCTATGTGCGAAACCAGGGCGATGCCTGGAATGTCGTTACGGGCGGGCTCAATCGCGACCTCGAAGAGCTTGAGCAGCTGCCCCGCGACGACGGCACGGACACCACGACGCCGACGTCTCCTTTGCTCTATCCGCACGATCTTGCCGGTAAACTCGGTCGACGTACCGCCAAGCTTCACGCCGCCTTTTCCGCGCCGACCCGGGACCGAGCTTTCCGCACCGAGGCGATCCGGTCGACCGACATTAACCGGTGGGTCAAGGCCGCGACGTCAGAGGTGACATCGGCGATCCGGGCGGCCGCCAGGGCAGTCAAGACCCTGACCGGGGTGGATCGCGACGCGGCAGACACCCTGTCGCGTTTGCGCAAGACGATCGTCAATCGAGTCGCCGCGGTTCGCGACCTACCGGTCGATGGCCGAAAGAGCCGCGTCCACGGCGATTATCACCTTGGCCAGGTCCTCGTCGTCGAGAATGACGTGATGATCATCGATTTCGAAGGCGAGCCGCAACGTGGCGTCGCCGAGCGTCGGCAGAAGACTTCGCCTCTTCGCGACGTTGCCGGTATGTTGCGATCGTTCGATTATGCGGCGTCCTCGGCGATCGATCATGTCCGCAGCCGCACGGGACGTGATGACGAGGGACTCCATCGGCGCGCCAACGCATGGCGCGATGCTGCGGCCAGCGACTTTTTGGCTGCCTACTGGGAAGTGGCGGGCGACGTTGGCTTCCTGCCGACCGACCAGACTGCCCGCGACGGATTGCTCGACCTGTTCCTGATCTGGAAGGCCGCCTACGAAATTCGATACGAAGCCGCCCTGCGACCGGCATGGATCGGAATCCCGATTCACGGGTTGCTTGAGATCCTTTCGCGAGAAACCCAAACCGATGGCAAGTAGGACCAAGAAGCTTCCAGCCTGGCGCCCGCATGAGGCGGTTATCGAGGCCATCGCCACCGCCCGCCATAGCGATCCGTTTGCCGTGCTCGGCATGCATGCTCACGCCAGCGCCCCCGTCTGCGTCCGGGTGCTGTGTCCGGGGGCCGAAGAGGCCCGGATCGTCGACAAGAAGACCGGGGGTGAATTGGCCGCCCTGGAAAAACTTCACCCCGACGGCTTCTTTGCCGGGCCTATACCGCGGCGGCGCAAGCTCTTTCCCTACTTGATCGAATACGCCAACGCAGCGGCCACGTGGCGGGTCGAGGACCCCTACCGGTTTCCGCCGCTGCTGGGCGACCTCGATGTCCATCTGATCGGGGAGGGCAAACATCACCGGATCTATGATCGCCTCGGCGCCCACCCGCAGACGGTCGACGGCGTCGAGGGCGTGGCCTTTGCGGTTTGGGCTCCGAACGCCCGCCGCGTCAGCGTTGTCGGCGAGTTCAACCAGTGGGACGGGCGCCGACACGCCATGCGCAACCGCATCGAGGTCGGTGTCTGGGAGATCTTCATCCCCGAGATCGGACCGGGCTCTGCCTATAAATACGAGATTCTCGGAGCGGACGACCGCCTGCAACCGCTCAAGGCCGATCCCGTTGCCTTTGAACAGGAGAGACCGCCGGCCACGGGGTCGCGAATAGCGGCGCCGATCGGCGATGTCTGGACCGACGACGGATGGCTGGCTGCGCGCCAGGAGGCCCAGTCAGTGGCGGCGCCGATATCGATCTACGAGGTCCATCTCGGTTCGTGGCGGCGAAAGGACGACAATCGCTATCTGTCCTATGACGATCTCGGCGAGCAACTGGTCGGCTACGCCGTGGACATGGGGTTCACGCATCTCGAGTTGATGCCCATATCGGAGTTTCCCTTCGATGGGTCATGGGGCTATCAGCCGATCGGGCTTTTTGCGCCGACCAGCCGCTTCGGGCCCCCGGACGCGTTTGCCCGGTTCGTCAATCGCTGCCACGCCAGCGGGCTTGGTGTCATCGCCGACTGGGTTCCGGCCCACTTCCCGAGCGACGCACATGGCCTGCAGCGTTTCGACGGTACAGCCCTTTATGAGCATGAAGACCCGCGCCTCGGCTTCCACAAGGACTGGAATACGCTGATCTACAATTTCGGCCGCAACGAAGTCCGCAACTTTCTGGTCGCCAACGCGCTTTTCTGGCTCGAGCGCTTCCACATCGATGCGTTGCGTGTCGATGCCGTGGCCTCCATGCTCTACCTCGACTACTCCCGAGAGGCCGGCGAATGGTTGCCCAACATCCATGGTGGCCGCGAGAATCTCGAAGCGCTCGGGTTCATTCGAGAACTCAACACGGCCACATTCGGCGAGCACCCGGGGTCAACGACCTTCGCCGAGGAATCGACCGCATGGCCGCAGGTTTCGCGTGCGGTCGATGGCGGCGGACTGGGCTTTGGCTACAAATGGAACATGGGCTGGATGCACGACACGCTCGACTATATGAGCCGTGAACCCGTGCATCGGAAACATCACCACCACCAGATGACTTTCGGAATCCACTACGGCTTCAGTGAGAATTTCGTCCTTCCGCTCAGCCATGACGAGGTGGTGCATGGCAAGGGTTCGCTGATCGGCAAGATGCCCGGGGATCGCTGGCAGAAGTTCGCCAATCTGCGCGCCTATTTCGGCTTCATGTGGGCGCATCCCGGCAAGAAATTGCTGTTCATGGGCGGTGAGTTTGCCCAGCAGCACGAGTGGAACCACGACAAGTCGCTGGACTGGCATCTCCTCGGTGACCCGCCGCATGAGCAGGTGCGCAATCTGATCAGGGATCTCAATCATCTATACCGGAGCCTGCCCGCTCTTCACGTCAAGGATGCCGATGCCTCAGGTTTCGAATGGGTTGACGCAACCGACGCCGACAACAGCATCTACGCCTTCCTGCGCTATGGTCACGCCGACGATCCGCCGGTTCTCGTCCTCTGTAACTTCACGCCGGTGGTGCGGGAAAACTATCGTGTCGGCGTCCCCCGCGAGGGGCATTGGGCCGAGCGTCTCAACACGGATTCGGAAAGCTACGGGGGCTCTAATGTCGGCAATGCCGGTGGGCTGCAGGCGGTACAAACGCCCTGGCATGGCAGGCCAGCATCTTTGGCTTTGACGCTGCCGCCGCTGTCCACCGTCATTCTCGAGTACGCCGGCTAATACCAAGGAGCGCCTGAAACACCCATGGCAATGTTTCGGGTCGAACCTGGCTCGCCCCATCCCCTGGGCGCAACCTGGGACGGGGCGGGGGTGAACTTTGCCCTCTTCTCCGCCAATGCCACCAAGGTCGAATTGTGCCTATTTGACGCCAACGGGCGTCGCGAGACAGACCGCATTGCCTTGCCGGAATACACCCACGAGGTCTGGCACGGATACCTGCCTGACCTTCGTCCCGGCCAGCTCTATGGCTACCGCGTGCATGGTCCATACGACCCGGCAAATGGCCATCGCTTCAACTCAAACAAGCTGCTCATCGATCCATATGCCAAAGCACTGCACGGCGATATTCGTTGGCACGACGCCTGTTTCGGCTACCGCATCGGTTCGGCCCGTGGCGATCTGCAAATCGACCGCCGTGACTCGGCTTTTGTCATGCCCAAATGCGTTGTTGTCGACGCCGCCGCAACGTGGGGCGACGATCGTCCGCCGAACCGAAATTGGTCGGAAACGATCGTCTACGAAGCCCATGTCAAGGGCATGACCGCTTTATGCGAAGACATCCCCGAACGAATCCGCGGCACCTTCGCCGGACTAACCGACCCGCGGATAATCGACCACATGGTCGGCCTTGGTGTCACCGCGCTGGAACTGATGCCGATCCAGGCGTTTTTCCACGATCGTCATCTGGTCGCGAAAAAACTCGCCAACTACTGGGGCTACAACACGGTCAACTATTTCTCCCTGGCGCAGCGTTATCTGTCGCCGGGCGCCGGCATCGACGAGTTCAGGGCGTTGGTGCGCCGACTGCACGACGCCGGTATCGAGGTCATTCTTGACGTTGTCTACAATCACACCGCGGAAGGTAATCATCTCGGACCGACGCTGTCTTTTCGCGGTATCGACAACGCCAGCTACTACATGCTGGCCGAAGACAAGCGCTTCTATTTCGACACCACCGGCTGTGGCAACACCGTCAATCTTCGTCATCCCCGCGTTCTGCAAATGGTGATGGACTCGCTGCGCTACTGGACCGAGGAATGCCATGTCGATGGCTTCCGGTTCGACCTCGCGTCGTCGCTTGGCCGCGAGTATGACGCGTTCATGCCAAACGCGGTGTTTTTCGACGCGGTTCGCCAGGATCCGGTCCTGCAGCGGGTCAAACTGATTTCCGAGCCATGGGACCTGGGGCCAAACGGCTATCAACTCGGTAATTTTCCGCCTGGCTGGGCCGAGTGGAACGGTCGCTATCGCGACGACGTTCGGAGCTTCTGGAAGGGCGATGACGGCGTCCTACCGGATCTTGCCAAGGGCGTGCTCGGTTCGGCCGACCTGTTTGATCACCAAGGACGGAAACCCTGGGCAAGCGTTAACTTCATCACGGCACATGACGGCTTCACACTGGCCGATTTGTGGACCTATAACGAGAAGCACAACGAGGCGAATCTCGAAGACGGCCGCGATGGGCACGACGACAACCGGAGCTGGAACTGCGGCGTCGAGGGGGAGACGGACGATCCCGCCATTCTCGATCTGCGCGACCGTATGCGCCGCAACATCGTGGCTACTCCGCTTCTCTCCCAGGGAACGCCCATGCTGTTGATGGGGGACGAAGTCGGTCGCAGCCAGAATGGCAACAACAACGCCTATTGCCAGGACAACGAGATCGCCTGGCTTGATTGGTCCGGGATCGGTGTACGCGATAGAGCGTTTCTCGAATTCGTCCGTGGGATGGCCGCGATCCGGAAACGGCACCCTGTGCTGCGGTCTCCGCAGTTCCTGCACGGCAACAGCCTCGACGAAAATGGTGCCCGCGACGCCGTGTGGTTCCGTCCCGACGGCGCCGAGATGGACGAGGCTTCATGGGCTGACGGACGCGCCAAGGTCGTCGGCCTTCTCCTGACGCAGCCCGACGAGGAACTGCTGGTTCTTGTCAATGCCTACCACGACCCGATGCCCTTCGTGCTGCCCCATAGCCCGCCGGTGCGTTGGCAGGTGATTGTCGACACGGTAACCGGCGAAATTGACCCCGCCACCCGACATGTGGAGGTCGACGCAACGGTTGACCTCGACAGCCGCTCGCTCCTCATCCTTCGTGGCCAACGCCGATGACGGCGGGTCATCCGCTCCATCGACTCGCCGCCAGGGTCGGGATCGATCGCGATTTCGTGGCAAAGGCCGGCGATACTGTAACAGTGTCCGACACGGTTCTCCGGGCCGTGCTTGAGGCAATGGATGTTCCCGCCGGTACCGACGCCGAGATTGCCGCCAGTCTCGACCGGGCCCGGCCGACGCCGGACGCGGCGCTGAGCGCGCCCCCTGGCGTAGCCTGCTACGTGCCCGATTGGCTCGAGGATGGCCGCTGCTGGGGGATTGCCTGTCAGCTCTACAGTCTGCGCTCCGAGCGAAACTGGGGGATCGGTGACTTCGAGGATCTCGGCCGCCTTGCGGAGGTCGCCGCCGCCGCCGGAGCAGACTTCCTGGGCGTCAATCCGCTTCATGCTTTGTTCCTGGCCGCGCCTCAACGCTGTAGTCCGTTCTTCCCCTCGAGCCGCCGGTTCCTGAACTCCCTCTACATCGCCGTCGACAAGGTGCCTGGTGCCAACGCATTGGGCGAACGCCTTGAGCCGCCAGAGAAGATCAGGGCGGGTCATCTCATTGATTACGTCAAGGTGGGCGAAGCCAAACGCAAGGCGCTTGGCTTGTTGTACAGCAGCTTCGAGGACGGCGGCTCCGCGGCCGAGAAGGCTGAAGTCGCAGAGTTTGCTGCGGAGCAGGGGCGCGCGCTTTTCCTCCACGCTCTGTTCGAGGCGCTCTCCGAAGAGATGGTCGAACGGGGGCATGGCGCCACCTGGCACAATTGGCCGGATGAATTTCGCGATTCTGACTCCGATGCGGTTCGGGCGTTTGCCGCTAGCAATGTCGGCGATGTCGCCTTCCATTCGTGGCTCCAATGGGTGGCGGATCGCCAACTCGCTGCGGCGCATGCCCGCGCATTGGCGGCTGGTATGCGGATTGGCCTTTACCTCGACCTTGCGGTCGGCGTCGCTCCGGACGGGTCCGAAACATGGGCCAGTCGTGATCTGGTGGTTTCAGGGATTCGCATCGGCGCGCCACCCGACTACTTCAATGCGGCCGGGCAGGATTGGGGGCTTGCACCGCTGTCGCCAAGCGGCCTTGTCGCACACGATTTCGATCCCTATCGGCTGATGCTCGACTCTGCACTGCGCCACGCCGGGGCTCTTCGTATCGATCACGTGATGAGCATCTACAGGCTCTATTGGATCGCCGAGGGCTTTACCGCAGCCGATGGTGTCTATGTGCACTATCCCTTTCAGGCCATGCTGCGGACGCTGGCTGATGTCTCGATGCACCACCGCACGATTGTGATCGGCGAGGATCTCGGGATTGTGCCGCCCGGCTTTCGCGAGGTGTTGCGCGCTGCGGAGATGCAGTCGTACCGCGTTCTGTTCTTCGAGAAGGCCGACGACATGTTCCAGCAGCCGGAGGCCTATCCGTGCGAAGGGCTTGCCTGCATCACCATTCATGACCTCCACACGCTGGCTGGCTGGTGGCAGGGTCGCGATGTTGTGGTGCTCGATGCGGCTGGTGTTTTGCAGGACCATGACCTTGGGCAGTTGTTTGAGCAGCGCGCCCATGAGCGTCGGCGCCTGCTTGGCCTCTTGTGGGAGAAAGGGCTCTTGCCGGAGGGGATGGTGTCGGTTCTGCACGACCAGATCGATCCACCCGCCGACCTGCCGTTGGACGTTGCAGTGGCGCTGCATCGCCTGATCGCCCGCACGCCTTGCCGGCTGGTAGCGGTTGCGGCGGAGGACCTCACTGGCGCGACGGAACAGGTCAACGTGCCGGGAACCACACACGAACACCCGAACTGGCAGCGGAGACTGGACGTACCGATCGAACAACTCACCGCGCATCCCCTGTTTGACGCCATAACCAATGCCATGCGGGATGAGCGGCCGAAAAGCCCGTGATAGGCACTGCGCATTCACTAGAGCAATCCGCTTTCAGGCAGAAGCGGATCCTCGGTCATACCGCGCCTGGTTGGGGCATCCCCGATCAAGCCAGACGAAAATCAGGCGTCGCGTGCCATTGGATCGTCGCGCTGAAGCGTGGAAAGGTATGCCCATCC
>JAAEOR010000383.1 GCA_024222895.1 Hyphomicrobiales bacterium | reverse complement strand
AGTGGGTCGTTCTATTATGGAAGAGAGAGTTGTTTTTGTAGTAAAGGATGAATCTGATTTGTTAGAGAAACTTCAATCATTTTTAGGGAATGAGGAATCTATAAAGGAGTGTTATCGAGGTTCTGTAAAGAGAAAAGAAGAAAACTTGGAAGCACTACTCGTGGATGAAGATATGTTGCAGACGATTGCATCCTGGATTGCAAAAAAGAAATATTCTAAGTTGATGAAGCTCTGGGTAAAAGGTCTAATCTTTGACTGGAATCTACTCTACAAAGATTCTACTCCAACCAGAATTCACTTACCCACCTATCCATTTGCAAGAGAACAGTACTGGATTTCAGAAACGCAAGGCAATGGAATCATTGCATCATCAGGAACCCATGTTTCAGTAATTCATCCCCTCCTTCATGAAAACACCTCTGATTTTTCAGAACAGCGCTTTACGTCTACCTTTACCGGTAAAGAGTACTTCTTGAAAGATCATATAATAAAAGAAGAAAAAGTCTTCCCAGGAGTAGGCTATCTGGAAATGGCACGAGCGGCGGTGGAGAAAGCTTCCGGAGAGACAGAAGCAGGAACGACATTTTGCATTAAAAATGTCGTATGGGCTCGACCCTTAATTGTTGATGGCTCTT
>JAAEOR010000382.1 GCA_024222895.1 Hyphomicrobiales bacterium | reverse complement strand
TATTCCTTCAAGCTCTGATCCCAATCCTTTTTTCTGTTTCATGATGGCATAGTCATTTTCACAAGCATCAATATTCGGGTGCCCGTTTGGGAATGTTCTTTGTAAAATATCAAGAGCACGCTTATACAAAGGCCCGGCTTCTTCATACTTACCCTGTTGACTGTATAGATTAGCTAGATTGACTAGAGTATCTGCGACATCAGGATGAGCTGGGCCAAGGGTTTTTTCTGCGATCTCCAGTGACCGCTTAAACAAAGGCTCGGCTTCTTTATACTTGCCCTGTTGACTGTATAGCTCCGCCAGATTGTTCAGAGTACCTGCGACATTAGGATGATCTGGGCCAAGGATTTTTTCTGTGATCTCCAGTGACCGCTTAAACAAAGGCTCGGCTTCTTTATACTTGCCCTGTTGACTGTATAGCTCCGCCAGATTGCCTAGAGTAGCTGCGAACTCAGGATGATCTGGGCCAAGGGTTTTTTCTGTGATCTCCAGTGACCGCTTAAACAAAGGCTCGGCTTCTTTATACTTGCCCTGTTGACTGTATAGCTCCGCCAGATTGCCTAGAGTAGCTGCGAACTCAGGATGATCTGGGCCAAGGGTTTTTT
>JAAEOR010000381.1 GCA_024222895.1 Hyphomicrobiales bacterium | reverse complement strand
GTCATTTTCTCACGGAGAACAGGCGATGCCGGCGACCGTTGCGGATCTTCAGTCCTATCTGCGCGACCTCGGTATCGAGACGACCACGGTCACTCATCCGCCACTGCACACCGTCAAGGAGAGCCGGGCTCTGCGTGGCACGATTCCCGGCACCCATACCAAGAACCTTTTTCTCAAGGACAAGAAGGGCGCCCTGTTTCTGGTCGTGGCGCGCGAGGACGCCGAGATCGATCTGAAGCGGCTGCACCAGCGGATCGGAGCCAGCGGGCGCCTGTCGTTCGGCCGGCCGGATCAGATGCTCGAAACCCTCGGCGTGGCGCCCGGATCGGTGACCGCATTCGGTCTGATGAACGATCAGCCGCCGCGCTTACAAGTGGTTCTTGACGCGGCGCTGATGGCCAATCCGAAGATCAACTGCCATCCGCTGGTCAACACCGCCACCACGACCATCCACTCGGACGATCTGATCGCCTTCATTCGCGCCACCGGGCACGAGCCGGCCACCCTCGCGGTTGACGATGCCTCGCCCGCAACGCCCGACGGTGACCCGGCTCCGTCGATGTGACCGCTTCAGGGGAGGACCGGATGAGCCGCAGACCATTCAGCCGATGGATGTTGTCGGGGCTTGCCGTTGCCTTGTCGGCGGGGTTGGCGCTCGCCAAGGAACCGGTCGACACGGGCGCGGCGCTCCCGGCCGCCGAGATCGCCCGGTCGGCCTGGCCGCAACCGCCGTCGGAACTCTTACCCGGGCTGTTCGAAGCGGTGGCCCTCGCCAATATCATGCCCGCCAAGGACTGGGTCGATGCGATACCGCGCCAACCGGTCGCCGTCATCGTCGCCGCGTACCGCAATGAGGCACCGAAGAGCGCGAGCGAACTTACCGGTTTCGTCCGCGCCCATTTCACCCTGCCCGGTGACGAGGCAGTCGACGAGGCGATACCGTCGGGCCTGTCGATGCGCGAACACATCTCTTCGCTCTGGCCCATCCTGAGGCGCCAGACGAGTGAACAGAGCCAGGGAAGCTCACTCATCCCCCTGCCCAATCCCTACGTGGTCCCGGGCGGCCGATTCCGCGAGGTCTATTACTGGGACAGCTACTTCACCATGCTCGGCCTCGATGGTGCCAATCGCCGCATCCGGAAGGAGATGGTCGACAACTTCGCCCACCTGGTCAGGTCGTTCGGCTTCATCCCCAACGCCAACCGGACGTATTATCTCAGCCGGTCGCAGCCGCCGTTCTTCTTCATGATGGTCGGATTGCTGTCGCCGGACCATCCGGCTCGCGCCTATCGGGATTATCTCGATGAGCTCAGGGCTGAACACTCCTTCTGGATGGAGGGCGCGGGCCCGCTCCCATCCGGAAAGGCGCACCGGCGGGTCGTTCGACTGGCTGACGGTACGCTTCTCAATCGTTACTGGGACGATCGCGATGTGCCTCGTGACGAATCCTACCGGATCGACAGGGGCACGGCGACCGAAGCCCGGCCGCGATCGCGCCCCGCGGTTTATCGCCACATCCGGGCGGCTGCGGAAAGCGGCTGGGATTTCTCGTCCCGCTGGTTCGGCAACGACCGCACGCTTGCAAGCATCGAGACGGTCGACATCGTTCCGCCCGATCTGAATTCGCTGCTCTACGGGCTCGAGCGAGCGATCGCCGAAGGTTGTCGGACCGCTGCCGACGCGGAGTGCGCGGACGCCTATTCGGCTGCCGCTTCGAGCCGAAAAACGGCCATGAACGTCCATCTGTGGAATCAGGAACTGGGCGCCTTCACCGGCTTCGACCCTGACGACAATACCCACGCGACGACGATTTCCGCCGCAATGCTCTATCCGCTGTTCTTTCGGGTCGCCACCGACGCACAGGCCAACATGACGGCCGATCTGGTGGAAGGGAAGCTGCTCGCACCCGGGGGGCTGATGACCACGGTGAACGCCACCGGGCAACAGTGGGACAAGCCCAAT
>JAAEOR010000380.1 GCA_024222895.1 Hyphomicrobiales bacterium | reverse complement strand
GTTACCGCGTAACGGCTACGAGTTCGCGCAATGGCGCAAGGTCAGGGTGGCTCCCAATATCCATATTGAGGTTGAGCAGCGCTATTACTCCGTGCCCCACGCCTTGGTCGGCAAACAGTTGGATGCCCGCATTACCCAGCGCTGCATCGAGCTGCTGTATAGGGTATGTGCAGGATACGTGCAAAAAGTTATCACAACGGCTCTGATGACGATCACAGGCCCAACCTCAACGCTTCCGGCCCCAAGGGCTCGGGGACTTCGTCCATGTCCAACACATACTGCCCGAAGCGGCGGATATGCTTCCGCATGTAAGGACTCAGTCGTCCAACCAGCTCCTTCGTAACCGGGTAGCCTTCTGCCTCCGCGGAATTCAGGGCCTCGGTCAGATCGACGACGTTCTGCAACATGACCGCGTTGGCGACCAGATTCATGTATTTGAGGCGCTTGGTCTGTTCGATCGGATCGCCGCTCTTGATCACCGGCCCGCCGAAACTGATCCAATCCAGGAAGTCGTTGAAGGACTCGATCTTGGTCGTCTCCGCGCGGATGGTCCGACGAAGCTCCGCCTCAGAGATGTAACGCAGCAGAAACAGCGTCCGCACCACGCGGCCCAGTTCCCGGAAAGCGCGGTAGAGCTTGTTCTTGCGGTTGTGGCTGCCGAGCTTACGCAGCAGCATCGACGGCAGGATCTTGCCCGCCTGGATCGACAGGGCCACCTGCATCATATCCTGCCAGTGCCGCTCGATCAGGTCCCAGTCGATCACATCCGAGAACAAGGCGTCGATATGCCGGTAGCGCTCGGCTTTCGCGGGGCGGTAGAACACCGCGTCGTTCCAGGTCCGCATGCGCGGGAAGAGATCGATGCCCAGCAGATGGGCGAGTCCAAACACTGGCTCGGACTGGCCATGAGTGTCCGCGTGCAGGGTGTCTGGTTGTAGCTCGGAACGTTGCTCCAGTAGGGCATCGAGAATGTACACGGCCTCCCAGACGCCACAGGAGATGAATTTGGTGAACAGCGCGATGTAGGTGCCGGAGATGTGCTGGTAGTTGATGCCGCCGTACTTGCCGTAGCGGATGTGGCGCTCGCCCAGAAGGTTGTTCTCCCGAAGCTCCACATGGGTGCCATCGGCGATGGCCACCCTGCGATTTCCCCACAGGTCCGGGAGTTCGAAGCGCACATACTCTGCAATCACATCGTTCATCGCCGCTTCCAGCTTCGGCGTGGTGATGTGCTGGGCGTTGATCCTGCGGATGGCGAATCGGTTGACATCCGCAGTGTGTTGGGCGGTTTGGCTGGCGCCGAGGTTGCAGCCGTAACCGAACACGGTGAACAGGTAGCGTTTGGTGGCGTCTGCCAGCTTCGGATCGGAGCCCGATGGCGGACCGAAGTGCCGCGTGTAGCCCGCCCAGTGATGGGCATGCTTGAGGATGTCGAGCAGATGCCGTTCGGGCATGCGCTCGCGCACCATGGCCTCGAAGGCGTCCAGCCCCTCCGGCAACGCAGTCGCCTTCTGCCGTTTCAGATGCGGCACGCCATCCGGATCGATGGAGAGCTGCGAATTGTCCGGAAAGCCGGCATCCACGTCTCGGGCAGCGTCGGTCAACTCCGCTCGCAACCGAGCCGTATGCTCGGCGCCGGTTTGCGGCAGATCGAGTTGCTTGCAGTAATCGGCAAGGCCGAGGCGGCAGGTCTCCCAGGGCAACAATTGGGTGCGGTAATCCGCATAGGACTGTGAACCGACCACGTAGAGATCGCCACTGCGCAGGGCGTGCGCCAGGTGCAGGAAGACACAGATCTCCAGGGCGTGCCGATCCATCGCGTGCTCGCCCTGATCCCGGACCAGAACGAAGTCCTGCCAGCGGTGACTGGCGAATCGCAGATCGATCACCGGCGACACCCGATGTCGACGCGCGTAGCGATGACGGATCACCACATCCAGCGCCTCCAGCAGGCTGTTATCCTGCGAGGCGGAGCGCAACTCCAGCAGCTCGAGCAACTGGAACAGGACGGATCGGCTGCTGGCATGGGCTGGCCAGAGCAGAGGCAGGTAATTGTTCTCGTGATAAGCGGAGATCGCGGTGTACTCGCTCTCCAGGGCCTCGACACCGCCACTCTCTTTCAGAACGGCCCGAACCCGCCGTCCTAGATCGACGTCGGTCTCAGTCTTCCTGGCCTGGCGCAGCAGATTACCGAACACCGATAACAGCGACTCGGCGATGGAACGATGCCGCTCCTGCAACCGCTGAAGTTGCTCCTGTGCGGCGTTTCGGGTCCGCCGAATCCGGCGCAGAAACATCTCCACCAGTTCGTCGCGCGCGATGCTCTGGGCCTGCTCGAGCAGGCTCAAGAGCAGGGTGTGGCGCCGCTTGCGGTTTCTGACATCCCGGATGTCGCTGATGGACAGTGCGCTCGCCTCGGCTGCGAACTGGCGGACCTTGGTATGCGCGACACCGGCGAGAAAGGGCCGCGGGTCCAAGATCGCGTCCAGCTCGGCAAGATGTTTGATCCAGTGCGCGATTCGCTTCAGGGTTGCCGGACCGGGCGTTTGCTTAAGCCGCGTGAAAGGTGTCGTAGATTGTCCCGGAGCCACGACCAGCAGCGATTCCAGAATTCCCTCCTGGGCCGGTGTCAGCGTTGCGGTGACCTGGGTGTACAGGGTCTCGTGGACTCGTGTCCGCACCGTTCCCACCAGACGATCCAAGGTGCTGAACGCGGGCAGCTCGATGTGTGACTTGACCAGGTGTTCAACCGCGACGTTGATCAAATCGGCCGGATCGCTCATGGTCTGGGCCGTGGTCTCGAGCATGACCCGCAGTTGTTGCGCCGGACCTTCGCCATACACCGTCCATCCCAGGAGACCGAGGACCGATTGACGATAACGGAACAATGTCAGCTTCCGCTGTGGACCGTCGAGCGTCGGCGTGCCCGGCGGTAGATCAAGCTGCCGGCCGACGAAATCCCTAATCGCCTCGGGGATCTCGGACAGATCGGGGAAATAACCCAGATGCCGGAAGGTCTTGAGCATCAAGGCGAGCGTCAGGCGTTGCTCTGCACCGCGCGCGTTGGCACGGACAAAATCCCGCTCCTCCCCGGACAGAGTGTAGCGAGCATTGCGTTCGTCGTCGCTGAGACGATTCCGTAGGCGGGGGTACGCGGTACGTTCGATCGAGGCCATCGGGCGGTGCTGGATTCGGGTTCCAGACCCGAGGCGAGTTCAAAAATACGAGGGTTAATTTAAACCCCCGCCACGCGGCATCGGAGAACAATCCCCGATGCTTCGCGCAGTATAGAAAACCGGTTTACAGAAACAAAGTCTATTTTTCTTTTGTTGGCATAAGTTTGCTAAACTTTAAATATGAAATTCGGCTATGCCCGCGTCTCCACGCGCAATCAGAATCTGGACCTTCAGATCGACCAGCTCCGGCAAGCAGGCTGTGAGCAGATCCTGGAGGAAACCGCCAGTGGTGCGAAATCCGAGCGGCCCGTCCTCAGGAGTTTGCTGGAGCGGATACGCGCCGGCGACGTCCTCGTTATCTGGAAACTGGATCGCCTCGGCCGCTCACTGCGAGATCTTGTCGATCTGGTGAGTACCCTGATGGAGAAGGACGTCGGTTTGAAGAGTCTGCACGACCCCATCGATACCACCAGCTCGCAGGGTCGGCTTGTGTTCAACATCTTTGCCTCGCTCGCTGAGTTCGAACGAGACCTAATCATTGAGCGAACCCAAGCAGGACTGAGTGCGGCACGGGCGCGCGGGCACAAGGGGGGACGGCCGAAGGGATTGAGTGCGGCCGCGGAGAAAAAGGCCGTCGCCGCAGCGGCCCTCTACAAGGAGGGTCATCTCAGCGTAAACGAGATTGCCGAGAATCTGGGCGTGAGCAAGGCGACCTTGTACAAATACCTTCGTCACCGGGGCGTAGAGGTCGGCAGCTTCCGCAAGTCGGAACCGCCCAAGACGTTGAAGGTAACCCTGCACCTTCGTGTCGAGAACAACAGCAAGTTCGTCCGCGGCAAGAAGCGTTCCCGCGAGGACATCGAGCGGTTTGTCCTCTCCCATTACGGGATGCGCAAGCCGGACCCGCAAGGATGGGAGTACGAGCTGACAATCCCCTACGAAACCGACAAGGAGTTGGACAACACCATCTATGGCATTCTTCAAGAAGCCTCAAGCATCGCCGACGACCGTAATGGTTTCATCGAGGCCGAGGTAATCGCTCAAGATGGCTCCGAACGGTACTGGTAATCTTGTACAAACGTAGCGCCCTGAAGCAGCGCAGTGTCGGCACTCGATCCGTCCTTTTCGAGAGTCCCTTGACGGCCAGGAGCCGCCGGTCGTAGGTCTTAGCGTGAACGACCGCTTTCGCCTCGCGAGCCTGTTAACGACTGCGCCCAGTGGCGGCCAGCGCGCAGCGGGCTGGTAGTTGGGTGTAGCGCTTGGTTATGCGACATTTTCCAACTCCCCTATCAGGCTTAGTCCCGAGTGAGAGCCATGTATGATTCGAAGCACCTGTCTTGTCACCGACTCATCGATTCCAACGGCCGAGACTGAGATTGCGTCGATAGCTGGGTCGACAGTTAGTGCAATGGGGACTTCAGAGGTTCTCCTGAGACTGCGGACCAACTGATAATCAGCGCTAAGGAGAAGATTCACAGCAACTATGTTCGGACGGTGCCGGCTCAGAGCGTTCGCACCGATTTTTGCGTTCGCCGCCTCCCTCAGCGCGACCCGTAGGTAAGCTTCTGGGCTGCCTACTAGATTAGGAACGATTCCAGGCGAGTAAGCATTTATATCGTCACCCTTCAGGTAGACTGTCAACGAACTAGAGGGGTGTTGGTATAGAACCACCGGATACCGCTTCGCTGCCTCAACCTTCGCTTCCTCCACATACCTTGAATCTTGGAACCGACCGAACACATCGTCGAGGAAATCTCCTCTCTGAGAATCTCTAGGTAAGCTGAAAGGCATGCATAGATCGTAGCTCGCATGGATGGCAGAGTCGATTCGTCCCAATAGCTCCTCAAGAAACAGGAATAGCCCTAAGGATTTCCTAGGAGCAACGCATTCTACATACCACCGCTCGTTTCCCACCTGGACGGATAGGTCGGGCCCAGATTTGGACCACTGAACGTTGGTTCCGACTGCGTGAAGATACTCCGCTATCTGCAACTGCCACACTAAGGACCAAAAGTCCGAGAAATCGGAAGAATCCAACAGTGGACGTTCGTACTTCCAGTTATGCAGCGACTCACTCAGGGTGAACAACTCTTCAAGGCGCACGAACAAAGATTCGCTTTCCCATGTACCCAGGCGCCAGGCCATGTAATGGCAATAGTACGGCGCAACATCTGAGCGCTGTTTGAGCATGCCCAGGTCAAATGCCCGTCCGATTGCCGGGTACAGCGCAAGACGGCGAGCAACGAGGTCCCAATCCAAGATCGCCTCAACAAACTGGCGATGGGCGGGCTCAGAGGGGTCGGTCATGTCGCATAACATTTAAATCACCCGCCGACGAAGGAGGTCGGGTGGATTTGATGGTGTGTGCCCGGCATGGGCATGATCTTATGAGGTGAAAGTCCCCTGTAAAAATTCCGGAAAGGAGTCAATCTGACAACTTTTAAAAGTACTAGCCGAAGGCAAGGGCTGAGGGGCGACCCGAGGTCTGAAAGAAGCCGGAGGGCAAACCTGCGAGCTGACGGACAGAAACCGCATATAAGGCCGAACCCCTGGGCGAGGAAGCACAACATTCCAAAGCCCATCCGGAGAACATGGGGGCTGGTAAATGTGGCAGTTGTGCAGGGAAAGATCATGTTCTTACCCCGGGAGATCTGCCCAGCTTTGCGCCCACTCTTGGTGGGAGCGCTCCATGCAGTAATGCATGAGGTGACTGGGCAGAAGTCAGCAGACGGCATAGTAGTGGACTCTTTTTGATGAAACGAAGGCCTGAAGCCAAGAGAGGGATGCGCCCATCATGCTCTGCGCTCGGTTTTGACTGTCCAGTCAACATAAGATGTCGCAGGCGTGACGATGGAACAGTGTTTCCTACAATCAATCAACATAGTTCGCTCGAGATTGGTTGGTCTAACCACGGTTCGACACTCTTGGTAATCGCCCGGTGCGGACCCGCATGCCGGGTGGTGTGGGAGGGAGGGGGATTAAAACCCCCTTCCTATCCCTCTTATGTGGTTTGATCATCCCTCAATCCACCATTTGGCCGGTTTAGCTAAGGGTAGTGAACAAATAGAATCAGCACTTTTGGCGGTTAATAACGCAACTTCCCTTAACCAGTTAATGTGAAAATGTATGCGGCGAGGCATATTGATGGTGTTTGTATAGTGCACCTTAGCGTTTCTAGCCCCCGACATAGAATGTGAATCACTTTTCTCTCCGGCAGCATATTCGTGTACGTAGCTTGACCTTACTTCCTCATAAAAGATATTTGCGTAGCAATATTTTCTTAAAGTTTTTAGATCCAATGTGGAACATAGGATTTGAATTTCTATTTCCGATTTATCGATATCATTTCCGAGAAGCACCAATGAATCACAAACATTCAAATATTTTTCCTGAAGCAATTTAGCCTCGGGATTTCGCCCTTTGTCAATTAGATGCTGAACCAACAATGGAACACTGACAGTAGTTGGTGAGGGATCTGCTGATGCGTATTTAATCAGGAGCTCAACAAATCGTTTTCTATCAATTCCTTTCCCGGGCCATAAATTAGACGCTATTGCATTTATCGTCGCTGATGTGATGAGAACAGCCTCTGGATATGATCCTTTACATTCACCGTTAAACAGACACTCGGCAATTTCAACTTTTTGGGTTACCCATTCTTGCCGCCAATTGCTCATGGATTATCGCCCACCTAACCATTAATTAACCCCATATGTATCCGATAATCCTACCGTTTTCGTGTCGTGTATCCAGGATTTTACCTGGTTAATCCTCTAAATTAACGAGGTTTCCTAGAGACAGTAGGCACTATCCACAGCCAGGATCTAGAACAATGTTCGGGCAAGTATACCTGGCGTGGCCTTTTACACGGAAGCACCCTGAAAGCAGTCGTTCGCCGGAGGAGCGCTGACCGTCAGCACTGGGTCGGGAGCTGACGGTCAGTGACGTCGGTACGACGTCGAGATCAGCCTCGTTAGGATGTCATAGTACACGGAGTTTTTCTCAGAGCCGTTGTGATAACTTTTTACATGTATCCTGCACATACCCCTGCTGCTCGAGCAAGCCCTCAAGAATATAGATGGAATCGCGAAGCGTGCCGGGAACGACGATATTGTGAAAACCCGTGTATTGGTCAGACGTGAAATTGTAATAAGTGATGCCGCGACCT
>JAAEOR010000379.1 GCA_024222895.1 Hyphomicrobiales bacterium | reverse complement strand
CGGGTTTGGGGTTTCGTCGGCCGGGGATGTCAACGGCGACGGCTTCGACGACCTGATCGTCGGGGCCGATCGGGGTGACGATGGCGGCAACGGCGCTGGCGAGGCCTATGTCGTTTTCGGGTCGGGATCGGGGTTCGGGTCGGATGTCGTCGGCCGTCAGGTCATCGATCTGAGCAGCCTGTCTGCGGCCGAGGGTTTCATTATCCAGGGCGATGCGGCCGGTGATCGGGTCGGTCGAAGCGTTTCGTCGGCCGGTGATGTCAATGGCGACGGCTTCGACGACCTGGTCCTCGGGGCCCACTATGGCGACGATGGCGGCACCGAAGCCGGCGAGGCCTATGTTGTCTTCGGGTCGGGATCGGGGTTCGGGTCCGATGTCGTCGGCCGTCAGGTCATCGATCTGAGCAGCCTGTCGGCGGCTGAAGGCTTCATCATCCAGGGCGACGAGGCCGGCGACCTGGCCGGCTGGAGCGTTTCGTCGGCCGGGGATGTCAATGGCGACGGCTTCGACGACCTGGTCGTCGGGGACCGCGACGGCGACGACGGCGGCGCCGATGCCGGCGAGGCCTATGTGCTCTATGGCGGCGCCTTTGGCGGCTCGACGACACCGGTGGTGACCAACGGCACCGGCGCCGCCGAGATGCTGATCGGCGGG
>JAAEOR010000378.1 GCA_024222895.1 Hyphomicrobiales bacterium | reverse complement strand
GCGCCCGTCGGTGCCGAGGTCGTCCTCGTCGTCTGCGGTATATGCGTGGTAGTCGGTCATGCTGTCCGCCTGGGCGAGACGAGATTTACCAACCTTATTGTGGACTTAACGTGTCCGACAGGCAATGTCCGCGAAAGCCCCGTCCGTCAATGGGCGAAAATGTCCTGATCGGGCCAGCCGGCAAGGTCGAGCAGGGCGCGGGCGGGTAGGAACATGAAGCAGGCTGCGGCGAGCTCCGTCCGCCGTTCGCGGGCCAGCCGCTGGTCGAGAGCGTCCTTGAGAGCGTGAAGGTAGAGAACGTCCGACGCGGCGTAGGCGATCTGGGCGTCGCTGAGGCGTTCGGCCGCCCAGTCGGAGCTTTGCGACTGCTTCGAAATGTCGACGTCAAGCAGCTCCTTGACGAGGTCCTTGAGGCCGTGGCGGTCGGTATAGGTCCGTGTCAGCTTCGATGCGATCTTGGTGCAATAGAGCGGTCCAGCCATGATCCCGAAGGTCTTGAACAAGACGGCAATGTCGAAGCGGGCGTAATGGAAGATCTTCACCGTCTTGTCGTCGGCAAGCAGCTTGGCCAGGTTCGCGGCCTCGGTCTGTCCGGCGGCGATCTGGACGATGTCGGCATTGCCGTCGCCCGGCGACAGCTGCACCAGGCAGAGCCGGTCGCGATGCGGGTTCAGGCCGAGCGTTTCCGTGTCGATGGCCACGCTGCCGCCGGCATAGGCGTCGAGATCGGGCAGGTCGCCCTTGTGAAATCGGATTGTCATGGGCTGGTTTGGTCTCCGTCCGCGCCTTCGCTTACCGGAACCGCGAGGAATCGGCAATCACCGTCGATCGACGGTCCGGTTAACGACCACTCTGCGCTCATCTGCCTAAGGACACGATAACGGCGGGCGTGGTTGCTGCGCCTGGCGCTCCCGGCTCAGGCAACGGAGATTCTAGTCGGCTTGCTGTCGGCGCGATTGACAAGGTTTCGGACCGCGCCTACAGATCGCCGCCGTGCCCAGGTGGCGGAATTGGTAGACGCGCACGGTTCAGGTCCGTGTGCCCTAACAGGCGTGGAGGTTCGAGTCCTCTCCTGGGCACCACCCCTTTTCAGGGGCATTGTTTTCATTGACTATTTCGGCCGTTTTTCCCCACCGGCTGCATCCGGTGAACAGTTTGTCGCCTTTCACCGCGGCACCAATAGGTGCAGGCCCGTCCAATCTGTTGGTCGCGTCATTCCTCCCTGACGGGTTCCACCAGGCCTTCGCCGGCGAGCCTCAGCGTGTTATTCTGATTAGGGAGTGGGCCAACATTCTAGACGGGATGCGAGATACCATAGACAAGACCGATCTCCACCAAACCAATGGATAAAATTCATAAGTATGAAATAGATGCAAACATACCTCGTTGAAGCGATATTGCGATTTGGCGGGGACCTTCAGGCAGCATTTGGGCGAACTTGGCTTCGCGGGTCATACGCGTCAACTTGCGTTCCGTTTCCACGATCTGCTGACATCAACGGCCGACTGAAAAATGTCGAGCCATTCATCTGACGCACAGTTGCCAGGGTTTACAGTCTTGGACGCTTCCGAGAGGGCAGGTTCATCATTGAAGATCAACGACATTGCGCCGATAGCGCTCAGTTCGGGCTGCTTTGAAATTCGAATCTCTTGTGCCAGTGCCGTGGCAAGCGTCTGAACAAAATAACCGTTGTCGGAGAGGCCGCCATCGATCGAAATAGGCGAACTGATCTGCAGCTTCGCGCCAATGGCCCGAAGGAGTTCTACTGTACGCATGGCAATGCCTTCCAGCATGGCCTGAACCAGATCGAGACGGTCATGCTCAAGCGAGAGGCCGAGCCAGGTGCCGGTCGCCGTGCGATCCCAGTGCGGGCTGGCAAGACCGGAAAGGGCCGGAACAAAAACCAGACCGCGCTCAATCGCGGGAGGCCTTCCAAATGAGTTGATCTCACTGAAATCGCTGAACAGACCCAGATTCCGCCCCCAATTTATGGCCGATCCGGCATTGTAAACGCCGCCCTCAAGCGCATAGGTGAGCGGAGCATCAGCATCCCGCTGCCACGCAAGCGTTGCCAGGAGTCCTTGGTCGGCTGCCGTGATAATTTCTTGTCCGGTAATTGCCTGTGCAAATGCTCCGGTCCCAAAGGTGATCTTGGCTTCGCCTGGCTTCCGACACCCGTGGCCGAAGAGCGCCGCCTGCTGATCGACCACACTTACTCGCACATGCGCTTTTCCGATCGCTCCAAAATCCCCCACCGTCGGCAGGATAACCGGCAGAGCTTCGATGGGAACGCCAAATAACGAGCACAGGTCAAGGTCCCACTGGCCGGTCCGCAGGTTCATCAGCGAGGTGCGCGAGGCGGTGCTGACATCGGTCACAAAGCGCCCGGTCAATCGGTCCAGGAAAAAAGCATCGGTCGTGCCAAGGCGCAAACGCTGCTGGCTGAGAAGGTGCCGGGCGTCTTCAACGTTACAGAGGATCCAGCGGAGTTTGCTGGCGGAAAAATAGGAATCAAGCGGCAGACCGGCACGCGCTAGGGTCAGTTCATCAGCACCGTCGGCCTTCAGCCGCTCAATCGCAGCGACCGTGCGCTGGTCCTGCCAGACAATGACCGGAGATATCGGTTTTTTGGTCACTCCGTCCCAGGCTAGGCAACTCTCGCCCTGGTTGGCGAGCGCAAGGTCAGAAATATCGTCGGCCGCCTCCAGGCACGTCCGGATGTTGGCCAGCAATTCCTCGGGGTCATGCTCGACCCAGCCGGGATTGGGATAGTGCTGCTTGTGGGTAACTGAGTGGGCCACCTGTGCGTCCGCCGCGCCGCGGATCACGATGCGGGTGCTGGTTGTTCCCTGATCGATCGCGGCCACGGACATTGTCCAATCAATCCTTTTCCAGTGAAATCGTAAGCGGTTGATCGGCTTCAATATTGGATAAACCTGGCAGGGACACCAAAAGCCGGCGCTCCGGGCGGGATCGAATACGCTTTCTTGAAATCAACCTCCCATTTTGCCGGATGCATAAGGAGCCACGTGCCGTCTCGGATAATCGAAGCTGGATGAACGTCAGACCTGCCTTACCTGTCGTAATGGAAAGACGTTGCGGCACACTGAATTTGATTGGCCCAGATGTCCTGATTTCGATCGCGGCGCGGCCAGGAGAGTTGCCCGCCAGATCCTGCGCAATGGATTTGCCGATCGCCCGTCCTTCACGCCAGCACCAGCCAGCCGTTTCCACCGGGCGCAAAAGGTTCCCGGCCGCGTAGTAAGACGGATCGGAGCAGCGCCCCAACTCGTCAACCGTTGGCCCTCCGGTGCCTGGATCCAAGGCCAGATGACTCATCCGAGCAAGACTCGATTCAGGCGTGAACAGACCGGTAAACAGCACACCATCGCACAAGATTTGATCGGTCGTCCCATCCGTCTTGCGCACGGTCACCGATCTGACCCGCTCGCTCCCGCACACTTCAATCAGCTTTGTTTCGTAGTGCAACGGCACGCGGAACAATGCCGCCAAAGCCGCGCTCGGCCGAAACGCGGTGGTCCGCTTGTTGCGTTCAACCATGGCAACCGGCCGGATTCGTGCACGCCAACAGGTCAGCAGCGCGGAGAAACTTACAAGTTCCGTGCCGATGATGACCGGGCGGCGAAAAGGAACCTGATTGTGGAGGTACACCATTTTCTGAAGAGCGCCGGTGTTCAGCACGCCAATGGGACGTGTTCCCCCGATGAGCCGGCCGGCGCGCGTGGTCTCCCGCGTCCCTGTTGCCAGCAACACGCGTCCGCCCTCGAAATAGTAAAGACCTGTGGGAGCGCGAACCAGCAGGCGCCCGCCCTCCTCAAGCCTGATCACAGTGCAGCCGGTTTTGATGTCGATCTGCTGACGTTCGGCTTCGCGAACCAGTTGCCGGGCGTAACGGGGCCCGGTGAGAATTCGCCTGAACTCACGCATGCCAAAGGGCGGATGACCGCAGTGACGAGGCGTTCCACCGGCCTCCACTTCGCGCTCCAGCACCACGACCCTTTTGACCCCGGCGACCTTCAAGGCTTGAGCAGCCGCCAGCCCCGCGGGGCCACCGCCAACTATGACAACGTCATATTTGCGGACCGGCAGGCTCTCACTCATGGGCCACGCCGGATGCGAGTTTCTGGCCGAAATGAGGCCCAGTGATTTCGGCGATCCGGGCTGTGCAATGAAATCCCTGGCACTGCCCCATACACGCCCGGGTGCGTCGTTTCAGTCCTCCGAGGTTCCTGGAGGGCAGAGCGCTGGCCAGCGCGGATTCGATTTCACCGCGCGTTACCAGTTCGCAGTGACAGACAATTTCACCCGACCCGGGATCGTCCCAGTTCCGTTTTCGATGCTCCGCGATATTGGGTACTGGGGTGATTGCCGGAGCCGAGATTTCGGTTAGCCCATCAAGGATCTCGCATACAATTTGGGCGGCGTATTCGCCCAGTCCGAGGGCGGCGCTCAGCCCGGTTGACCTGATGCCGCCAAGCGTCAGCAGGTTCAACCCAGCGTGCTTTTTCAACTGGTAATCCGATTCCTGCGTTGCCGGTCGCAGCCCTGCATACGTCGCCGTCACTGGCATTCCAGCGAGGGCGGGCATGATACGAACGGCCTCCTGCACCAGCCGGGCCAGCGTCTCCCGATCTACGGTAGCATAGCTCCGCTGTTCCTGTTCCTCAGCGGTTGGTCCGACCAGCACGTTGCCAAAAATTGTTCGGCACACGACGATGCCCTTGGTTCGGTGTTTGGGTACCGGTAGAATGGTTGTCGTGAAGAGTTTGCTCGCAGCTTTGTCAAAAACAACAAACTGCCCCTTGCGCGGGCGTATCTGAAAGGCAGTTTTCCCGGCCAATCGCTGGTCAACCGTGTCCCCGTACAGACCGGCACAGTTTACTGTGGCGCGGGCCGACACGGCCCCGCCCGGTAGCTTCAATGTCCAAGCCTTGCCGTCAAATTTGCCGGCCAGAACCTCGGCATCGAACAGGACGGTTGCACCGTTGGCCTGCGCCTGGGTCAGATAGGCAAGGGGCGGCGACCATGGGTCGATAATGTGCTCGCCAGGTATTAGAACCGCGGCCCGTACGCCGGACGAGATGTTGGGTTCGCGTGCCTGGACTTCGCCGGAAGCGACCAGCTCTGCGCGTACTCCATTTTTTTCGGCCAGTTCGAGGACGGCCTCCAACCTGGCCTCCTCAGGCTCTGTCCACGCAGCAACAAGCGCGCCAGTTTCAAGCAGCGGCAGGTTAAGGCTGTTTCGCAGGTCCAGATAAAGCTGCTGGCCACGCCGGACGAACCGCTGCTCCAAAGACAAATCCGGCGCATCAAAGCCGGTGTGGAGAATCGCACTGTTGCCCTTGCTGGCTCCATCAAGAATGTCGGTGGCTTTTTCCAGCACAATTACGGAGGCGCCTGCGAGGGTGACGGCTCGCGCTACGGCGGCCCCCACAACTCCCGTCCCGATCACCGCAACGTCATATTTCTCAGATTTCCAATCCACCACATCTGTGCTCCGGCTGCCCTAGATTGTTTTTCCGAACGAACTCTCATATCCTACATACAAATTTGTGCCTGAATGGTCAAAGAATCTGATCTTACAGTCAAATGTGCCCATTTAGCCACCAGGCAGGCTAAAAGAGCCGCCGGAGGATGAACTTGCAAAAGGGCCGTTTTTTTTGCCGCAGTCGGACCAGGGGGAGCTCAGCCGGCATGCGGGAGCAAGCCACAACGGACGCACGGCCATGAAATCAGGAGAGCGACAAGAAGCTATTGTCGGGCTGTTACGCAGCACCGGGAAGGTATCGGTGGAAGAGCTGGCGCATCGTCTTGAGGCCTCAAAAGAGACCATCCGACGCGATCTTACCTACCTCTCCTCAATTGGATTGCTGCGCAAGATTCATGGCGGCGCGCTGCTGCCACAGGTCGTTGGCGAGAGCAAATTCGACATGCGCATGTCGAGCGGGGTGGCGGAAAAACGCGCCATTGCCCACGTGACAGCGGCAAGGTTCAACGAAGGCGATACCCTCTTCGTAGATACCGGATCGACGACGGTATATTTGGCGGAGCGGTTGGCTGAAGTTGCGGCCATGACCGTGGTCACCAATTCAGCGATGATCGCTGCCACAATGACAGCCGGCGCCAAACCGTCGCGAGTCTTTTTGCTTGGTGGCGAGTTCAACGCCGAAAACCGGCAGACTGTGGGCGAATTTGTCATCGGTCAGATCCGTCAGTTTCGGGCGCAGCATGCCATCCTGACCGTCGGCGCAATCGATGATGCCGGAGTTGCGATGGACTACAGCCTGCAGGAGGCGCTGGTGGCCAGGGTGATGATCGAGCAGGCCCAAACTGTAACGATCGTCGCCGACTCTTCAAAATTCGAGAAACGTACGATTTTCGAAGTCGCCCGACCGTCTGACTACCACACGATTGTCTCGGACCAACCGCCGACAGATCGTTTGGCCCGCATGCTTGAGGCCCACAATGTTGATTTTGTGGTCGCCGCACCCGACTATAATTCATAGTGATGCCACACGTATTTGTTTATATGCACAAATAAATTGACCGAACAGTCTGTCGTGGTAGCTTGAACCGCTGTCTCAAACGCCCGGGTACATCTTGCGGCCCGAACGTCGAAACAGCGGCGGAGGTGTCTGGATGACGCTGGATATTCGATACTTTATCGGCGATGCCAAGCTGGATGATCTTGTCGACGAATTCCGGCGCAATCCGACGGGCCAGCACAGCGCGTCATTGCAGCGCCTGATCAACCGGATCAGAAGCGAACCGATGGAAGGCAAACTGGCTCTTCTGTGCACCAAACCTCACGAAGAGTGGATCCTGATCCAGATGAACGGCCGTAAGAAGCCGATCACGGTGATCGGCGACAAATTCAACGATATCAATGATGCTGAATGGGCGGTCTTCCGTAGAAGGATAAAGCGCCATTTCGGCATTGACTTACCGGAACCGAGGTAGCGGCGGGAGTGACGCGGACGTGCTCAAGATTACAGGTTACGCCGATCGGGTAAGTGTGGCGGCGGGTCAGACAATCCAATTTATGGTCAACTGCGAATATCCTCACTATCGCAGCGAACTGATTCGTGTGGTCCAGGGAGACACTGCTCCGCCGGCCCCGCCTCTTCAATTGGAGAAAATTCCAAGCGCGCTGGATGGTGATCGTATTGGGCGGCCCCAGACCATTCACGCAGGCTCTTTCGGACTCGTCGAAGGCGTCGACTTTGGTGTTGAACATGGCCTGACCCTGCAGGCCATGATTTGCCCAACTACGCCGCTGAAAGGACGGCAGGCCATCATCTCGAAATGGGATGAAGCGAGCGGTCGAGGCTGCGCATTGGTGATCGACGAAACCGGTGGCCTGGCGCTCGAATTGTCGGAAGGCACCACGACGTTGCGCGCTTCGACCGGCAAACGTCTGCTGAAGGGATACTGGTATTTCGTCGCTGCCAGCTATGATGCTGAAAGTGGTGCGGTATCCCTGTTTCAGGAGCCGATGATTGAATTTCCGGGCATGAAGGACGACGGCCGGGCCGAGGCAGCGTTTCCCGCAGCCATCGACTGGTCCAGTGACGCGCCGATCATGTTTGCCGGCACATGGGCCGGAGAGGACAAGGGACGCAAGTGCGCCGCCGCGCTCTACAACGGCAAGATCGATCGACCGCGAGTTTCCGGGTTCCCATTGGCGCGGGAGCAGATGGAGATATTACGCGGAGATGAGCTTGCGGGAAAATTGACGGATTCCGTAGTTGGTGCGTGGGACTTCTCCAAGGATATGGAAGGACTCTCGATCATCGATACCTCAGGACACGGTAGCGATGGCGCCGTGGTCAACATGCCAACCCGCGCTGTCACCGGCCACAATTTCACCGGCGAGGAAATGTGCTGGCGTCACAAACCGGAGCATTGGTCGGCCATCCATTTTCACGACGATGATATTTACGATGCCGGCTGGCAGGTCGATTTCGAATTCACGGTCCCGGCCGATTTGCGAAGTGGCATCTATGCCGCACGTCTGTGGGCCGACGAGGAGGAGCAGTTCATTACGTTTGTGGTGCGCCCGCCGCGTGGAACCAGGAACTCGAAGCTGCTCTATCTCTTTCCGCTAGCGACCTACATGGCCTACGCCAACGAACATTTTGGGACCAATGACGGACTGGTCGAGTTGCATCTTAACCGGGCTCTGGTTCTGCACCCGCACCAGGTGTTTCTCAATGAGCACCGCGAATACGGCCACTCGCTGTACGACCTCCATTCCGATGGAAGCGGCGTCTATTATTCGTCGCGTCTGCGCCCGATCCTGAACCTGCGGCCCAAACTGGAGTCTGTTCACGGCGCCAGGCCATCCAACCTTTGGCTGTTTAACGGCGATACGCACCTCACGAGTTGGCTGGAGCATCTGGACCAGGACTACGATGTGGTCACCGATGAGGATCTGCACGAGGAAGGGCTGGAACTGCTGGAAGGTTATCAGGCGATCGTGACAGGCACCCATCCGGAATACTATACAAAACAGATGTGGGATGCGGTCAGCGATTACACCCGGACCGGCGGGCGGTTGATGTATCTGGGTGGTAATGGATTCTACTGGCGCATCGCCTTCCACAAGTCGCTGCCGGGAATCATCGAAACGCGGCGTGCCGAAGGCGGCAGCCGAGCCTGGGAGCCGCCGACCGGCGAGTATTACCACAGCTTCACCGGCGAATACGGCGGTATGTGGCGGCGGCAGGGCCCGATGTCGTCCAACTCTCTGGTCGGAGTCGGGTTCATCGCTCAGGGATTTGACGAATCGTCCTATTACCGCAAGACCGACGACGCGCGGGATCAGCGTGCCGCGTTCATTTTCGAAGGCATTGAGGACGACATACTGGGTGACTTCGGGCTGATCGGGGGCGGCGCGGCCGGGATGGAGGTCGACAGCCACGATCCCAAAATCGGATCGCCGCCGAATTCACTGGTGGTCGCGCGATCCGAAAAACATACCGAAGCCCTTGTCCTGGTCGTTGAGGATATGCTGTTCAATTTCATGGGCACAACCGGCAACGTCTGTGAAAGAATCCACTCCGATATTGTGTTCTTCGAGACGCCGCATAACGGTGCGGTGTTCAGCGTTGGTTCGATTGCTTATCCGAGTGCGCTACCTATCGAAGATTTCGACAACAACATTTCCCGGATGACAGCCAATGTTCTGCGGCGGTTTCTTGATCCGAAACCGTTCCAAGCCAAGAGCTGAAACCCGGAACCACGGCCTCCGGAGGCGAGCCGCTCACGACCCCGCCTGCCGGAGAACCGCATCGGTCCGCCGCGCGGTGTCAGCCGAGAACTTCGGAGATTTTCACCGCCCGTTCCTCGGTCAGCGATTTCAGGGTCGCCTGAATCATGGCCGTTGCCACCAGGCCGTCGTTGCCTGTCGATTCGGGCGTCTTGTCCTCTGCAAGGCAATCCGCAAAGTACTTGATTGATTCGTAGAAATGGGCGAACGGCTTGCCGTAACGGGTGATTGAGTTACTGGCGAACGGGTATTTGTAACGATCAGACGAGATCGCGATACCCGGTTTGCTGTCGAGCTCGATACAGCCTTTGCTGCCGTACAGGGTGAACTGGTTGTCAACTACGGTGGGAAAACTGTTGGGAATGATCCAGCAGGCCTCAAAGGTGATAAAACTGCGTTCGAACTGCACCGACGCCTGCACCGCGTCATAACAATCGATCCCCATGCCCTTCAGAATGCGCTTGGAGCCGCGGGCGAACACTTCGACCGGTTCCTCGTTCAGGATCCATCGTGTTGCATCCATCGTGTGGGGGAACAAGAACCATTCCGGCCCCGAAGCGGAACCCCAGGACAGCATTTCCGTGGGCACGTGGATAGTATCGCTGAGCCGAGCGTAGCCCATCACGCCCTCACCGAGTTCGCCCGATTCCATGTAGTGCTTGGCGGCCATGTATTGCGGATGCCAGCGCATCTGGAAATCAACCATCAGTTTGACACCCTTGGCCTTGGCGGCGGCGATAATTTCGCGCGCATCGGCAACTTCGGTGGTGAACGGCTTTTCTACGAGGATGTGTTTTCCGGCCTCGACCAGGCGCAACGCCGGCGCCTTGTGGGCGTGGTCAGGCGTGGCGATGCTGACGCCATCGATATCGCTGTTGGCCAGGTCGTCAATGTTGGTGGTCGACGCACATCCGACCTTGTCGGCCAGCGCCTTAGCGCGATCAGCATCCAGATCGCAGATATACACAAGGTCCACCAGCGGATGATTCGCATACGCCATGGCGTGGTTTTCACCCCAAATGCCAGCTCCTACAACTGCCATTTTTACCTGCTTGCGCGCCATTCCCTTCTCCTTGTTTGTTGAGTTGTGAGAGTGTGTGTTCGACTGACCCAGCAGGCCGGTCTATATACGGGCTTCGGTTTCGCGATCGAAAAAGAGCGTGCGCTCGGGTTTGAAACTCAGTGACACCGCTGCGTCGATTGCCGGCGCCAGATCGGGTTCGCAAGTCGCCTTGATAACGGTGTCGCTAATCTGGATATCGACATAGGAAATCGGCCCGATCGGTTCGACGAGAAAGGCCTTGCCCGTCATGATCAGATCGTCGTTTCCACCAATTGCCATGTCGTTTGGCCGAACGCCCATGACGACGCGAGTTCGCCCATCCGCGCGAAACGTGATCTCGCCACGCGCTGCCCGCTGGGGCAGGCGCACTGACTGGCCGGCAAAGCGGCATATCATCTGGTCGCCATCCGCCTCGAGCGTCGCGTCAAGGAAATTCATCGCCGGGCTGCCAACAAATGCCGCGACAAACAAATTGTCGGGCTGGCGATAGACATCCATCGGCGGTCCGATCTGCTGCAGCCTGCCGTCGCGCATCACAGCGATCCGGTCCGATAGCACCATTGCCTCTTCCTGGTCGTGGGTCACAAAGACTGAAGTGACGCCCAGTTCGCGCTGCACCTTCTTGATTTCGGTGCGTGTCTTGATCCGCAGGCCGGCGTCCAGATTAGACAGCGGCTCATCCATCAAAAACACCGCCGGATTGCGCACCACGGCGCGTCCGAGCGCCACGCGCTGACGCTGCCCGCCCGATAGCTCGGCCGGGCGTCGTTCAAGAAGGTTTGCCAGCCCCAGCATATCGGCGGCAGCGGATACCTGGTTTGTAATATCGGCGGCCTGCAAACGCTGCTGGCGCAACCCGAAGCTCATATTTTCGCGCACCGTCATGTGGGGATAGAGGGCGTAATCCTGGAACACCATGGCAACGTTGCGCTGGTGCGGCTCCAGATCGGTGACCGCGCTGTCATCGAAAACGATTTCGCCGCTGGTCGGCCGCTCCAACCCGGCAATGCACGCCAGCGCGGTGCTTTTGCCACAGCCCGAGGGCCCGAGCAGGGTCAGGAATTCGCCGTTCGGGATGGCCAGGTCCATCGCATCGACAGCAACCATTTCGCCAAATTTCTTCGTCAGCCGCCGTAGCGTCAAACTCGCCATGTGGTTTCCCCATCAGCCCTTGAGCGAGCCCGACAGCATGCCGCGCACCAGATAGCGCTGGAACAACAGCGCAACTGTTACCGGCGGCAGGACTGCCAATACACTGGCCGCGAACATTGGCCCAAAATCGTAAAATCGCAGTTGCGACAAGAAACCCGCAATGATCACGGGAATAGTCTGGGACTTGGGTGACCCGGTCAGGATCAGAGCAAAAATGAACTCGTTCCAGCTGATCAGGAAACAGAAAATTCCAGTCGCGACGATGCCCGGTCTTGCCACCGGAAACACAACCTTCCAGATCGCCTTCCAGCGGGTGCAGCCATCAACAAGAGCAGCTTTTTCCAGATTCGGCGGCAGGGATTCGAAATAACCCTTCAGCATCCAGATCGCCAACGGCAGGATCAGGGAGCAATAGGCGATCACCAGAGCCGTGCGCGTATCGATCAGACCCAGCGACCTGAACAGAATGAAAAACGGCAGGATCAACGCCAGGCTCGGCGCCATGCGGGTCATCATCAGAACCCAGAGCGTGGATGTCATGAACTTGCTGTGCTGGTGGCGAGCGTAGGAATACGCTGCGATTGAGCCGAGCACTAGATTGATCATCGTGACCCATGAGGCGATGATGAAACTGTTCATGATCGAGCGCGGCACCCGCGTCGCCTGAATCGAGGATTGCCCATCCTCAATGCCGCCTGGGAACATCACAAAACGGTAGTTTTCCAAGGTCAGATCGGTTGGAATGATGCTGGGTGGACTGCGCACCAGATCGGCTGCCGGTGACAGGCTCATCAGCACCAGCCACACGAACGGCGCGAACGACCACACAAAGATGAGCATGGCCGCAGCGCCGACAAACACTTTCCAGGCGATACGCCGGGACCGGCCGGTCAGCAGCGTAAAGCGGTGCAAGGCCGGCAGGCGCATCAGCCGCGTAGAGGCACCCGCCCCGACATCGGAAACCTTGATAATCAGCGCGTCCGCGAGGCCGGCAGCTCGAACAGCAGCATTCGCCGCGCTAGCCTCACG
Source organism: Hyphomicrobiales bacterium (assembly GCA_024222895.1). Taxonomy (GTDB): domain Bacteria; phylum Pseudomonadota; class Alphaproteobacteria; order Rhizobiales; family Kaistiaceae; genus Bauldia. Next base: position 4,153 of record JAAEOR010000378.1, on the reverse strand, counting down.
CCGCCTCTTGGGAAAGAACAGTTTCAGGTACAACCACGCCAGAACCAGGCAGACGATGGTCAGAACAAAAAGAATGGCAGCACCTTCGCCATACCGGGAAAACTGGAAGGCATAGGCATAACCCATCCACGAGAACACCGTGGTAGCACTGCCGGGCCCGCCCTTGGTCATGATCCAGAACAGGTCAAAGGCCATGATCGAATTGATCGAGGTCAGAATCAGAACCAAGAGCATCATCGGCCGCAGCCAGGGCAGCGTAATCTTGACGAAACGCTCGATTGGCCCGGCACCGTCAATGCGCGCCGCGCGGTGCAGGTTATCGGGAAGCGATTGCAGGCCGGCCAGGATCAACAGCGCAGCTAACGGCGCCTGATTCCAGACATGTACAAGGGCGACCAGATTAAAAGCCGCATCCCCGTCGCCAAGCCAGTGAATAGGTTTTTCGATCAGATTGAGGTCGTAAAGAATCGCATTCAACGTGCCGTATTCGCCATTGAACATCCAACCCCACAGGATGCCGACCGCAACCGGCGCCATTGCCCACGGCACCAGCATGGCGCTGCGCAGGAAATTCCGGCCCGGAAATGAAAAGTTGAGCACCAGCGCCATCGCCATGCCAACCACCAGCCCACCGACAACGGTGACGGCAGTGAAATAGGCCGTCCGGCCCAGCGCGGCGAGAAATTCCTCGTCGGGCAAAATGTCTAGATAGTTGCCAAACCAGACAAAGGTCCACTGCTGCGTCAGCATGTTGACACGATGCATGCTGAGCCCCAGCGAATAGGCCAGCGGCAGACCAAATACAATCAGGACCACCGCCAACGCCGGCAGCGTCAGCATGATCGGCCAAAACATGGGGATCTTGTCGCGGCGGGGGCCGACGCCGACCTGACCATCCGGCGAGGTGGCAGCTTCAGCGGTCATCGGATTCAATTCACCTGCGTGTTTGATTGTTGCGGTGACAAAAACAGCGGGTCAAAAAAGGCGCCGGCGTTTCCGCCGGCGCCGTGTAAGCGTGGTCGCTTTAGCCCGGGTAAAGATTCTTCACTTCGACCGCCTTGGCGTGCAGCTTGTCCACCAGTTCGTCAGTCGACTGCTCGCCGCGAATATAGTCCTGAACCTCGCCCATCATGTACCAGTCCCATTCCGGGAACCACATGGTCTTGGCGACATCGCGGGTGGTCGCAGTTTCAAGCTGCTTTGTTGCGATGTCCATGTCCTTCCACTGCGAGAAGGAATCCTGGACCGCGGCGCTGTCGATGACCTCTTTGTAAGGTGTGCCGAGGCCGAATTCGAGGGCCCAGCGCATGGCGACGTAGTAGTTGCCGTCCTTGGCCTTGCCGCCAAAGAATTGCATCAGGTCCCATGCCCGCATTTCGTCTATCGGGTTGGCGCCCATCTGGTAGACCGCGGTCCAGATAAACGTCGAGCGGGTCTTGCCGGGCATCAGCGTGTTCATGGCCGCGCCCGCCATCTGCGACATCTCAGGTGAGTTGAAGACCTTCTGATCGTATTCATGGACAATCATGAATGTGTGGTCGCCGGTGGCGTAGTTCGGCACCGCTTCGCCCTGCAGCGTCATGATGTCAGGAACCACCAGTTCTTCCTTATACAGATCCCGGTGCATTTCCAGAACACTGCGGAATTCAGGTCCGAAATCGGGGTCATTATTCTCGTCGAACACCCGCGCGCCTTCCGAATACCACGCCGCGAAAAGGCTCCACGACAGAGTAGGCCACTGCCGCGTCCACGCGCTGATGTAGGGGTATTCCGAGATCCCGTCGCGCTTGAGTTTGCGACACTGGTCCATCATTTCGCCCCAGGTTGCCGGCGGCTCCAGGCCCCCCGCTTCCATGTGGTTAGCGTTGGTGATGAACGAATTGAAGCCGGTGTAGTACGGCAGACCGCCCAGGCTGCCATCGGGCAGCGACATGTTGCGGACATTCACATCGTACATGTTGGCCTTGATGGTATCGAGACCCGGCAGGCCATCAAGCGACCGCGTCCATCCGGCACGGTTCCAGCGCACGATGCGATCCTCCTCGGAGTACATCATGTCGATGTTCTGGCCGGCAATAAGCTTGGTTTCGACAACAGCATGATACTCGCCGGGGACCAGCTCATAACTCACATTCTCGTCGTAAAGCTTGGAAAAGATACCCACGTTCTCGGCGACGATCTGCGGATTGTATTGCCATCCCACAAACGTCAACGGCTCCGATGGGGCGGCGTTGGCGCGGCCCACCAGACCCGGTACCGCTGCGACGGCCGCGGCCGCCATGCCACCTTTGAGTACAGTGCGACGGCTGGTCAGATAGCGTTGTAAATTTCTCTCCCGGTTCATGGCTCTTCCTCCGTTCCATGATGATTTTCGTGGATCGTCCTACTTGGCCGAAAGCCCGCGCCGGCGCGATTTCGAATGGTCTAGCGGCGCGTAGTGACGTGGTTAATTGTGCCGTTGATCCCCTAAGTAGTTGCAGTATGTACGAAGATCGCACATACTAATTGGACTGTCAATACGATGCTGGATGGTCGATATGTCTGCGGACAAAACCAAACCGGAATCACAAACGGGCTCGGACCAAGGCATGGAACAGGACAATGCGCGGGACATGAAAGCGCGCACTCGCAAGGCCAAATCGACGGGTGAAAGCCAACTCACAGGGCGACGCCGAGCCACAGGGCCAAGCAAAACGAAAACTCTGATCTCACCCTCGGCAATCGGCCCGGCCAATCGTGGACGTGTGCTGCAGGCGCTGATCGATCTTGGACCGTCGAGCCGTGCGGAACTGGCCCGGCACACCGCTGTCAACCGAACGACAATCTCCGGCATCGTCCAGCCGCTGCTCGATCAGGGTATCCTGGTGGCCGGTGCCCCACTGGCTATGAAACGCGGCGGCAAGCCGGCGCGCCCATTGTGGTTCTCGCCCCAGGCAGGGCCGATCTGCGCCGCCGTCCTGATGCCGGGTGTCGCCCGCACCGCCTTGGTTTCACTGACCGGTGACATCTACGCGGAGCACCACGAGGCGCTTGACGTCGACTCGGCGTCTCCCGAGCCCCTGTTCGACGGCCTTGTCCGCAGCCTCGAACGTACGTTGGGCGCCGCACCAAGTCGCCCGCTCGGTGTCGGGGTTGCCGTTGGCGGCATGATCAACACCGAATCAAACACCATTGTCACGGTCAATCAGGCGACCGCGCTGGCCGGCTTTCCGTTGGGCCGGCGTCTTACCGGCCAGACCGGACTTTCCGTTTGCATCGACCACTACCCACGCGCGATGCTTCTCGGTGAACGCTGGTTCGGCATCGGCCGGGGCCTGCGCAACTTTGCGACGATTTATACTGGTGAGTCTCTGGGCGCGGCGCTTTTTCTCGACGGACACCTGTACCGGGGGCCAGGCGGCGGCGGTGGCGAGCTGGGCCACACATTTGTTCAGATTGACGGCGATCTCTGCGACTGCGGTCGCCGCGGCTGCTGGGAAACAATCGCAACCTTGGGCTGGCTGCGCCTGGAGGCCCGCGCCGCCGGCATTGACGATCCCGATACCATCAATTCGGCCCGGCTTACGGCGATGACGGTTGGTGGTGATGCCGTCGCGGCCGAGCTGCATGATCGATTTGCACACAACATCGCCATCGGCATTGCAAACTTGCATCAGACCATGTCGCTGAGTGTCTACGTGCTGTGCGGTGATGTGGCGGGCGGTGGCGGCGCGCTGCGCGATGCCATAGCCACCCATGTTCGGGCTATGTCACCGGATCGACCGGGTTATCCGCTTGATTTCCGGCTCGGCGATATCGAAGACCGTGCGACTCTCCGCGGTGCGGCTGGCTTGATCCTGTCGGAGAACTTGCAATTCACTTTGTAGTCGCGGTGGCGTCCAGACACTATGGCACCAAATGTGTTCCGATTTTTTCGCATCGACGTTATCGCCCGAACCGTAATCGAATTGATCAACGCCATCAGAACCAATCGAGTTCAAGGTTGGCTTCGATGATGAGCCCGGGGTGATAAGCAAGGTCTGGTTATTCTCGATGGTGCTTGGTCACAGCCGCTGGCTGTGGGGCCGGTTCTGCGCCGGCCAGGACCTGCAGACGGTTCTGCGCTGTCACATCACCGCCTTCGGTGCCATGGGCGGAGCGCCGGAGGAGGTTC
>JAAEOR010000377.1 GCA_024222895.1 Hyphomicrobiales bacterium | reverse complement strand
GTTGATCCGACCCCGGCACTCCAGGGAACGAACCGGGAAACAGCCGCGTTCGCGCGCATGGCGGAGGAGAGAAGGAACGTCGGGCAGCTGGCGTTGGCCACGCCAGCGTTGCGGACCCGATTGACGCTTCATCGTCGCGCTGGCAGGCTCGGACGAGCAGCCCCACCGAGACGGTCATGCCCCACCTCCTGAAACGCATGTTGCCGATCGTAATCCTGTTCGGCCTCCTGGCCAGCGCAGAGGCCGATGACGCATCCTTTTCCGGCGTCTGGACCGGAACCGGCACGCAGGGCGAGCAGAGCTGGTCGATCCGCGTCACCTTCGGCCCGGACAGGGTGCGGATCGACTATCCGTCACTCGCCTGCGGCGGGATCTGGCAGCCCGCCTCCGCCGACCCCGGGCCGGGCCGGGCGACCTATCACGAACGCCTTGAATACGGCCTTGACGTCTGCGCCGCCGACGGTTTCGTCAGGCTTCGCAAGACGCGGTCCGGAATCGACTACGAGTGGTCCCGATCGCCGGGCGCCCAAGTGGAAGCGACGGCGTCACTGCGGCCCGAGTGAGCGTGACGCCACGAGTTGGGCGAACGTGACGCTGGAAACCCGCTTGCGGCCACTTTCACGCTGGGATGTGAAGTCCGAAAGCTCAACTTGCTCGCGGCCCCGGTGATTCCGCCATCTGCTCCGGTCTGAGCGCAGCAACCGGGTAGTCGTTCCCGCAATAAGGCCACCAGTCGTTGCCATTAGGTCCTGGCTACTTCTATGCCCGCGCTAATTTAGCAGTTCGAAGACGTGCTCGTAGGTCCCGTCGGCGTTGCGGGTGGTGGTGACCTGGCCGCGGGCGCCCAGAAACCGACCGGTGCCGCCGACCACCGCGCGGATCTGGGGACGGTCGGCGTCCATCTCGGTCGCCTCTCTTGCGTAGACCGACTCCCCGGCGACAACGAGGCT
>JAAEOR010000376.1 GCA_024222895.1 Hyphomicrobiales bacterium | reverse complement strand
TTCACCAACAACATCCCGCAACGGGACGGCGGCACCCACGTCGCCGGTTTCCGCGCCGCTCTGACCCGCCAGGTGAATGGCTATGCGGAGAGCCAGGGCATCGCCAAGCGGGAGAAGGTGTCGCTGTCCGGCGACGATTGCCGTGAGGGGCTCACATCGGTCCTCTCCGTCAAGGTACCGGATCCGAAATTCTCGTCGCAGACCAAGGACAAACTGGTCTCCTCGGAAGTACGCCCGGTTGTCGAGAGCATCCTCAATGGAGCGCTCAGCACGTGGTTCGAGGAGCACCCGGCAGAAGCCAAGGCGATCGTCGGCAAGGTCGTCGAGGCGGCCGCCGCCCGCGAGGCGGCGCGCAAGGCGCGTGAACTCACGCGGCGCAAGGGCGCCCTCGACATGGCGTCTCTGCCCGGCAAGCTCGCCGACTGCCAGGAACGCGATCCCGCCAAGGCCGAACTTTTTCTGGTCGAGGGCGATTCGGCCGGCGGTTCCGCCAAACAGGGTCGCAACCGCGAAAACCAGGCGGTGCTGCCTTTGCGCGGCAAGATCCTCAATGTCGAACGGGCGCGCTTCGACAAGATGCTGTCGTCCGAGCAGATCGGCACGCTGATCACGGCGCTCGGTACCAGCGTCGGTACCGATGAGTTCAACATCGAAAAACTGCGCTACCACAAGATCGTCATCATGACCGACGCCGACGTCGACGGGGCTCATATCCGAACCCTGCTGTTGACCTTCTTCTTCCGTCAGATGCCGGAGCTGATCGCGCGGGGTCATATTTTCATCGCCCAGCCGCCGCTCTACAAGGTCAAACGCGGTTCGTCCGAGCTCTACCTCAAGGACGAGCGGGCGCTTGAGGACTATCTGATCGATTCCGGACTCGAAGACACGGTGCTCGAAATCGCCACGGGAGAGACCCGAGCCGGCGGTGATCTCGCTGCGGTCGTCAAGGATGCCCGCCGGTTTGTCCAGGTTCTGGACTCGATCCATACCCGATACGATCGCGCGGTGATCGAGCAGGTGGCGATCGCCGGGGCACTCAATCCGGAAATCCTCTCGGAGCCGGAAAAGGCGGCCGAGGCGGCGGCCTATGTCGCCAAGCGCCTCGACACGCTGGCCGAAGAGGGTGAGGCCGGCTGGTCCGGATCCTTCTCGCCGGATGACGGCTTCCGGTTCGAACGTGAGGTCCGCGGCGTCCGGGAAATCGAGCTGATCGATCCGGCCCTGCTCGATTCGGCCAATGCCCGCAAGCTCGATCAGTACGCGCCACGACTGCAGCCGGTCTACTGGAAGGCGCCGGTCGTTCGCCGCAAGGACACCGAGATCGTCATTCATGGCCCGCGCGACCTCTATGACGCGGTGCTGGCTGCCGGTCGCAAGGGGCTGGCCTTGCAGCGCTACAAAGGTCTCGGCGAAATGAACGCCGAACAGCTGTGGGAAACCACCCTCGACCCAGACGCGCGCACGCTTCTCAAGGTGCGAGTCAAGGACGGCGAGGATGCTGATGCCAAGATGCTGTTTTCGGCGCTGATGGGCGACGAGGTCGAACCGCGCCGCGAGTTCATTCAGGATAACGCCCTGGATGTGGCGAATCTGGACGTCTGAGGCAGGCTTCGTCGGTGCTGCAAAAAATGCTGATGATGCGGGCCTCTGTTCGGACCACACTTCCCTCACGCCGCGACTCGTGAAAACACCCTCGAAACGCCGCCGCAGCGCGGCAACTCCGGCCGAGATATCCCAAGCCCGGGCACGGGCGATCTGGATCGCCGCCCAGCGGCTCGACGAGGTTGCGCCGTTCGGCAGCGGTCCGCAGGCCGTTGCCCGTGCCGTCGCGCAATTGGGCTATGTGCAGATCGATACGATCAATGTCATCGA
>JAAEOR010000375.1 GCA_024222895.1 Hyphomicrobiales bacterium | reverse complement strand
GCACGGTCGTTTGCCGCCAGAACCGCGGTGCCGGCCGACATTCAGCCCACCAATCTGGATTCCCTCATCAACAAACGTCCGGCACCACTGGCGCTCGACATCATTCTCAAGGGCGCCGAGCGGATCGTCGAGGTGACCGACCAGCAGGCGGAAGCGGCCGTCAGGCTCTATCTCAAGGCGACACATAATCTTGCGGAGCCCGGCGGCGCTGCGGCTTTGGCGGCATTGCGTTCCGAGCAGGCGGAGATTGCCGGTCGGAAAGTGGCGGTTGTCCTCAGCGGTGCCAATCTCGATACCGCGATGCTGCGCGGCATTCTCTCCCGGGAAGATGCTGTGAAAACGGTGTGAAATCAGGCCGCACCTTGCGTCGCGGCCTATTGATCATCGTGTTCGCAACGACCTCTCTTCCCGTGATCCGGGTGCTCAATGGCCGCGGCACCGATGGGCTTTGGCGTATCGACCTGTCCCGTCGCTGAAGGACCGAATTCACAGGATGGGCCCCTAGCGCGCATTTCTCACACTGGGGATTCTTTTATAGTTTTTGTGTGATGGTTTATGTCGTCGTAACCGGGTCGAGCGCATCCGTTGCGCGGCTGAGGCGCGTTTCGGCTTTTGTTATTTTAGCGCCGCGACTGCGGCAAGGACTTATCGGTCTCCGTGGGCCTGGCTGTGTGTGCCGCATGGGTGGTGCGCTGCGGCGGCGCCGTGTCAGGCTGGTGCGTTGTGCGCCTTCGCGATAAGCCGGTTTGCAGCGAACCCCCATTCGGCGGTAGCGGGACATCCTGAT
>JAAEOR010000374.1 GCA_024222895.1 Hyphomicrobiales bacterium | reverse complement strand
GCACGGTCGTTTGCCGCCAGAACCGCGGTGCCGGCCGACATTCAGCCCACCAATCTGGATTCCCTCATCAACAAACGTCCGGCACCACTGGCGCTCGACATCATTCTCAAGGGCGCCGAGCGGATCGTCGAGGTGACCGACGAGCAGGCGGAAGCGGCCGTCAGGCTCTATCTCAAAGCGACGCATAATCTTGCGGAGCCCGGCGGCGCAGCGGCCTTGGCGGCATTGCGTTCCGAGCAGGCGGAGATTGCCAGTCGGAAAGCGGCGGTTGTCCTCAGCGGTGCCAATCTCGATACCGCGATGCTGCGCGGCATTCTCTCCCGGGAAGATGCTGTGCAAACGGTGTGAAATCAGGCCGCGCCTTGCGTCGCGGCCTATTGATCATCGTGTTCGCAACGACCTCTCTTCCCGTGATCCGGGTGCTCATTGGCCGCGGCACCGATGGGCTTTAGCGTATCGACCTGTCCCGTCGCTGAAGGACCGAATTCACAGGATGGGCCCCTAGCGAGCGAGCGCATCGGCCGCCGCCGAATCAAGGACAGTGAACCGTGGTCCGGACGTAGGCTTGACGACGTTGCGGGCATGCCACCCGCAACGATCAGCCATCGGCCCGAGGCCCGGGTGGTCCGCCAGCAAAGGAGCCGGCCGAATCGACGATCGCCCTTCAGAAGGCGACAGGTACCCGCGTCGCATCGGGTCTC
>JAAEOR010000373.1 GCA_024222895.1 Hyphomicrobiales bacterium | reverse complement strand
CTAGCGACATGATACCCACGGAAACTGGCGTCGGCCGAGAATCCGATCCATAATAACCAGATCATCCACTAACCGGAGGTTCGAACGCGGCCTGCCAGCCGCCTGCGGTATTTTTTTGGAGAATTGGCACAGTGACTGTTGTGAATGATTTCGACCTCGATGACGACGGCAAGATTGACCTGAGCACCATCTACGATCAGCCCGACCCCCGCAGCTACTTTCAAACCCTGATCAACCTCGAATACCGCATTCCCGAGTCGGCCAATTCGATCTTCGCCAGGATCGTCGGCGCGCTCCGGGCCGCCGGTGGGCAGCAGCTCACGACGGTTCTTGACGTCGGCTCCTCCTACGGAGTCAACACCGCACTCCTCAAGCACGGCTACGGATTGGCGGAGCTGTTCAATCTATACAGCCGCCGTACCACCGCCAGCCTGTCCCGGCAGCAGTTGATTGTCCGCGACCGATCCCTGTTCCAGGGCGACGGCGATCCTGATCTCCAGACCATCGGACTCGACACGGCGGAAGCCGCGATCGCTTACGCTTGCGAGGCCAACATCCTGGATGCCGGAATCGTCGCCGATTTCGAGTCGCGCGATCCGACGCCAAGCGAAGCGTCGCGGCTTGCTCCGACGGATCTGGTGATTTCCACCGGCGCCATCGGCTATATCGGCGCGCCGACATTCACCAGGATTCTCGACTGCGGTGCGCGCGACCCCTGGATGGCGCTGTTTGCGTTGCGCATATTCCCGATCGATGAGATCGCCGAATCCCTGAAGGAGCGCGGCTATTCGATCTTTCGCATGGCGGGACAGACCTTCCGGCAACGCCGGTTTGCGGGTCGGGACGAAGAGACCGAGGTGCTGGCCAGACTAGAGGCCCTCGGCATCGACGCCGCCGGCTATGAGGCGGAAGGCTGGTATCACGCCGAATTCTTCCTCGCTCTGCCGCCCGGCGAAATCATCGAGCCACCAATTGCCAACGCGCTTCGCCTGTGATCCGGCTTGATCGCGGGGCGTGAACGACCAACGACCGAGCCAGCAATTCGAGATTGCCTGATTCATGGAGATCCTCGACTACATCATTGCCAACTGGGATCTGATTGTCGTTCGCACCGGCCAGCACATCGCTATCGTCGGCGTGGCGGTCGGCCTGGCGATCCTGACCGGCGTGCCGATCGGCATCGCCATCAGCCAGAACCGGCGCGCCGCCGCCGGGGTGCTCTACATTGCCTCGATCATCATTACGATTCCGTCGATCGCCCTGTTCGGCATGATGATCCCGGTCCTGTCGCTGTTCGGACACGGCATCGGCTATGTCCCGGCGGTGATCGCCGTGCTCCTTTATTCCCAGCTCCCGATCATTCGCAACACCTACACCGCCATTAGCAACGTCGACCCGGCACTGCGCGAGGCGGCGCGCGGCATGGGGCTGAACCGGCTGCAGCGACTGACGGAAGTGGAGCTGCCGCTGGCTTTGCCGGTCATCATGGCCGGGGTCCGCATCGCGGTTGTGATGAATATCGGCGTGACGGCGATCGCCGCTTACATCGGCGCCGGCGGGCTCGGTGTGTTCATTTCCCGCGGCATCAGCCAGACCGATCCCCGGCAACTGATAACCGGCGCGCTGGCGGTCAGCATCCTGGCGGTGGCCGCCGACCTGTTGCTGCTCGCGCTTCAGCGTTTCATCACATCGCCGGGCCTTCGCGAAACAGCGAGAGCCACGACATGATTCGTTTGGAAGACGTCACTAAAGTCTTTACCGGCGCCGCGGCGCCGGCGGTGGACCGGGTGACGATGGATGTGCCCGAGGGCGAGATATGCGTCCTGCTCGGTCCCTCCGGATGCGGCAAGACCACCACGATGAAGATGGTCAACCGGCTGGTCGAACCGAGTTCCGGCAAGATCTTCATCGGCGACAAGGACACCAACGACTACGATCCGGTGCAGCTTCGCCGGACCCTCGGCTACGTCATCCAGCAGATCGGGCTTTTTCCCAACAAGACGATCGAGGACAACATCTGCGTCGTCCCCGACATCATCGGCTGGGACCGGGCGAAATCGCGCGCGCGCGCCGAGGAACTCCTCGAAATGGTGGCCCTCGATCCAAAGATCTTCCTCAAGCGCTATCCGAAGGAACTATCCGGAGGCCAACAGCAGCGGATCGGCGTGTTGCGTGCCATAGCCGCTGATCCCCCGGTCTTGCTCATGGATGAGCCCTTCGGCGCGATCGATCCGATCAACCGCGCTATCATCCAGGACGAGTTCCTGAAGATGCAGGCGAAGATGAAGAAGACCATCATGTTCGTCAGCCATGACATCGACGAAGCGGTCAAGATGGCCGACCGCATTGCCATTTTCAACGAAGGCCGCCTCGTCCAGTACGACACG
>JAAEOR010000372.1 GCA_024222895.1 Hyphomicrobiales bacterium | reverse complement strand
GGCTCGTTGATCGTGTAAACGACGTTGATGTCAGGGCATTTCTGGAGAAGGGTCTCCATGCCGGTCCGGCCGCCATCCTCGGCGCCCTGTCCCCACTGGTGACCGCAGATTCGCGGATCGTCCTCGTCGAGGTAGCGAGCTGTGTCCTTGGGGTCGATGCCGAAGCCGGTCATGAAGCCCTGGTCACGCGCCGCGTCCACGGTTGGCTGGGCCTCGAGCGCATCAAGAAACGCGACATTTGCGCTGGCGGCGGCTTCTTCACCCAATGTCTTGGCCGCCCACTCGCCGATCAATTCGCCGGCTCGGAAGTTGTCGGTGGCGAAGGTCGCGTCGGCGGAATCAATCGGGTCAAGCGGGGTGTCGAGGGCAATCACCAGGATTCCGGCGTCTCGCGCCTTCTGAATCGTCGGAACGATGCCGACCGTATCACTCGGGGTGATCAGGATTCCCTTGGCACCCGCTGCGATGAGAGTCTCGACCGCCGCGACCTGACCGTCATTGTCGCCGTCGAACTTGCCGGCAAAAGCCTGGAACTCAACGCCGAGTTCATCGGCCTTGGCCTGGGCGCCTTCACGCATTTTGACAAAGAATGGATTGTTGTCGGTCTTGGTAATCAGACCAACCAGAACGTCCTGAGCCGAGGCTGGGGCCATGCCGAGCACCCCGAGCGCAACCGCTCCGGCAAGCGAGCTTTTCAAAAGTCCGGATTTCGTCAGCACATCTTCCTCCCTTATGCACAATGCCGCGCGAAAGGGGGGTCCCAACGGACTTCGACGCTGGGCGCCGAACAACCTCCCCCGTTCGTTGGCCAAGCCACGACATACCAAGCAAGCCGTGTTGTCAATGTTAAATCGATTGGATTTACTTATTGACTCGTAGCGATGTCGGCAGCATCGTCCTGAAAAGAGATCCAACAAGGAGCGCGTCCAATAGCCCGGCCAAGGCAACCGGTCAGGAGGACCGTCGGCCAACCGACCGCATCGGCAACACCCGATGCCGCGTCGGCGGGCTTGCGTCCGGACGCGCTGTCCCGCGGGACCAACCAAAGTGCCGGCCGCCTCTACAACGAACGCCTGGTCCTTTCGCTGATCCGTCGCCACGGCAGCCTGCCAAAAGCTGAAATCGCTCGCCAGACCGGCCTTTCCCCTCAAACGATCACTCTGATCATGCGTCAGCTCGAAGCCGACGAGCTCGTCCTCAGGAGGGATCGACAGCGCGGCCGGGTCGGCCAACCATCTGTGCCTTATGCGCTCAACCCGGACAGCGTGCTGTCGCTCGGCCTGAAGATCGGCCGGCGAAGCAGCGACCTGATACTGATCGACCTTCTCGGTCAGCGACGCGGGGCCGTCCATTTATCGTACGCCTATCCTACACCCGACGGAATCCTTCGGTTTGTCGAAGCCGGCATCGACCAAGTGCTCAATGGGCTTCCGGGCCGCGAAATCGAGCGTATTACCGGCCTCGGCATCGCCGCTCCATTTGAACTGTGGAATTGGGCCGAGTACATCGGTGTCTCGCGACAGAGCATGGAGGCATGGCACGGTTTCGACACTCGGGCCGAAGTCGAGAACATCTGTGGGTTCCCGGTTCTACTGATGAACGATGCGACCGCCGCATGCGCAGCGGAGCTGACGCTGGGAAACAAGAACGACTACCGCGACTGGCTCTATCTCTTCATCGGCTTCTTCATCGGCGGCGGCGTCGCTCTCAGCGGAAGCCTGTTTCCTGGCCGTACCGGCTATGCCGGCGCCATGGGACCCATGCCGTTCGACAAGGATCCGGACAGTAACTCATGGAAGCCGCTGATGCTGGGTGCCTCGCTTTGCACACTCGAGACGCGGCTTGCGGAAAGCGGCCTGGACCCTTCGATCCTTTCCGACGAACCGGCTGACTGGCGCCACCTCGGCGAGCCGCTAGACCTCTGGATCGAGGAGGCGGCAACCAACATCGCCTTTGCGATCGTGACGGCAACGGCCGTCATCGATTTCGAGGCGGTCGTTGTCGATGGCGGTCTGCCACCGGACGTGCGCAGCCGCATTGTCGAACGGATCCGCAGCGGCGTCGCCGGCTTCGACCGGCGCGGGCTGCCGCCGATCGAGATCGTCGAGGGAAGCATCGGCAGCGCCGCCCGCGAAATCGGCGGTGCGTGTCTGCCATTGCTTGCCAATTACAGCCGCGACCG
>JAAEOR010000371.1 GCA_024222895.1 Hyphomicrobiales bacterium | reverse complement strand
TGGGGGAGACACCCAGAACCCGGCACATCGCAGCAACAGGATAGACGGCCTGGTTGGCGCTCACGAACTTGAACCCTTCGGTGGGATCACGTCCGTCTCCCGAGCGAACCAGGCCGCCGCTTTTGAGAGGATCTCACGCTCAAGCTTCAGTTGCCGGATCTCACGCCGCAGCCTCTTGAGCTCTTCCCGCTCGATGCTCGTCAGGCCGTCGCTGCGCCGGCCTTCATCGCGATCCTCCTGGGCGACCCAGTTGCGGATCGACTGTGCCGTCGCCTCGAACTCTCGGCCCAGTTCCTCCGGACTTCGTCCGGCACGAACCAGTTCGATCATTTGCTGCCGAAACGCAGGGGCATACGGTCGTCGTGTCTTTGCCATCGTGAACTCCTTGAAACCAAATGGTCAGGTGTCCACGAAAACGGGTCAACTCCAGTCCTGCCTTGCCTGTGACGTTGCGGCCGATGAGGCACAGACCGGCGATGATGATGTTGATGGCACACCCCTTTCGCGATTTCGGATCTTGAGTGTCATCGAGCTGCGGTATGGAGAAGTCATGCAGCATCAGCGTGTCGCCACCGTGTTTGGGTTCCAAAGCACACACAGCGAGATCCCAGGAGGCGCCTGCAGCAGTTGAGTTGAGGAGGCCGGTGAAACCGCATCGATCCCGACAGCTGACTGGCAGGACCGTCGATTGGACATCTCGACGGCGATCAAACGGCGTCGATCCGTCCCTCAAGCCTGCCGCAATCGGCATCGCTCGTCCATGGAGCGCGTTACCGCACGGTCACGCAGGTGACCGGCGAGAGGTGGGCGAGCTTGTAGGAGACACTGCCGACGAAAAGCGCTTTGAGGTTCGACAGGCCACGGGCGCCGGAGACGATCAGGTCAACGCCTTCCGACTTGGCGATCTCCAGAATCCGATCGACCGGTTTGCCGTCCTCGAGCCGTTTGACGATGTCTTTTGCACCGTGCTGACGCGCTATCGCCTCGGCGTGTTCGAGGACCCGGCCGCCGATCACGGAGTAGGCATCCTCGGGCAAGACCGGCCGGTCGCCACGCAGACCCGCGATGTTGGCGATATCGACGGCAAGCAAGCCCGCCGAAGGCACCGGGCCGTCCACGGCGAGGTGTTCGATCGCTGCCATGCGAACCATGTCGTCAGGCAATTCGTGGCGGAGCAGAACATGCACGAGGATCACCTCGGCACCATGTTGGGCGGCGATATCGGAGCCGATTTCGACAGCCTTGTTAGCGTGTTCCGAACCGTCGGTGGCGATCAGCACGTTCTTGATCATGGCGGCCTCTCTTCGTTGTGACGGGCTGTAATCCGGCTCGCATGGAACCGGCATTTCCCAGATGGACCCCAGTTTGTGAGGAGACAGTAGTTCGGACGGCCTGCCGAGACAATTTTGAGGGCGGCGTGGGACGGTACTTGTTCTCCGGACGGTTCGGCTCTTGTCATTATTCTCGGGCGAATTCGGCCCCCTCCAGCCAGGTCCTTTCGGCTCGTTGAATTCGACGCTGATCGCGGGATGCCGGGTGAGAGTGTTCTGGCCCTGGCGGACGCTTGGCGCATGACTGAAGGTCGCCGGGGAAAAAAATGCCTGCGGCAGCGCTCCTTTGAGCGAGAGCAATGTCGCCGTTGAAAGAACCGTGCAGGCTGATGCCCGCCGGCAAGGGTTCCGTGATGGGTGAGCCGCGCTACCCGCTGCGCGGGGGATAAGATCGGTGAGATATCCGCGGACGACCGGCAGAGTTCATGAGCAACCGAGGAACCAGTGAACGCAATGAACGAACTGATGATCGATACCGACTATTTGGGCATCCTGATCCTAAAGGTGCGGTCCGTGATGGCGAAGGAAGCGGTAGTTATGCCGAACTCGGGTGGTAATCCGAGCGACGACGAGGGGCCGGCCGTTCTACAGGACAGTGTGGACGACCTGTCGCGTGAGGAGGTGCTGGAGGAGATCGAAGGGCTCGATCCTGAAAAGCAGGTCGAGTTGGTGGCGTTGATGTGGCTTGGCCGGGGCGATGCGGAGGCTGGAGCGTGGTCAGATCTGATCCAGCTCGCTTCCGAGCGGCAAGAAACGCCCACAGGTGCTTATCTTCTCAACCATCCTTTGGTTGCCGAATACTGGGCCGGGGGCCTTGATGCGCTCGGCTACGGCAGCGTCGTCGGCGATCTTTGAACCGGGGTCAGACTATGGACGAGTACACTGTTGATGTCGCGCCGGATCAGGTCGTGCGCTGGCTAATGGCGGAATTGCAGCGAAATCCGGACGCGCTCGAGTTTCGTGCCAACCGGACTTTCGTTGCCGCCGGCGTAGAGAATTTCGAGGATGACGGCATCAGCGAGGACACCGATGTCGAATCGGTTGCCGCGGTTGCCATATTGGAGGTAATGCCGGCGCGCCCGACCAAGAATTGGATACTGAGGCTTCGCGTCGAGGATATCTTGGGCGAGCACCTGCCCGAAGATCATTCGGCTTCCGAGGATCCCGAGGAGATCGAACTCGAGACCTTCGATGCTCTGTTTGTCGCACCGGGGCGTGGGATATTGGACGTCGCGCTCTTTGCCGAGACGCCTCAAGCCAAGGCTGAGTTCGACGCGATCTTCGTTGATATGCTGCGCGATCGGCACGACGGATAGGGCAAACCTCTCCGGCCAAGAGACGGTCACGGCTTGTCGGCCATATCGTCCGCGGCGATCAGCCGAGCCGCTTCCTCAAGAATCCGAACCACCTCGTCGTCTTCGACTTGCCGGAAATCGGCGTAGTGAACGCCGATGGCGTAGAACGGCTCAGGCTTTGCAAGGCATACGAGGTGGTCGACCTCGTTGGACAGAGCGCCGGCCGCGTCGCTTGGCGCGACCGGGACGGCGAGGATCAGTGCCTTGGGATTGCGTCGCCGGACTGCCTTGAGCGCGGCGCGGACGGTGGCGCCCGTGGCGATGCCGTCATCGACGACAATCGCGGTGCGGCCCGCGACCGGCGCGCGTTTGCGCCCTTTCAGATAGAGCGATCGACGGCGCTCGATCTCCGCAAGAGCGCGTGCTTTGATCGTCTGGAGGTCGGCCTCTCGCATCCCGGTCACGACCAGCACCTCGCGATTGATGACAAGCTCCGGATGATCACCGTCGACCACCGCGCCCGCCGCGAGCTCGGGCTGGAATGGTACGCCAATTTTCCGCACCAAAAGGAGATCGAGGGGCGCATGAAGGGCACGCGCCACTTCGAACCCCACGGGCAATCCGCCGCGCGGCAGCGCCAACACGACCGGGTCGGTGAGTCCCGGAGTCTCTTTGAGAAGCTTTTCCAGTTCGTGCGCCAACTGCTGTCCCGCCATGGAGCGATCGTGAAACATTAGAGATCCTCACCTATTGGTCGGCTTGTTCGATGCGGTGCTGAAGTGCGTTGCGAACCAATCGCCAGCGAGGTCGACCACCGTTTCGAGCGCACCCGGCTCTTCGAACAGATGCGTCGCGCCGGGGACAATTTCGAGCTGCCTTGTGCAGGCAAGGCGTGCCAGCGCCGCTTCATTCAGCTCGATCACACCGGTGTCGGCGCCACCGACGATCAGGAGCGTGGGCGCGCGCACCTCACCGAGCGCATCGGCGGCAAGGTCCGGCCGGCCGCCGCGTGAGACAACAGCGGCGACATCATCCGGCGCGTCCGCGGCTGCGACCAATGCGGCCGCGGCGCCCGTACTGGCGCCAAAGAGGCCAATCGGCAACGCAGCGACATCGGTACCCTGCCGCGCCCAGACGACGGCCTCTCGGACGCGACCGGCGAGTAGGGGAACGTCGAACACATTACGCCGGTCTTCTGCTTCAGTCCGGGTCAGAAGGTCGAACAGCAGCGTGGCGAAACCGCGGTCCCGCAAGCCGTCAGCGACAAGGCCATTGCGCGGGCTGAAGCGGCTGCTTCCGCTGCCATGGGCAAAGATCACAACACCTCGCGCTGCAACGGGCAACGCAAACTGTCCTTCCAACCCCCGTGCACCAACCGCAACGGTCCGTTCCCGGTCGTCGTTTGCACGCGATGCCATCATTCAATCATGGCGCGAGTTGACGGACCGCGCCTTGACAGCGATCAATAAGCCTGCCCTCACCGAAAACCGTTCTTTGAATCACATCCATGTCGAATCCCGGTCCGTCCGCTGCCGTTCCTGCCCACCGCCTCAACCGGCCGTCTCCGACAACCGCCGACAAGGTTCGCTTTCTCGGCATTGCGGCGAGCTATCCGCATGGACCGGGCACGGTGCGTGTCGAGGAAACACACATGTCCTGGGTGTTTCTCGCCGGTTCGCGTGTCTACAAGTTGAAGAAACCGGTCCGCTATCCTTTTCTCGATTTCTCGACGCTTGAGGCACGTGAACACTTCGTCAGCGAAGAAGGGAGGCTGAACCGACGGCTCGCACCGGATGTCTATCTTGGCGCGACGCCCCTGTCGGTCGATGAAGACGGACGCATGATCTTGGGCGAGGCGGACCAGGTCGTTGACTGGCTGGTCACCATGCGTCGCCTGCCGGAAGACCGGATGTTGGATCGCCTGATCACGGCGAACGCACTGACTGCAGACACTGTCGAACGGCTGTCCGACAGGCTTGGTGCCTTTTTCGCGGCCGCGTCGGCGGAGTACCCGGACCCCGCTGCATTCGTCGATCGCTACAGGCGTGAACAGGCGATCACCAGCGACGTGCTGCTCGATCCCGAGCTCGGATTCGACGGCGCCAGGATTGGCCCGTTGCTCGAACGATTTACGGAATCCTTTGATCAGGTCCGTCCACATCTCGAGGCGCGCCTTTCTGCCGGGCGGATCGTCGAGGGACATGGCGACCTCAGACCCGAGCATGTGTTTCTGTCCAGGAGCATTGCGATCATCGACTGCCTCGAATTCAACCGCGACTTACGGCTTCTCGATCCCTTCGAGGAGTTGGCATTCCTCGGGCTCGAATGCGCTCGACTGGGTGCCGATTGGGTGTTCCCGCTGCTCTACAGGCGCTGCGCCGAATCCCTTGACGATAGACCCCCAACTGACGTGATCGCCTTCTATTGGCGCTATCGGGCGTTGTTGCGCGCTCGGCTGTCGTTGGCCCATCTGTTCGAGGCCAAGCCGCGGACGCCTGAGAAATGGCGGCCGCTCGCCTGGCGCTATGTCGTTCTCGCCGAACGCGACACAGTCGAGATCATTCGGTTGGATGGGTGAGATCCGCCAGCGTCTCGCCGGCATGGAGGCGGCGGATCGCTTCGGCGAAAGCCGGGGCTGCGGGGACGATCTGAAGCCGGTCTCGGGCGAACCTTTCGGGGAGTCGGAATGGCGGCACCGTGTCGGAGACAAAGACGTTCGAAAGCCGAGGATCGGCCAGCGACCGAGCGGCGTCGCCGGTGAATAGGCCATGTGCGGCAACGGCATGGACGGTGTCGGCGCCCTGCTCCTTTAGTGTGGCGGCCGCGCGCGCAAGGGTACCGCCTGAGGCGATCAGATCGTCGACGACGAGCAGGCTCGCGCCCTTGATCTCACCGACCAGAAGATTGCCGCTGACCACGCCGCCGCTGCGGCGCTTTTCCATATAGGCAGCGCCCACGGACCGACCGAGCCGAGCTTCGAGCGACTCGCCGAAAAGCTGTGCCCGCTTCACGCCGCCGGGATCGGGCGACGCGACCACGACCCGCTCATCGTCTGAAAAAAGCGCCATCGCCCGTTCGAGAAACACAGCACGCAGGTCAAGCGGGACGGTGCGGCAGCGAAACGCGTTCTCAAACGCGGCGACATTGTGCACCTCCATCGCCACAACGCAATCTGTGCCGACGGCCTCAAACAATTGCGCCACGTAACGGATTGTCACCGGGTCGTGGCGCTTGGTACGCCGGTCCTTGCGCACGTAGGCAAGGTACGGGACGACCGCGGTAATGCGCCGTGCGCCGTGGTCACGCAACGCCGCGATGAAGAACAACAGCCGGCAAAGTTTGTCATTCGGGCTTTCGTCCGGCCCACCGTGAAGGCTCTGAACGACAAAACAATCGCGCCCCTCGACACCGGTCAGCGGGCGCACTTTGTGTTCGCCGTCGTCGAAAGGTCTCTCTTCGTGAGGGTCGAGCTCAATGCCAAGCTGCGCGGCGATCCTCTCGCCGAACGGCCGCGTGGCATCGAGGGCAAACAAGCGCATGGCCAGCCGGGCGCTACGATGATTTGTCGATGAAGCGACGCGTGCCAATCGGCCTGACGACGCTCGCGTGCGGGCCCCCTTCGCCAATGCCCTGATCAACCACAAGCTCGACTGTGTCGCCTTCGCGCAGCGTGTCGAAATCACCATCGACCACGCTGTTGCGGTGGAAATAGACCAGTCGACCGTCGGTCGTCGCGATCTGGCCGTGGTCGACCGCCGCATCAATTTCGGCGATCTTGCCCTGAAGTGGCGCAACATGCGCTGCAGGGCGGCCGCTATGCGTCTCCTTCCAACGCCGGAGTTTGCGTTCAAGGGCATCGAACGCATCACGCACTGCGACAAGGACGTCGTGATGGGCGTTGACGTCACCGGGTTCCCGATCGATCGAGAACTCGGCGCCGGGAACACGCGCTTCGATCCTAACCGCGTAGTGATTGCCCTTGCGGTGGTGTTGGTGCGGTGCGTCAACCGCGACCCGGCAGCTGACAATCTGCCCGACGATTCTCTGCAGCCGCTCCGCCCGCTGCTCTACATGCTGGCGGATCTCGATCGAGGGCTCCATGCCGTGAAACGCAATTTCAAGTCCGGTCTGCATGGCGACGGCTCACTCTCTTCTGTGGTCTCGCTGCGTGTCCGTATCCGACCAGCTTATCTGGTTGTTGGGACCGGAGGTTGACCGCGATCAATTACCCGCAACGGAGTTTGCGCCGGATCAAGGCGCGGGCCGCGTTCCATGCTCCATGTTTCGTCTCCGGGGCGGCGTGGGACACGGCAACGGATGCCCGACGGGACGAGCGGTACCCCGAAGGCGTGGGAGTTTTTCTCATGACGCCGATGTCGGTGTTCGCGGATATGGCGGCACGCGGGCGGAAGCCTTCCGAAACACTGCGCGTGCTCCGACCGAAGTCACGGCACCGCTGGAAACCGTTGCGGCCGATGAGAGGATCGCCATCGCCTGTGCCGCGCCCGATGACGAGGTTCTTCTCGTTGACTGGCTTACCGCGATCATCTTTGAGATGGCGACGCGGCGCATGCTGTTCCGCGACTACCGGGTCGAGATCGTTGACCGGGCGTTAGGAGGCGAAGCGATCGGTGAGCGGCCGGCGGCGA
>JAAEOR010000370.1 GCA_024222895.1 Hyphomicrobiales bacterium | reverse complement strand
GGCAATCGGTTCAAGGTCGGCCCGTTCGATATCGAGTACATCAACGTTACCCATTCGATCCCGGAGGCCAACGCGTTGGCAATCCGGACACCACTCGGGCTCGCGCTTCATAGTGGAGACTGGAAACTCGACGACGCCCCCGTGATCGGACGTCCAACCGACGTCGTCCGGCTGAAGGAAATAGGCGAGGAAGGTGTCACCGCCCTTGTGAGCGATTCGACCAATGCCTATCGCGAGGGGCACAGTCCGAGCGAGCAGGAGGTGGCCCGGGAGATAGCAGACGTGGTCGCGTCGGCAGACGGCCGGGTGGCGTTCACGACCTTCTCCTCCAATGTCGGGCGTATCCGCTCGATAGCACTTGCCGCCGCGAAGGCTGGGCGTGAGCTGGTGGTGGTCGGAAGATCGCTACGTCGCGTGATCGAGGTTGCTGCGGAGCAGAGCGTGCTGGTAGGGCTGCCACCCATTCGAAACGAAGAAGAATTTCGTTCGCTGCCACGGCGCCGGGTCCTGGCATTGCTGACCGGCAGCCAGGGCGAACCGCGCGCCGCGCTAGCCCGGATTGCCGCTGACGAACACCGGAATGTTGCTTTTGACCCCGGCGATCTGGTGGTCTTCTCGTCGCGGACGATCCCGGGCAATGAGGTTTCCGTCAATCGCATCGTCAATGCGCTGGTTTCACGTGGCGTGCGCATCATGACCGACCGTGATCGACTGGTTCATGTCTCCGGACACCCACGGCGGGAGGAAATGCGCCGGCTCTATGATTGGCTGAAACCGCAGGTCGCAATCCCGGTTCACGGCGAAGCAATGCATTTGGCGGCGCATGGCGAGCTAGCCCGGGAAATCGGCGTCGGTACTGTGCTTGAGATTACCAACGGGGCGGTGGCCCGACTCGCGCCCGGGCACGCCCAGATCGTCGACGAAGTCGCAACCGGTCGACTTTATCGCGACGGACGCCTTATCGGCGCCATGGACGATCTTGGGATTATCGAACGTCGCCGCCTCGCATTTGCGGGTCATATCTGCGTCGCCATTGTGCTGGACAATCGAGGCGAGCTGATTGGCGATCCGGACGTTGAACTCGTGGGCGTGCCGGAGCGCGACGCCATCGAGCGCCCGTTTGAGGAGACCGCAATCAACGCCGCAATCGAGGCGCTGGAGTCGATTCCGAGGCCCCGACGGCGCGACGTAGCGAGAACCCGGGAGGCAGTGCGTCGGGCGGTCCGCGCGGAGGTTAACGCCGCCTGGGGCAAAAAGCCGAACTGCACGGTGTTCGTTTCGATGGTATGAAAGACCACTCATGATTGGCCGACTGAACCATGTTGCCATCGCTGTGCCAGATCTTGCTGCGGCGGCGGCTGTCTATCGTGACCGACTTGGCGCAAGCGTATCGCAGCCTGCTGCGCTGGCCGATCATGGTGTCACCACCGTGTTCGTCCAACTGGCCAATACCCAGATCGAGCTGATCGAGCCGTTGGGAGAGACGTCGCCGATCGCCGCGTTTCTCGAACGCCATCCAGAGGGTGGCATTCATCATCTGTGCTACGAGGTCGATGACATCGGCGCCGCGAGCGCGGCGATGGTGGCCGCCGGCTCCAGGGTTCTTGGCGACGGCAAGCCATCGATCGGCGCTCATGGTAAGCCGGTGATCTTCCTGCACCCGAAGGACTTCCTGGGGTCTCTCATTGAGCTGGAAGAAGCCTGAGGGTTGGTCTCGATGAGCATAATCAGCCTCATAGCCATTTATTTTGTCGTCTGGTGGATCGTCCTTTTCGCTGTCCTTCCCTGGGGAATGCGAACCCAGCAAGAGGACGGGGAAGTGGTTCTCGGGACCACCGCGAGCGCGCCGTCCAATCCGAACATGCTCCGCAAGACAATCGCTACGACCATCGTCGCTGCAGTCGTCACACTGGGGATTTGGTACGTCTTCGGCTATGTCGGCTACGGTATGGAGGATATCGCGGATCAGTTCCTACCAACGCCGTAGGGTCGACCGGAATTTGCAGCCTCGGAGAGAATAAAAAAAGCAAGGCTTTGCAGCCTTGCTTCTTGAGTTCCGCGTCTTAACCCCTCGTGCCTTACCTAGGATCCAACTCGATAACGGGTCCTATATTCGGGTAAAAGCGGCAGCGACCCACAGGGTGCGCCAGAAGGGATCTTCCTCCCAAGACTCAGACCGCGATACCTTTTTTTGTTTAGAGGAACCGAGTTGGCCTTGGCGGCCGGTTCTCAACCCTCTTTATGGCAGGACCGTAGCGAACGTCGGTGCACTTGTCATCTTTTTGTGCGAATTCAGCTCACTTTTTTTGGCCCTATTGCCGGTTTCGCCCGCATTTGTGCTTTCCGACATAAAACAACAAGATCTTTATCATCCGTTTTCGCGAATTGGCTCAGTGCCACAACCGTTCAGTTTATCAGCGGACCTCGCCCTGGCTTTGGAGCAACTGGGGTCAGCCGCCTGTATTGAGGTGGCAAAACATCCGGGTAAAGAAAGTCGCGATGTGCCTGCGCATTGGCTGGCGGTGGCTGGCAATCACGGCCTGTAGCGCTATATGCTCGGTTTGATGCGACGGGCGATTGCCGCTCGGCGCCGGATGGCTATGGCGGAGCCCGACCCCGATGGACACTCTGAACGGCATGGCTCTGGCACACAGGCGAAAACGCCTTGTTTTCCGCTCATGGCATCGTGGTACACGCGAAACCGACTTGATCCTGGGCCGCTTCGCCGACGCCGCGATCGACGAGCTAAACGAAGCGGAACTCGCCGAGTTCGAGCGAATTCTCGACATGCCGGACCCGGACATCTTCGCCTGGGTGACGGGCATCGCGCCGGTTCCACCCCACGCCGATACCGCTTTGTTCACCCGTCTGATTGCGTTTCATGAAAAGGGCGGTGCTGCACCCGATGCCTGACTCCATTACGCGCCCGTTTGCCCGGCCATCGATCCGCTCATCCTTGACTGCCGGTGGTCACCTCAAACTAGCCTCGGTGCCCGATGGACTTGTCGGAAAGGCGCTGACCGAGATCGCTGCCGTGGCCCGTGGTCGGGTTGTCTTTGTCGCCAGGGACGGACAGCGCCTCGCCGAAGTCGAGCGGACAATCCGGTTCTTCGCGCCGTCGATCGACGTGATTGAGTTCCCGGCCTGGGATTGCCTGCCATATGACCGGGCTTCACCGCATTCGGCCGTAGTTGCCCGACGGATGGCTGCTTTGTCGGCGCTGTCACACTCTGTCGACGGCCCGACGATCGTGCTTACCACCGTGAATGCCGTGCTTCAGAAAGTTCCCTCGCGTGATTTCGTGACCGGAGGTTCGATGGCGCTTGCGGTCGGGAACACTGTCCGAATGGAGGTGATCGTTCGCTGGCTCGAGGACAATGGCTTTCTGCGCAGCCAGACCGTACGGGAGCCGGGCGAGTATGCCGTTCGCGGTGGTATCGTCGACCTTTTCGTGGCAGGCGCGGGTGAGCCGGTTCGTCTCGATTTCTTTGGTGACACACTCGAGACAATTCGGACATTCGACGCCGACACCCAGCGCACGGTTTCCAGCCGTCGCCGCATCGAACTGGTACCGGCCAACGAGATGCAATTGTCGGCTGAGTCGATCGCTCGCTTCCGCGAGCGTTACGTCGCCCATTTTGGTGCCGCCGATCGCGATGATCTCCTTTACCAGTCGGCAAGCGAGGGGCGACGCTATGTCGGTATGGAGCATTGGTTGCCGCTGTTCGCTGACGGGCTGGAGACACTGTTCGATCACACCGGCGCCGCGGTAGTTGCCTTCGACCATCTTGTCGACGAGGCGGCGGCGGAGCGGCGGGACCAGATCGCCGATCACTATCAGGCACGACAGCAAGCGATTGAGACGGGCAGCGTTGGCGGCGTCCCTTACCACGCCCTGCCGCCAGACAGTCTTTACTTGACCACGCAAGAATGGGCTGAGGCGTTGGCCGCCAATACTCAGGTCCGATTATCGCCATTCTCCCAGCCACCGGACGGCGGTGTGATCGATCTCGAAGGGCGCCGCGGCCGCAACTTCTCAGCCGAGAGAACAGCGAATGATGTCAATGTCTTCGATGCGGTCGCCACGCACATCAAAACGTCTATCGAGGCCGAACGACGCGTTGTCGTAGCCTGCTGGAGCGACGGTTCGCGCGATCGGATGGGACAGGTTCTGGCTGATCACGGTCTGTTACGCCTCCAGCCCGTCGCCGATTGGGTGGAAGCAGCGAACCTCCCGGCCAGCACAATCGGCTTGGCTGTTTTTGGCATCGAGGAAGGATTCGAGGGCCCAGGGCTGACGATTGTCGGTGAGCAGGACATACTGGGCGACCGCCTGATCCGGCCGCAGAGAAAACGCCGCGCCGCGGACTATCTGACCGATGCCACAAGTCTCGCCGCCGGGGACCTGATTGTTCACGCCGACCACGGGATCGGTCGATTTGTCGGATTGAAAACCATAGAAGCGGCCGGCGCGCCGCACGACTGTCTTGAATTGCATTATGCGGGAAACGACCGGGTCTATCTGCCGGTCGAGAATATCGAGCTGTTGTCGCGCTACGGATCGGACCAGGCCGATGCACCGCTCGACAAACTCGGCGGAATCGCCTGGCAATCGCGCAAGGCGCGGCTGAAGAAACGCATTCGCGATATGGCCGAGGCGTTGATGAAGGTTGCGGCCGAGCGTGCGCTCAGATCTGCACCCGTGATGACACCGCCGGACGGCGCCTATGATGAGTTCTCCGCGCGGTTTCCTTTCGACGAGACCGAGGACCAGGGCACCGCGATCGCTGCTGTCCTTGATGACCTCGCAACCGGGCGCCCGATGGACCGCCTCATCTGTGGCGACGTCGGTTTCGGCAAGACGGAAGTTGCGCTGCGGGCGGCCTTTATCGCCGCACTCACGGGCCGCCAGATTGCCGTGGTGGTGCCAACGACGCTGCTCGCGCGCCAGCATTTCGGGACATTTTCCGAGCGCTTCGCCGGCCTGCCTGTGCGTGTTGCCCAAGCGTCCCGTCTCGTCGGAGCGAAAGAGCTTGCCGCGGTGAAAGCCGGACTGACCGACGGTTCAATCGACATTGTCATTGGAACACATGCGCTTCTCGGCAAAGCTATCAAATTCCGTGATCTTGGTCTGTTGATCGTCGACGAGGAGCAGCACTTCGGCGTCAAGCACAAGGAACAGCTCAAGGCATTGAAGGCCAATGTCCACGTGCTGACGCTGTCGGCAACACCCATCCCACGGACTCTGCAACTCGCCTTGACCGGCGTGCGCGAGCTGTCCTTGATCACCACGGCGCCGGTTGATCGGCTGGCAATACGCACGTTTATCGCCCCATTCGATGGCCTCGTTGTCCGCGAAGCGTTGCTGCGGGAACGATATCGCGGCGGCCAGAGCTTCTATGTGTGTCCGCGCATCAGCGATCTCGCGGAGCAGGCGGCATTCCTCGCCGAGACTGTACCGGAAGTGAAGCTTGCGATTGCCCACGGTCAGATACCTCCGGGCGAACTCGAAGACATCATGACGGCGTTTTACGATGGGGCCTATGACGTTCTGTTGTCCACGTCCATTGTCGAGTCGGGCCTCGACATCCCGACGGCGAATACGCTGATCGTGCATCGGTCGGACATGTTTGGCCTGGCCCAGCTCTATCAGCTCCGCGGCCGGGTCGGCCGATCCAAACAGAGGGCCTATGCCTTGTTCACGGTACCGGCCGAACGGACGTTGACGCCGACCGCCGAGCGCCGGCTCAAAGTGCTCCAATCGCTCGACACACTCGGGGCGGGATTTCAGCTCGCCAGCCACGACCTCGATATTCGCGGTGCCGGTAACCTTCTCGGTGAAGAACAGTCCGGGCATATCCGGGAGGTTGGGTACGAACTCTATCAGCAGATGCTCGAGGAGGCGGTCGCGTCGCTGAAGACCGGTGATGTCGTCGAGGAGGGCGAATGGTCGCCACAGATCACTATAGGTACTGCGGTGATGATCCCCGAAGCGTATGTTCCGGACCTGCAGCTTCGGCTCGGTCTCTATCGCCGGCTGGCAGACCTGCGAGAGCAGGCCGAAATCGAAAGCTTCGCGGCCGAGCTGATCGACCGGTTTGGAACGCTGCCGGACGAGGTCGTGCATCTTCTCGAACTTGTGGCGATCAAGGCACTGTGTCGTCGGGCAAATGTGGAGAAGGTCGATGCCGGCCCCAAGGGCGCGGTGATTGCATTTCGCGACAACGTCTTCGGCAACCCGGCCGGGCTCCTCCAGTGGATTGCCGGCGAGGGAACGCTTGCCAAGGTCCGCCCCGATCAGAGGGTCGTCGTTTCACGTGAATGGGCTGATCCCGAGCGCCGCCTCAAGGGCGTCGCGTCCACCCTCATCATCCTCGCAAAAATAGCCGAAGAGGGCGAAAAGGCAGCTGCCTAATTGGGCAGGGCGCTCGGCTCGAAATCCGCTTCGGCAGCGACCGTTCGAATTGCGTCGGCCAACACTCTTGCGGGCTGAGCCCCAGTCACGACATATCGTCCGCCGAGGATGAAGCAGGGAACGCCGCTGACTCCGATATGATAGGCGTGTTCGATTTCAGCTTCGACAACGGCGATATCCTCTTCCGAGGAAAGCCGCGTTGCGATGGATTGGGAACGGAGCCCGGCGTCTTCGGCGACGGCCAGCAAGACCCTACGTTCGCCGACATCGAGCCCCTCGGTGAAATATGCCTTGAACAACCCTTCGACCACTGCATCCTGCTTGCCGTCTTTCGCCGACCAGCGAATGAGACGATGGGCGTCGACAGTATTCGGTGAGCGCGTGATCCGATCAAAACGAAACGCGATTCCTTCTTCAGTGCCAAGTTCGATGAGTTGATCGTACATGGGCCGGGTGGCCTCGACGCTGCCGAATTTGTTCGACAGATATTGTTCGCGCGGGATCCCCCCCATCGGGATTGTCGGATCGAGGCGAAACGACTTCCAGTCGACGATCGCATCGACTTCAGGATTCTGCGCAAGCGCGGCCGCAAGCCGATTGCGGCCGAGATAACACCACGGACAAACCACGTCGGAAATCACATGTATTGCAAGCGGGGTCACAACGCTGCCGGCTTATTCGCTTGACCACCAGGACGCTGGCGTCGCGCCGGAGATCGACGGATTTGCCGGTTTTTGGAGTTTGCCTCTGGTTGCAATCCATTGCGCCGGCGAGTGATACAACGGGATCACATGAAAACCGGAGATCAACACACGGTCGTAAGCGCGCACGGCAGTGATGAACTCATCCAACGATCGCGACGACAGTAACGCACTGATCATCGCATCCACGGCCGGTTCCGAAACACCGGCAAAGTTCAGACGGCCATAGGTGTCTTCATTCACTTTCGACCACCGGCCAAGTTGCTCGTTCCCGGGAGAAAGTGACGCGCCGTAGATCCAGTGGATCATGTCGAAGTCTCTGGTGTTGAGGATACGCTCCCAGTACTGAGACGCATCGACAGTTCGTATTGTCATCTCGACGCCGATCAGCGCCAGGGAGCGCTGCAAAGCCAGGGCGAGCCGCTCCTCTTCCTTGTTGCGCGCGAGAAACTCGAAAACGAAGGCCTCGCCGGTCTCGGCGTTGACCAGTTTGCCATCCTGTTGCTCCCAGCCGGCAGCGCTCAGCATGGCCAGCCCTCTCCGGAAGTTTGCACGGTCGCGACCGGAACCGTCGCTTTCCGGCGGTGCATATGTTCCATCCATGACGTCGGCGCGGACGGCATTCGGAAACTGTGCCAGGAGAGCCCGCTCGTCGTCGCTTGCGTCAACCCCCAAGGATGACAGCCCGGATCCCTGAAAATAGCTTCCCGTTCGTGCGTAGGCTCCGGCGTAGAGATTCCGGTTGATCCACTGGAAATCCAGGAAATAGGAGAATGCTTCACGGACCTGTGGGTCCGAAAACATCGGTCGGCGCTGATTGAACACGAACCCGTTCATTCCTTTTGGCGTTCCAGTGACGAACTCGTCGAGGACGATCTTGCCTTCCCTGACGGCCGGGAAATCATACTCGCTTGTCCATCGGGCCGAATTCGTTTCGGTCATCACGTCGAAAAGTCCCTTTCGAAAAGCCTCGAACAAGGTCCCGCCGTCGCGAAAATACTCGATCCGGATCTCGTCGAAATTGTCGAAACCTCGCTTCTGCGGAAGGTCGCGAGCCCAGTATTCGGGGTTTCTCGTCAGTTTGATCGTGCTACCGGCC
The DNA here is from genome assembly GCA_024222895.1 of Hyphomicrobiales bacterium. Lineage (GTDB taxonomy): Bacteria > Pseudomonadota > Alphaproteobacteria > Rhizobiales > Kaistiaceae > Bauldia. The sequence continues at coordinate 22,550 of JAAEOR010000370.1, read as the reverse complement.
TTCACGTCGGAGACCTGGTAGGGACCACTGCCAGGGGGCGGAGCCAGCCCCGACTTGCCGAACGTCTCGGGGTCAACCGCATGCTTCGGAAACACCGGCAGCAATCCAATCAGAAGTGGCATTTCCCGATCCCAATCCTCGCCGAAGACAAAGCGAACCTTGGCACCCGGCTTCACCTCAACCCGGTCGATCTTCTTGTGCCATTCCCGGGGCAAGCCCTTATCTTTCAGAAGCTCGAAAGAGAAAGCCACGTCCTCGGGCGTGACGGGTTCACCATCCGAGAAGCGAGCGAGCGGATTGATGGTGAACTCAACCCACGACCGATCGTCTGGTGTCTCGACAAATTCCGCGATGTGACCATAGAGAGTAAACGGCTCGTCCCAGTTGCGAACCATCAGACTGTCCCAGAGATTGTTTGGCCAGAATGCGTTGCGCCCCCAGAGACCGTCGGGAACAGTGCCCTTGAGGATGAATGGATTGAGGCTGTCGAATGTCCCCTGTCCGGCCAGACCGATGGAGCCGCCTTTCGGCGCGTCAGGATCGGCATAGGGGAGGTGTTGATAATCAGCGGGGAGGGCGGGTTCACCATGCATGGCCAGTCCATGCATCGGCTGCGCCGTTGCCAGTTGCGGTATGAGCCCGAGACCAAGCGTCGCGGCAACAGCAGCGGTAATCCGTTGCCGCAGAGCAATTGAAAGGATGATGGCGGACATGGAGCGATCTGCCTTGCTAACGTTCACGAGGGATCCAACGGGATTCAATCGATTCTAACACATGATTCGCGGACCACCCCCAACCCCCGCGCATCGGAACTCCATGCCGGAAAATCGCGGGCAAACTCTGGAAATCCGCTGTGAGGCGGGCTAAGGAGTGCCCCCGGTTTAGTCAACAAGTCGCCGTATTTGGTGGCCACTCACCGTATCTGGCGATATGGGCGGACGTTGCCGACGACGGACGGATCAGATCGAACAAGGATGAACAATGAGATATCCAAATGCTCATTCGAGCAAACTAAGGCGCTTCCTGCCCGCAGCGATGGTCGCGGTCGCGATACCATTTGGCGGTGCCACGGCCCAAGACGAAGCGCCGGCCGGTCAGTCGGCGTGGGTCAAGGCGTGTAATCCCACTCCTGTTGAAGGTCAGAACTTTTGTGTGACCGTTCAGGAGATCAGGGCGGAGACCGGACAATTCATCGCCTCGGCCATGATTCGCGAGATTTTGGGCGACAAGAAAGAATCATCGCTGGTCGTCGTTGTCCCGCTCGGAATGATGATGCGACCCGGCCTGCGGGCACAAATCGACACTAGCCCGCAACAGGAGATGGCGTATGACGTGTGTCTCGCCAACGGATGTTATAGCTCGCTTGACGTCGACGATAGCTTTATCGATGCGTTGAAGAAAGGGAGCCAACTCTCCGTCATTACAGTGAATACCGAAGGGAAGCCGGTCAGTTTTCCGATGACTCTGGTCGGTTTCACGGCCGCGTATGATGGAGAGGGCATGAAGCCGGAAGGGATCCAGCAACGGCAGGAAGATCTCAACAAGGCGCTGCAGGATCGCGCCAAGGCGGCCCGTGAGAAGCTGAAAGAGCAGCAGTTGAAAGAAGGGACCGGCAACTAACCGGTCAGCGAAATCGAACGAGCCGGGCGTTCAGTTGAGCGCCCGGTCCCGGGCAACATAGACGTCCCCTTTTCGGGCGGCGAAAAACTCACTGATCTGCGGGTGGCGCAGCGGTTCGCCGGAGTCGTCCGGAAGCAGATTTTGTTCGGAGACGTAAGCAACGTACTCCGTTTCGTCGTTCTCCGCGAACAGATGATAAAAGGGCTGGTCCTTCGCCGGCCGGATGTCTTCGGGAATGGACTGCCACCATTCCTCGGTGTTGTCGAAGACAGGATCAACGTCGAAGACAACCCCGCGAAACGCATAGACGCGATGACGGACAATCTGTCCGATGGAGAATTTTGCCGCACGCGCGGTTTCGATCATTTTGGCTCTCATTAAGCTTTGTGTCGCCCGTTTATGGGCCACGCTGATCCCCAGCTGTCAACCGGCGCATCGTCGCTACAGCTCCTCCCAGGATTTGACCGGTTTCGACGAAACGGCTACGCACCGGACCTGATCAGCCTCTAACGCGCCGATCCGGGCATTGTCCGGCCGGCGGCATAGCCGACCGCCATGAACCAGATCGCGACGATCATCCTGCCATTTCTTGGGTTGATCGCCTGCGGTTTCGGCGCCGCCAGGTTGCAGCTTCTTACAACGCGCGGCGTCAATGGCTTGATGGTATTTGTCGCCTATTTCGCGCTTCCAGCCTGGTTCCTCCAGATGGTCGCCGAGACTCCCTTCTCGCAGCTACCGAACTGGTCGTTTCTGGTCACGACGACCTTCGCGACTTATTGCGCTTTCGCCCTGGCGTTTTCGTTTGGCGCGCTGGTCAATGGCGGGAATGTACCCGAGGCAACAATCAAAGGCCTCATCGGGTCTTATGCCAATATCGGCTACATGGCGCCCGCTCTGACGGTCGCCGCGTTCGGGCCATCAGCGGCCGCGCCAACCGCGCTGATCTTCATGTTCGACAGCGCAATGCTCTTCATTCTGGTCCCGCTGATGATGATCCTTGGCGGGACCGAGCGCGGCGACGCAACCACCCTGGCAAAATCCATAGCCCGGCGAATCCTGCTCCACCCTCTGATCCTTGCTACGCTGATCGGCATCCTTGTATCGCTGACCGGATTGCCATTGCCCGATGCGGTCGACGGGTTTCTCGGCGCCTTGAGCGGGACGGCCGCGCCCGTAGCTCTTTTTGTGATCGGTGCCGGACTGGCAAAGGCGTGGGGAAAATTCTCACCTGAACTCCCCGTTCTTCTGACGATGAAGCTGCTGGTCCACCCGATAATCGTCTACCTGCTACTCGCCTGGATCGGTGGGTTTGATCGCGTCTGGGTGGCGGCAGCCGTCTTGATTGCGGCGCTGCCCCCGGCCTCCGAGGTGCTCGCAGTCGCTCGCAAGTACAAAACCTATGAAGCGGAGTCAGAAGGTGCGGTTCACTACGGCACCGCTGCCTCGATCGTCACCGTGACCATTGTGTTGTCCTTCCAGATCGGAGACACGTTCCCATTCGGCCAATTCCCGTAGGCAGATGATGATCGAGCCCCGGAACGAGCGCGCATTTCGACGACTGGATGTGATCCGTGCCGGCTCAGGCGCGAGACAGGGCAGGAGAAGCGCGAAAATCGTATCGGGGATACACGGTCGAGGGCTTCGACGCACCCTGAGATGCGCTTCAGCCGGGCTCGATCCCCTGGCGCATCACGGCGCGACGAAGCGTCGGAACTCGGTCGAGAATGAAGAGCCCAGCGCCGCGGAGTGCTTGAACGGGTAGGAATCCTGTCAGCAGAGAGCGATTCAAGGCGTCGACGGCGGCGGTCCGGGTGTAGGCGTCGACCCTGCGCGACCGGTCATAGTCGGCGAGCAGATCAACCTGTCCCGGATCTGCGGCACCGGCTAGAATCCCGGCAAGTGCTGCCACGTCGCGATAGCCAAGATTGAGCCCTTGCGCGCCGATCGGCGGAAACACATGCGCCGCCTCGCTCACCAGTGCGACACGTTGGCCAGCGAACCGGCTGGTGGCCATTCCACTCAGTGGAAACGCCTGGACCGGCCCGTCGACAGTAATGGCGCCGAGCAGCGAGGCAGAACGCCGCTCGATTTCGCGGGCCAATGCGGCCGGGTCTTCGGCCTTTCGGCGGTCTGTTTCAGAAGGATGCGACACCCACACCAGACTGGAGCGGTTGCCGGTCAGTGGTACGAGCGTAAAGGGCCCGCCCTCGGTGTGAAACTCGGTCGACGTATCATGGTGCGGCTGCGTATGGGACAGATTTGCAACCAGCGCCGACTGTTTATATGTCCATTCGCGAACCGAGATGCCGCTGCTGCGGCGCACGCGAGACCGTCGACCGTCAGCCGCGACGATCAGCCGGGCGCTCACCGTTTCGCCGGTATCGAGTACCGCCGTCACGAGATCGGCGTTCATGTCGACCCGATCAACAGACGCGACGAGACGCGGAATTCCGCGCTGGTTGCACAAACGGGCGAGCGCCGCCGTCAGATCCGCATTGGCGACGTTGTGGCCGAAGGCATCGTGACCTATCTCGGCGGCATGGAAAAGGACCTCCGGCGCCCGGATCAGGCGCTGCGTCCCATCCACGATCCTCAGCGACCGTAACGGCGCCGCTTTCTCCACGACGAAGGGCCAAACGCCAAGCGCGTCGAGAAACGTCACCGATCCGGCCAGGAGGGCTACTGTCCGTCGATCTGCCGGTCTTTCAGCCGGAGCGATTATCGTAACCGAGTACCCGATTTGAGCCAGACTGAGAGCGGCGGCAGTGCCAGACGGACCGGCGCCTGCGACGATAACATCAACCACTTGCCCGTTCGGTTCCATCGATCCTACCTTGTCGACATGCCAGTATCTTGGGGTGTCGAGAGTTCACTTCCAACGCGCCATTACGCCCCGGCGTGCGAGTCGCCGGCCCAGGTTGCCCGATCGCAACACTCCACTCATACCATTCCTGGTGTCGCCGTGACCGCATGTGATCGGCATTGACCGTTTGCCCGTCGCCAAGTTCCCCGGAAGGGTGACTTCGCGGTTCAGAGACCGGAGACGAAGAGATGACGATGTTCGACTGGGCCGCCGATCCGGCCATATGGGCCAGCCTTGTCACGCTGACAGTGATGGAGATCGTCCTCGGGATCGACAATATCGTCTTTATCTCTGTGGTTGTCACGAAGTTGCCCGCCGATAGAGCCAAGCGGGCGCGCCAGCTGGGCCTCGGCATGGCCCTGGTGTTTCGCATCCTGATGCTGTTTTCGTTGTTTTGGCTGATCGGCCTGACCAAGCCGGTCTTTACGGTTTTTGGAGAAGGGTTCTCATGGCGCGACATCGTGCTCGTCGCCGGTGGCGCGTTCCTGCTGTTCAAGGCGACCACTGAAATCCACAAGGATGTCGAAGGGGCCCACACCGAGTCCACGCAATCTCGAGTGTATGCCAGTTTCGGCTTGGTCGTCGCCCAAATCGCCGTGATTGATCTCGTTTTTTCGGTTGATTCCATCCTGACCGCGATCGGCATGGCCGAGGTGGTCGGGGTCATGATTGCAGCGGTCGTCATCTCCATCGGGGTCATGTATGTGGCATCGGGGCCCGTTGCCGCATTTATCGAGCGCCATCCAACGACGCGAATGCTGGCGTTGTCCTTCCTGATGATGATCGGAATAGCACTGGTTGCCGACGGGATCGGTTTTCACATTCCGCGCGGTTATCTATACGCCGCAATGACCTTCTCGGCGGCCGTGGAATTTCTCAACATCGTCGCTCGGCGAAACCGCGGCCGTGAGAAGGCCTGACGCGCTCGCAGGCCGAGAGGATTTCGACGCCTCGGCTGACAAAGAATAGCCTTTGATCCGTTTTTTGGGCATAAGCCCTTGTTGTAGAATGATGCTGCGACGGTCATGGTCCGTGGCGGCGGCTCGTCGATGGCGACGGGGCTTGATGTGCACACTTGAGGTTCGCAAATGGGTCGTCTGACCACACATGTATTGGACACCGGGGCCGGGCGCCCCGCCGATGACCTGCGGATCGATCTGGTTCGGCCAAACGTCTCGGATACACCGGTTGCCAGCATGACAACAAATGCCGACGGACGGATCGACCAGCCGTTGGCAGAAGGCGAGTCATTCTCTCCCGGAACTTATGAGCTGCGGTTCCATGTCGGTGACTATTACCGTGCCCAGGATGGTCAGGCATCATTCTATGACATCGTGCCCATTCGCTTCTCGGTCGTGACCGCTGCGGAGCACTATCACGTTCCGTTGCTGCTCTCGCCCTTTGGCTATACGACCTACCGGGGAAGCTGAGCCGGGCGATGCGAGACACAATTCGCTTTGTTCGCAAGGGCCGCATTGTCGAACTGCGCGATGTCGCGCCGACGGATCTGCTGCTCGATTACCTCCGGGAGGTCGAGCGGTCGACCGGCACCAAGGAGGGATGTGCCGAAGGCGACTGCGGTGCCTGCACCATCGTGCTCGGCCGGCTTAGGGGCGGTCGACTGGTGTATGAGCCGGTCAACGCCTGCATTCAGCTGGTCGGTCAAATCGATGGCTGCGAAGTCATATCGGTCGAGGACCTCGCCGATACCGATGGCACTCTTCATCCGGTGCAGGCTGCCATGCATGATCAACATGGCTCCCAATGCGGTTTTTGCACGCCCGGTTTCGTCATGAGCTTGTTCGCGCTCTATCACTCCGGCGAGCAGCCAGTGGACCGGGGCACCGTTAATGACTGGCTCGCCGGCAATCTCTGCCGATGCACGGGCTACCGACCGATTGTTGAGGCCGGCATAGCTGCCTGTCAGACACCGCCGGCAGACCGATTCTCCGCCAATGCGGCCGACACCGCCAAACTGCTTGGCTTTCTCTCTGATGGTGACGACATCTTCATCGGCAACAGCGACAGTTTCTTTGCCGCACCGGGCACACTGGACAACCTCGCCGATCTGTACGAACGCCATCCCGACGCGACCATCGTAGCCGGGGCGACCGATGTTGGCCTATGGATAACCAAGCAGTTTCGTGATCTGCCAAAGATCATCCATGTCGGCCGGGCTCAGGGCCTGGATCATATCGCTGACACCGGTTATGAACTGATGATCGGGGCGGGAGCGACCTACGCCGCCGTCGAACCCCACTTCCGTGCCCTTGATCCGGACCTTGGTGAACTTCTGCGCCGCCTCGGGTCCAAGCAGGTTCGCGCCAGTGGTACAATTGGCGGCAATGTTGCTAACGGATCACCGATCGGGGACACGCCGCCGGCACTCATTGCGCTGGATGCCAGGCTGGAGCTTCGCAAGGGCGGAGAATCCCGAACGCTGCCGATCGAGGAATTCTTCATCGACTATGGAGAGCAGGATCGGTTGCCGGGTGAATTCGTTGCCGGTCTGCTCGTTCCAAAGATGAACGCCAGTCACATTTTTCGCTGCTACAAGGTGTCGAAGCGCTTCGATCAGGATATATCAGCGGTCATGGGAGCCTTTCGCTTTACCATCACCGAGGACGGCAGGATATCCGAGGCCCGTATCGCCTATGGCGGAATGGCGGCGACGCCGAAACGGGCGCGACATGCAGAGGCAGCGCTCAATGACACAATGCTGCGCGATTCACGCGCCTGGTCCCGCGCATTCTCAGCCTTGCGCGAGGACTTCGACCCGATCGGCGATCATCGCGCCAGCGCCCGCTATCGCAACGAAACCGCGCATGCGCTCCTCGGCAAGGCCCTGATCGAAGCGGCGGGAACGACCTCGGCGCGGACGCGCGTGGTCGGTCAGCGCGTGGTGACCTGACCGATGGACCTCGGCGACATCATCAAGGGGGAACGTGCTCCGGCCATCGTTCACAAGCCGGCACCGCACGATAGTGCGGCCAAGCACATGACCGGCGAAGCGACCTTTATCGACGATATCCGCGAGCCGGCGGGAACGCTGCACGCGGTGCCCGGTTTCGCCGAAATCGCCGCCGGACGAGTCACCAAGCTCGACCTTGATCCGGTTCGGAAGGCGCCCGGAGTGGTCGATGTGCTGACCGCCGACGACATTCCCGGGGTCAATGATGTCGGCGCCAAAACGGTTGGCGATGAGCCCGCGATCGCTGCGGACAAGGTGATGTTCTACGGTCAGGTCCTGTTTGTCGTCCTTGCAGAAACGCGTGTTCAGGGACGCCGCGCGGCAAGACTTGCCAGGATAACGACAGCCCCGGGCATGCCGGTGATCGACGTCGATGATGCCGTTGTCGCCGAGACGCACGTTTTGCCGGACTATTCGTTCGAGCGAGGCGACCCCGGCGCCGAGATCGCCGCTGCGCCCCGTGATATTACCGGCGAACTCCGCATCGGAGGGCAGGAGCATTTCTATCTGGAAGGCCAGATTGCGCTCGCTGTTCCGGGCGAAGACGGCGATATGCTCGTCTATTCTTCCACCCAACACCCGAGTGAGGTGCAGCATCTCATCGGGCATGTTCTCGGCCTCGATTCCAACGCCATCACCATCGAGACCCGGCGAATGGGCGGTGCCTTCGGTGGCAAGGAGAGCCAGGCGACCCAGTGGGCGGTTCTTGCCGCACTGGGTGCGCGGAAGACCGGGCGACCGTGCAAGCTGCGGCTCGACCGCGACGACGACATGATCATGACCGGCAAGCGCCATGATTTCCGCGCGGATTATCATGTCGGCTTCAACCGGGACGGAGTTATCCGCGCCGTTGACGTCACCCTGACTGCTCGCTGCGGCTACGCGGAGGACCTGTCGCTCGGTGTAGTCGATCGCGCCATGTTTCACGCAGATGGTGGTTACCACTATCCTGCCGTGCGGATCCACAGCCGGCGAATGCGAACCAACACCGTTTCAAACACGGCCTTTCGCGGTTTCGGCGGCCCGCAGGGCAAGCTGTTCGCGGAACGCATGATCGATCATATCGCCTACTCACTGGGGCGCGACCCCCTGGAGGTGCGGAAGGCGAATTTTTACGGTGGCCCCGGACGCGACCGCACCCCATACAACATGCGCGTTGAAGACAACATCCTGCAGGAGATTGTCGGCGAACTAGAGCAGACAAGCGACTATTGGGAACGGCGCAAGGCCATCGCCGCGTTCAACGTATCCAGCCCGGTTCTCAAGAAGGGGCTGGCACTGACGCCTGTAAAATTCGGCATTTCCTTTACGCTGATGCACCTTAACCAGGCCGGCGCACTGGTTCATGTCTATCGCGATGGCTCGATCAGCCTCAACCATGGCGGTACAGAGATGGGGCAGGGGCTGTTCGTGAAGGTGGCGCAAGTGGTCGCCGAGGAATTCGGTCAGCCGCTCGACCGGGTCAAGGTATCCGCGACTTCGACAGCAAAGGTACCCAATACCAGTCCAACCGCAGCATCCGCCGGATCGGACCTGAATGCCCAGGCAGCGCGTGCAGCCTGTCGAACCATCAAGGAACGGCTGTTCGACCTGATCGAGGCGAAGTGGGGCACAAGCCGAGACAGTGTCCAGTTTCGCGACGGCAAGGTGATCATCGGCAACGAGGCGATCACGCTGCACAAATTGGTGGAGACGGCGTATCTCAACCGGGTGTCCTTGTCATCGACCGGTTTCTACAAGACGCCGACCATTCACTGGGACCGAGAAAAGGCAACCGGCCAACCCTTCCTTTATTTTGCCTATGGTGCCGCATGTTCGGAGGTCCTTGTCGACACCATGACCGGAGAGATGCGGGTCACTCGCGCCGATATTCTCCACGATGTCGGCAAGTCCCTGAACCCCGCCGTCGACATCGGCCAGGTCGAGGGTGCCTTTGTCCAGGGGATGGGATGGCTTACGACCGAGGAACTCGTATGGGACTCGAATGGACGACTCATGACCCACGCACCGTCCACCTACAAGATCCCGACGGCCTCTGATGTGCCGGCCGACTTCCGGGTCGAGCATTTCAAGTCCGGAGGCAACCGCGCCGACACGATCTATCGATCCAAGGGTGTCGGCGAACCTCCATTGATGTTGGCGCTTTCCGTCTTCTCGGCGATCACCGACGCGATCATCAGCCTCAAACCGGCGATCATGCCTCGCCTTGATGCGCCGGCAACCCCCGAAGCGATCATGCGCGCCGTACGGGCGTCCGGCGGGGGAGATGCGAGATGACGGTCTGGCGCCGTGTGCTGGATGCTCTCGACCGCCGCCATGGCGCCGCCATGGTCACTGTCGGCGCCACGCGTGGGTCCTCTCCGCGCGAACCCGGCGCGCGCATGATCGTCAACGCTGATGGTACATTCACCGGCACAATCGGCGGCGGAACATTGGAGTGGCAAGCAATCGCGCTTGCCCAGGCCGCCCTGACCACCGGCCGCAGGGCCGAGCGCCGGCAGTTCAACCTCGGACCCGAGCTTGGACAATGCTGCGGTGGGCAAGTCGACCTCGTTGTCGAGTCCTTCAGCGCTGACGACCGGGATGCAGTGGCCTTCCTGGCTGAATGCGAAGCGAAGGGTCCCTTTGCCACCCGTGGCCGCTTCGGCGAGGGGCCCAACCTTGATCGGACAATCGTCGATGAGAAGATTGTGCCCGGGTGTGCCTTGCTGACGGAGGACGCGCTCGTAGAGGGCTTCGGCGAACAACTCCGGACGCTGCTGCTGTTTGGCGCCGGGCACGTAGGCAAGGCGCTGGTGTTGGCGCTCGCGCCTTTGCCATTCGGCGTCTGCTGGCACGATCCCCGCCCCGAAGCCTTTCCTGCCCTCGTTCCGGCCAACGTGACGACCCATCGCCTCGACGACCCCAGCGCGGCTTTTGCCCCAGCGCCTGCCGAAAGCTTCGTCCTGGTCATGAGTCATAGCCACCAGCTTGATCTGGCCCTCGTTCACACCGCGCTGGCGGATCGTCGCTTTGCCTATGTCGGGCTGATTGGATCGAAGACCAAACGGGCAAGATTCGAGAAACGGTTGATTACAGCCGGCGTTCCTGACGACCGGGTGGAGGAACTCGTCTGCCCGATCGGAATCGGCGGGGTTACGTCCAAACATCCAGCAGCAATCGCGGCAGCGACCGTTGCCCAGCTGCTGGAGCACGACGAAGCGCTTTACGCCAGGGCGATGTCGGAGTCTGCGGGATCCGCGACGGCATCGCTCCAAATGGGCTCGCGGTCGTGAACGCGACTGCCGCACCCGCTGGTCGTCCCGGCAGCGACCGGAATTCCGGCGAGGCGACACTGCTCGCCCGCGGGATAACCAAGGACTTTGGCGTTCTTCGTGCCAACGACAATGTCGACTTTGCAATCAAGGCCGGGGAGATCCACGCCCTCCTTGGCGAAAACGGCGCCGGCAAGTCGACACTGGTGAAGATCCTCTACGGATCACTCCAGCCAACAGCGGGCGAAATCCGATGGAACGGGTCACCGGTGACGATACCAAATCCGGCGGCGGCGCGACGGCTGGGTATCGGAATGGTGTTCCAGCATTTTTCCCTGTTTGACGCACTGACGGTGGCGGAGAACATCTCACTGGCGCTGTCCGACGGCGGCGGAATGAACCGGCTGAAGGAAAAGATCACGAGTGTCTCGGCCGACTATGGGTTGCCCCTCAATCCCGAGTCGATTGTTGCCGACCTCTCTGTTGGTCAGCGGCAGCGGGTCGAGATTGTCCGCTGCCTTCTGCAGGAACCGCGGCTGATCATCATGGATGAGCCGACCTCGGTCCTGACGCCGCAGGAAGCGGATGATCTGTTCGTCACTCTGAAGCGCCTGGCCTCCGAAGGATGTTCCGTTCTCTACATCAGTCACCGGCTCGAAGAGGTGCGGGCGATCTGCCATCACGCGACGATCCTGCGCCACGGTAAGGTGGTCGCGGAGTGCGACCCTCAACAGGAAACGGCGGCGCGCCTTGCCAACCTGATGGTTGGCGAGGAAGTCCGCGAACTCAGACCACCGGATCCGGTTGATGACAGCGCACCGGTTCGTCTATCGGTATCGGGTGTTTCGCAGCCGCCTCCTCACGCATTTGCAGTTGCCCTCCACGACGTATCGCTCGATGTCCGCGGTGGCGAGATCGTCTCTATCGCCGGCGTGGCCGGCAACGGTCAGGATGAGTTCTTCGACGTCTTGTCGGGCGAGACGCGCGCCAAGCGGGGCACGATACAAATCGACTCGGTCGATTGTACCCGCCGGGGCGTGAACACCCGGCGCCGGTTGAACGCGGCCTTTGTGCCGGAAGAGCGACTTGGGCATGGGGCAGTGCCGCGATTCCGGTTGTCGGAGAATGTCATCCTGACGCGGCACGGTACCAGGGAAGGACTGGTCCGCGGTGGAGTCGTCGACTATCGAAGTGCCCGGGCAAAGGTTGGGACGATCAGCGAAGCCTTCGACGTGCGCAAAGGTGCGCCCGACCCTGAGGCCAGTGCATTGTCGGGGGGTAATCTTCAGAAATTCGTCGTGGGTCGGGAGTATGACCGCAGACCCGGCGTCTTTGTCGTTTCCCAGCCGACCTGGGGTGTCGACGCCGGCGCCGCGGCAACAATTCGCCAGGCGCTTGTTGATCTCGCCCGCGCCGGATCAGCGATCCTCGTCATCAGCCAGGACCTCGACGAAATTCTGGAAATTTCCGACCGCGTCGCGGTGATATCGCACGGGCGTCTATCGGCGCCGCGCGATGCCGCCAAGGTCAGTCGTGAGGAAATAGGATTGCTGATGACCGGTATCGACGGCGAACAACCGGGGGGGACGGATGCGCGTTGAGTTGATCCGACGTCCCGAGCACTCCACCGCGATGTCGCTGCTGTCGCCTGTCGTGGCCATCGTTCTCACGGTGATCGCCGGCTTCTTCATTTTCGCTGCGGTTGGCGTCGATCCGGTAGTCCGTGGAGCGCCGCTCGGGCAGCGGCTTGAGTTCGGCGTCGAGGCTCTGTATGTCTACGCCATTGAGCCGCTGACAGCCTGGTGGTCGATTCAGGATCTGCTGATCAAGGCTGCGCCGATCATCCTGATCGCCATCGGTCTTTCGCTGTGCTTCCGATCCAATATCTGGAACATCGGAGCCGAGGGACAACTCGTCGCCGGTGCGATTGCGGGTTCGGCTGTTCCAATCCTGTTACCGGAGTTTAATGGCCCGCTGGTGCTGCCGGTGATGATCCTGCTCGGGATCGCGGGTGGTATGGCCTACGGCGCGATACCGGCTTTGTTGAAGATCCGTTTTGGAACCAACGAGATCCTCACCAGCCTGATGCTGGTTTATGTCGCCCAACTCTTTGTCGACTGGTTGGCACGCGGTCCCTGGCGCAATCCCGAGGGTTTCAATTTCCCCGACAGCCGCCCGTTCGACGGCTGGCAGGTTTTTCCGGTCGTGCTGGGTGATGACGTGCGTCTGAACCTCGTTTTTGTCCTCGTCGCCGTCGTGGTTGCCTGGTTTGTGCTGTCACGGACGCTGACCGGTTTTCAGATTTCCGCCCTCGGCGCCGCCCCACGAGCAGCCGCATTCGCCGGCTTCAGCCAGAAGCGGATGGTGATCCTGACCTTCGTCATCTCCGGTGGGCTCGCCGGGCTCGCCGGGATCAGCGAAGTCGCCGGCGCCACCGGCATGCTGCGGACGGTGGTTTCGCCCGGCTACGGCTTCACGGCGATCATTGTCGCGTTTCTCGGGCGACTGAACCCGGTAGGAATCCTGTTTGCGGGTCTGTTGCTGGCTCTCACCTTTATTGGTGGCGAGGGGGTGCAGATCGCGCTGGGCGTATCGGATCAGATCACCCGGGTGTTTCAGGGAATGCTGCTGTTCTTTGTGCTGACCTGCGACACGTTCGTCCTCTACCGCTTGCGGTTCGTTCGGAGCCGGAGGGCCACCCAGGCCAAGGAGACGCCCCGTGGATCTGGTTGAAGGCATCCTCATCACGATCATTACGGCGGCGACACCACTGATCTTTGTCGCCATCGGCGAACTCGTCTCGGAGCGTTCCGGTGTCCTCAATCTCGGCGTCGAAGGGATGATGGCCGTGGGCGCCGTATGTGGTTTTGCCGGGGGGTTCCTCACCGGCTCGGCGGTGATCGGCGTCCTCGCGGCGATCGCCGGCGGCATGGTGATGGCGGCCCTGTTCGCAGTGGTGACCCTGATCTTTGTCGCCAATCAGGTGGCGTCTGGACTGGCGTTGACACTCTTTGGGCTTGGGTTATCGGCGCTGATTGGCGAGGCGTTCGTCGGGACTCCGGGGCTCGATATTCCGGCGGTCCATATTCCTTTCTTGTCGGACCTCCCGCTCGTCGGGGAGCTGATCTTTGGTCAGGACCCGTTGACCTATGTCGCCATAGCGCTCGCGTTTGCTGTTGCCTGGTTTCTCTTTCGCACCCGGGCTGGCCTCATTCTTCGGGCGGTCGGCGACAATCATGGTTCGGCCCACGCGCTGGGCTACGGCGTGGTCCGGGTTCGGTTCATGGCGGTCTTGTTCGGCGGTGCTTGCGCGGGGCTCGGCGGAGGATACCTGTCGCTGATCTACACACCGCAGTGGTCCGGAGACATGACTGCCGGGCGGGGCTGGATCGCCCTTGGCCTGGTCGTGTTCGCCAGTTGGCGGCCCCTGCGCGTGATCGGTGGCGCCGTGCTGTTTGGAGGCGTCAGCATTCTCCAACTGCATGCACAGGCGCTGGCGGTGCCGGTGCCGTCGCAGTTTCTGTCAATGCTGCCCTATCTTACGACGATTGTCGTTCTTGTGCTGATTTCGCGGAACCAAACGCTTCTGCGAATCAACACACCGGCCTGCCTGGGCCAGCCTTTTGTCCCCACCCGCTGAATAACTCGTGCTTGCGCCGGCTTCGCGTCTGGCGCAGATATTGCTCAGGCGGCACTGTAAACTGGCGTTTGAAGAAAACCAGGGAGCAAAGAATGTACAGATGGATGATTGCAGCGAGTGCTGCAGCGATGATGGCCATGGCCGGAAGTGCCGTGGCACAGGACAAACTGAAAGCCTGTTTTGTCTATGTCGGCCCGCATAATGACGGCGGCTGGTCGGAAGGACACGACCACGGCCGGAAGATGGTCGACGAGGAACTCGGCGACAAGGTTGAGACCTCCTATGTCGAGAATGTGCGGGAAGGCCCCGACGCGGAGCGCGCGATCGAACGCCTCGCCCGTTCCGGCTGCGGCATCATTTTCACCACGTCCTTCGGCTTCATGGACCCGACCATCGACGTGGCCAAGAAGTTCCCGGATGTGAAGTTCGAGCACGCCACGGGGTTCAAGACCGCCGACAACGTCACATCCTACAACGCTCGCTTCTACGAGGGCCGCTATATCATCGGCCAGATCGCGGCGAAGATGTCCGAAGCCGGTGTTGCCGGCTACATTGCCTCGTTCCCGATCCCCGAAGTGATCATGGGGATCAACGCGTTCATGCTCGGTGCTCAATCGGTCAACCCGGACTTTGAACTGAAGATCGTCTGGATCAACAACTGGTTCGATCCGGGCAAGGAAGGGGATGCTGCGAAGGCGCTGTTCGACCAGGGAGCCGACATTAGCGCTCAGCACACCGATTCGCCTGCACCGTTGCAGGTCGCCGAAGATCGCGGTCTCCACGGTTTTGGCCAAGCTCACGACATGTACGAGTTCGCGCCGAAGGCCCAGTATACGGCGATCGTTGACAACTGGGGTCCGTATTATGTCCGCCGGGTTCAGGCTGTGCTGGACGGAACCTGGGAAAGCATCTCGAGTTGGGATGGCCTCAAGGAGAACACCGTGTTGATGGCGCCCTACACCAACCTTTCCGAAGATATCGTCGTCGCAGCCGAGGAACTGGAAGCAAAGATCATCTCCGGCGAATTCCATCCCTTCACCGGCCCGATCTTCGATCAGGCTGGCGAAGAACGCTACGCGGCCGGTGAAGTCGCTCCCGACGGCGATCTGCTCGGAATGAACTGGTACGTCCAGGGCATTGACGATGAGGTGCCGCAATAAGCGAACGCCACAGTCAACATCACGGCCTCCCGGGACACCTGCATGACAGCGCCCCGGGAGGTTCCATATCCTTCACTTATCCCGGCGGCGCATTGAGTAGCGGCGCCAGGCACCACAAACGCCGAGTGAATGGCCGCTCTCGCCCTCGAATGGCTGAACCTTATCCTCCGCTGGGCCCACTTGATCGTGGGTATCGGCTGGATCGGCACGTCGTTCTATTTCATTGCGCTCGACCTCAGCCTGCGCCGGCGGGAGTCGATGCCCGAGGGCGTCTACGGTACTGCCTGGGAAGTCCATGGTGGTGGCTTCTACCACGTCGAGAAATATCTGGTTGCGCCGAAGACGCTGCCGCCGGATCTGGTCTGGTACAAATGGGAGGCGTATCTCACCTGGGTGACCGGCTTCGCGCTGCTTGTCGTCCAGTACTACTTTAATCCGAGCGCCTACCTCATCAGTCCTGCGGTCCTGCCGCTGTTGCCCTCTCAAGCCGTGGTGATCTCGCTGATGAGTCTCGCGGCCGGATGGTTTGTCTATGACGCGCTCTGTCGATCGGCAATCGGCCGTCATACGACGACACTGGCAGTCGCCGTGTTTGTTCTGATCGTCGCGGCGGCCTTCATCGTCAGCCACACGTTTTCCGCCCGCGGAGCGCTGATCCATGTCGGTGCGATCATCGGGACGATCATGGCGGTGAACGTCTTTGGCGTGATCATTCCCAATCAGAAGAAGATCACGGCGGCGCTGTTGGCGGGACGCTCACCTGATCCGTCGCTCGGTGCGGTCAGCAAGCAGCGCTCGGTTCATAACAACTACCTGACATTACCCGTGCTCATCCTGATGGTCAGCGCCCATTACCCGATGCTGGGCAGCACGGGCGCGACCTGGCTGGTGATTGCGCTGATCCTGGTCATGGGCGCCGGTGCCCGCCACATACTGAACCGCCACGATGCCGGCGACCCGTTTCACAAGATCTGGTGGGCCTTTCCGGTTACCGGTGTCGCGCTTGCCGCCGCGATCTATTTGACCGCACCGCGATCAGATCCGACCTTGGCCGATCTGGAGGTCAGCGACGGCGAAGTACTGATGATCGTAGCCCGCCACTGCGTGTCCTGTCACTCGAACCGTCCGGCCCACGAAGGCTTCGACGCGCCGCCGCAGGGTGTAATCCTCGTTTCGATCGACGACGTCCGGACGCACGCGGAGCAGATTCTGGCACAGGCCGTCAATGGCGATGCAATGCCGCTCGGCAACGAGACCACTATGACCGAGGATGAGCGCCGGAGACTTGGCGCGTTTCTTCTGAATCAGTAAGAACGGGCAAGGAGGACCGGATGTCCATAAACGCCCAGGAAGCGACCCCACTTGCCACTGTGAACCTCATGGAGACCGACGCGTTCGTCGCGTTGTTCGGCGATGTTGCCGAACATGCTCCATGGGTAGCGGCTGAAGCCGCCCGGCGGCGCCCATTCGCCAGTCGCGAAGCGATGATCGCCGCCTTCCAGGCAGCCATTGGCGAGGCCGGCGTTGATCGGCAGCACGCCTTGCTGCGCGCCCATCCGGACCTTGCCGGGCGTGCCGCAATCGCTGGCGATTTGACTGCGGACTCTGCCCGCGAACAGTCGGGTGCTGGTCTGGATCAGCTCACTGAAGAGGAGTTTGCCCGGTTCGCCGACAGCAACAGCGCGTACCGGGCGCGCCATGGGATTCCTTTCATCCTCGCCGTCCGCGGTGCAACCAAACACGATATCCTGGTGGCTTATGACCAGCGCATCAACCGCACGCCCGAGGCGGAACTCGTGACGGCGCTGGAGCAGGTTTGCCGGATCGTCCGCTTCCGCCTTGAGGATCGGGTCGCCGAATGAACACTGGCACTCAAGCCCTTGCCAAACGTGCCGAGGCGATGATCGATGCGCTAGCCTCGATTTCGGCTGAACCAGATCGGCTGACGCGACTTTATCTGAGCGAGGAGCATCGTCAGGCCGCGACCCTGGTCGGCGAATGGATGCGACAGGCCGGGTTGAAGGTTCGCATGGATGCCGCGGGAAGCATGCGCGGCGAGCTTCCGGCCACAGGAGGGACTCCAGATGGAGGTCGGCGGCTTCTGATCGGATCGCATATCGACACGGTCATCGACGCCGGCCGATATGACGGTACGCTCGGCGTAATCGCTGGAATCCTTGCCGCCGAGGACTTGCGGGCGCGGGACGTCACCCTGCCGTTTGCGCTGGAGATCCTCGCCTTCGGTGACGAGGAGGGCGTGCGCTTTCCGCAGACCCTTATCGGTTCGTCGATTGTGGCCGGCCAGACCAGTGACCTCCGCCTTGATGCGACCGACGCGCAGGGGGTCACGATCCGCGACGCCCTGCTGGCTTTCGGGTGCGATCCCGATACTCTCGACAGCGAGGCCTATGAGTCCCGAGATGTGGCCGGTTTCCTTGAGGTTCATATCGAGCAAGGTCCGGTTCTGGATCGCGCAAGTCAGCCCCTCGGGGTGGTCAGCGCAATTGCCAGCCAGGGTCGCTATCGCCTTCGTGTAAAGGGTGAAGCAGGCCATGCGGGCACTGTCCCCATGACAGGGCGTCGCGACGCCCTGGCGGCTGCCGCCCAAATCATGCTGGAGATCGAGACGGTGGCATCCCGTTATGCGCGCGAGTCTTGCGTCGCTACGGTCGGCGAGATTTCGGTCTCGCCGGGTGCCAGCAACGTGATCCCTGCTCTGGCAGAGTTCAGCCTCGATCTCAGAGCTGCGACCGACAACGCCCGCACAGGAGCCGCTGGCGATATCCGCGAGCGCCTGCGCGATATCGGCGTCCGCCGCGGCGTTCTGGTCAACATGGAGACAGTACACGAAACGCCGGTCGCAACCTGTGCACCACGGCTTACCAGAGCAATCGCCGATGCGATCGAAAATGTTACCGGCACCGAACCCGTTACCATGATGTCGGGCGCCGGCCATGATGGACAATCAATGGTGAACCTCACCGATATCGGCATGATCTTCGTTCGCTGCCGCGCAGGCATAAGCCACAATCCATTGGAGCATGTCGAGCCAGATGACATGGCCCACGCAGTTCTTGCACTCAGTGAGACGATCCAGCGCCTGGCACGCGACGACGCGCCTAATTCATAGGGGCGGGGCCCTCGAACGGCCTCTCCGTCGGAAGTCCGGCCAGCGGCGAGGGCGAATGCACCGGCCGACGCCGTTCATACCGGTCACGGCGGTCAGCCAGGTGTTCCAATAGAGGCACCACCATCATCCCCTCCGCGGCGCAAGACAACGCCATCCTCCGTCACGACCATGTCCATTGGCACATCGTGAGGCTGCGGATGAATCGTCGGAACCCTCGCCTGGGCATAGCCGACCCCGATTACGAGCGTCCTGACTGTCATCGCAGCGAGCGTTCTGTCGTAGAAACCGCCACCATATCCAAGACGGTAACCGTCGCTATCGAAGCCAACGACCGGCGCAACGATGATGTCGGGTTTGGTGCGCGCAGTGTCGACCGGGACAGGAATGTTCCATACCCCGCGCGTACACGAGCAGCCCGGATGCCA
Source organism: Hyphomicrobiales bacterium (assembly GCA_024222895.1). Lineage (GTDB taxonomy): Bacteria > Pseudomonadota > Alphaproteobacteria > Rhizobiales > Kaistiaceae > Bauldia. The sequence continues at coordinate 3,487 of JAAEOR010000370.1, read as the reverse complement.
TTCGCGAAACTCCAGAGGGGCATGTCGCCGGATGACGACCGGTAGGGCACATCTGCCGCCGCGTCCTGTCACCCGTTCCATCCAGCCGCGTAGGTCCGGTTCACCCCGAAACGGCCAATAGACGCCAAAAGTGACGGATGAGACAGTGTCGAACAGCTCGTCGAGAGCCGACGCAATCGCCTGACCGTTTCTTTCTCTTTCAGCTGCTGAGACAGAAAGGCGGGCAGCGATCAAGCGTTCGCGTTCGGCCTTTCGCCATCGGGACAGGTCGGCACCCTGCGGGATCTCGCGCGGTTGCGGAAGACCGAAGTGACCATAACCGGGATCAAGTTCATGCATGAAGCATGGCGGCGACGCGCACTCCGCGATAGCCCCGCCTTTAGCGAGCTCGATCGGATCGTCTTTTTTCCGGTCTGTATCGTTCATCGCAACTGTTCATGTCATTCGTCGGCTCCCGGGGCATTGATACCCGAGGCAGTGACAATGAAATCCATACCACGGGCGCGCAGGACTGCCCATGATCGGGAAGACCGGGTCGTCAAGACGGCGGCCCGATCCGGCCGATTTGTCCCCCATCGGCGGGCGCTGTTCGCCAGTGCTCGCTGCCAGCCCCTTCAGGACGGCAATTGCCCGGCAACCGTCCGGGGCATCGTGAACCGATGTCGATCACCAGAAGAACGCGCTGCGCCAGTTGACCAGCTTCGTCGCTGTGAGCACCTTTGGCGGAGCACTGTTCAGGGCTGGTTCAGCTCGATTGGCCCAGCTTCGGTGCGCCTATAACTATTCGGGTAGTGGCATCCAGGCGCCACGACTCGGAGAAAGCCGTGCGGGGACCGCATATGAGATGCCCAGATTCGCTGCACGAACCAGCTTTGGTGCTCACCAAACTGGTGCGGCGCGGACACTCGCTCGCGGCCGTCGCGCTCGCGGCCGGCCTTGCTGGCGCGCTTCCGAGCCTGGCACAGGAGACAGGCGTCGTCGTTCCCGGCAATGCCGTTCTGACCGGTTTCTCGGGCTACATCGCCAAACCGGCACCTCCGAGCGAGGATCCTTTCGACTACCTGACCATCGACCTTGACGGTCCGGCAGCGCAGGTCGTCGATCTGAGCGTTCTAGGCCCCAAAGGGCAGCTCTCGGACGCGCTCAAGACCTTTGCGATTCCTGCCGCCTACATTGGCCAGGTTTTTGGGGTCGTCCTCGATGACGCGCCCAACCCGAACATTTATCTCGCAGCCACGTCGGTTTACGGGCTGTCCCTTCATGTGCCCGACGGGTCCTCATCAATTCGCCGGGTTCGGAAGGGGACGCCGGGCGCCGAATATGTGCCCGGTCAATTCGGTCCACCGGAGTGGGGCGGGGGGCCTGGGTCGATCTGGCGCATCGACGGTATGACCGGCGAAATTCGGCGTTTTGCCGATATCGCATCGGTGGGGCCGGCATCGCTCGGCGGTCTCGCCTACGATCCGACAAGTCGGCAGATCTTTGCCGCGGACCGAGCGACCGGCATCGTTCATCGCTTCGGGCTGGATGGGAGAAGACGCGGCGCCTACGACCACGGTATCGAAGGGCGCGTTCCCTTCGGGCTTCCGCCGTTTCCCCGTACGCCGCAGCAGCCAGTCGACATCACTTCGCCGAGTTTTGATCCGGCGGCGCGTTTGACCTGGGGGCTGGCACCGCCGGCCCGGCGTGTTTTTGCTCTCGCCGTCCGGGACCGGAGACTTTATTACGCCATTGCTCAGGGCCCGCAGATCTGGTCGGTCGGCATCGGCTCCACGGGAGCGGTTGCGGCGACACCACGGCTCGAGGTCGAGGTTCCGGCCCTCGCTGATGGCCTGGAGATCACCGCGATCACATTTGACGACGTCGGGCGCATGTATCTGGCCGAGCGCGGGGCCACGGTTGGCGACTACGAACTGACGGAACTCGCGGAAGCCGGCCGGTCCCGCGTCCTACGCTTCGTTCCGAAGCCCGGCGGCGACCCGGCTCCAGGAAACTGGCGGCTGCAACCGGACGCGTATGCCATCGGCCTTGCGCCGAACTACAACAACGCACAGGGCGGCGTTGCACTGGGCTACGGTTATCAGCCAAATGGCGTCATCGATTACGAGGTCTGCCGAGGAACACTCTGGTCGAGCGGCGAGCGGCTGCTCGATCCCGTTGACCCGACTCAAGCGCCCGGGACATACCCCGCCATCGACGGACTGCAGGGCAACCTCCCGGCTCTTGTCGAACCTCAGAATCGCCCGCCGCTAAACGCTTGGTACATCAAATACGATGACGGGCCGGGCAGTCCCGACTATCGTGGACATATGGGCGCCGTCGCGATCTACAGCGTCTGCGCAGGCGGGCAAGCCGATCCACCACCGGTCACTTGTCCGCCGGGTACTGTTTTCGAGGACGGACAATGCGTGATCAAAGCCATATGTCCGCCCGGCACGATCTACGGCGGTGGCAAATGCATCTATGAATCCTGCCCGCCCGGCTACGTCCTGCAGGGAGGACAGTGTGTCCCGCCGCCGGTCGTCTGTCCGCCGGGAATGGCCTACTATGACGGTCATTGCGTCCCCCTGACTTGCCCGCCCGACATGCAGCGGCTCCCGAACGGCCAATGCGCCTGTCCGGCCGGCGAGATCTATCACAGCGGAAAGTGCAAACCGCCACACCTGTGCCCGCCCGGGATGATCAAGTATCCCAACGGCGTTTGTTGGTGTCCGCCGAGCACGCATTTCGACAAAGGACACTGCGTTCCGAACTGGTGCCCGAAGGGATATCACGTCGTCAACGGCAAGTGCGAGCCGAAGCGCTGCCCGCCTTTCCAGAAGCTCGGACCGGACGGCAAGTGCCATCCGGTCATCATAACCTGCCCACCAGGCAACAAGTGGCATCAAGGCAAGTGCGTGCCCATCTGCGAACCGTTTGAGCAATTGGTCAAAGGCAAGTGCGTACCATTCCCGGTCAAGCCCGAACCGATCGATTGCAAGAAGAACGAGCAGCTCGTCAACGGCAAGTGCGTGCCACTCCCGCTCAAGCCAAAGCCCGTCGATTGCAAGAAGAACGAGCAGCTCGTCAACGGCAAGTGCGTGCCACTCCCGCTCAAGCCAAAGCCCATCGACTGCAAGAAGAACGAGCAGCTCGTCAACGGCAAGTGCGTGCCGCTCCCGCTCAAGCCAAAGCCCGTCGAGTGCAGGAAGAACGAGCAACTGGTCGAGGGCAAGTGCGTGCCGCTGCCACTCAAGCCAAAGCCCGTCGAGTGCAAGAAGAACGAGCAGCTCATAAACGGTAAGTGCGTGCCGCTCCCGCTCAAGCCAAAGCCCATCGATTGCAAGAAGAACGAGCAGCTCGTCAACGGTGAGTGCGTGCCGCTCCCGCTCAAGCCAAAGCCCGTCGAGTGCAAGAAGAACGAGCAGCCCGTCGACGGCAAGTGCGTCCGGCTCCCTCACTCACCCAAGCCCTTCGACTGCAAGAAGATGGAGCAACAAATCAAAAG
>JAAEOR010000369.1 GCA_024222895.1 Hyphomicrobiales bacterium | reverse complement strand
GTCCTCGGTCATTTTCGCCGCCATGGTCACGCTGCCCACGACACCCGGCTGGTCGGCCAGCAGGTCGAGTCGGTCAGACCCGCCTGACGCCCCGAGATCGATTGGCCCCTTGGCGTTTGGCAGAAGGTCAAAAGGTGCGGTTTCGTTTGGCGTGCTGGTGTCGAGCGGTGCCAGGCTCAAAGGCTGCTCGGCGCCGAGGACGGCAGCCCTGAGCATATCGATCGGTTGGCCGTTGGCGGAGGACGGAGGGATCAGTGCGGTGTCCACTGGCTGGTCGCCCGGGTCAATTGCCGTCGCATCGGCCGCGGCATCTGCAGGCAATTTGAGCGGAGAAATCCTCGGAATTGGCACGTCCTGGGCGGCGCCGGAGGAAACGAAGCCCGCCATGACTGCGAGGATGGCGAGCGAAACAAGCCAACCGCCGCGCAATCGTCGCGGGACGGCGCCAGGCTGGCAGCAGTAGGTCAGTGAAGTCGCGTCGGCAGCGACACAGTCCCCGTCGGACAAGACCTCGCCCCCCTCAAGAAAACGGCCCGCATAGGAGCCGGAATCAGCCCGAACTCCATGGCAAATTCAAGGCCGGTGTTTCGCCAGGGCCCTACCGCCGGGAGCGGATCTGTTTTGTCACCCACCAAAACTGGTGGTGAACCTGCTCTTGAACGCGACCGACTCGGCGCCACCATAGTCACCGTAGACGAGTTCGAACTCGATCGCGGAGGCATCGGTCGGGCTCCAGGACGCCTGGACTGCTCCGACCCAGGTGTAGCTGGATGGTTGATCGACGTAGCTCACCGTTCCTTGCAGAGCGAAGGTGTCGGTCAAATCCACTTCGGTGGCGAGGAGGGCGTTCCACCAGGCGCCTTCGTTGGCGCACGCACCGGTGCAGTTGACGCCACCGACATAGGCAGGGGCGTTTTCGGAATACGCCGCGATCCCGCGCAAACTGATTGCGTTATTGGCCAACTCGATGGTGCCGCCAAGCTGGGCGCCCCAGCCAGTTCCCGAAGTCCGATCGGTGACGCCGAACGAGGCCTGAACGTCGGCATTGGTGAAATCACGGGTCAGCGCCAGCGCGAGATCAGGGTAGTCGCCCGTGGCGTTCTTGGGGTTTTGGTCATAGCGGTCGCGGGGGTCTTCAGCCGCAACGGCAATTCCCCAGGCACCGAATGTCCTGGCGTATTGGATCTGATCAACCGTTGAGTCGGCGTTGATGCCGCTGTCTATCGTGTAGCCGTCGTCATACTCGTAAATCGTATCGTCATATCCGAACAGGACGGGGCCGATAGAAGCGTAGCCGGTGTCGAGTGTAGACTCCACCAGGGTGTCCAAAAAGGTCTGGAAGTCGCGTTCGACCTCGATTTCCAGATAGGTCTCGATCACGCCGAGGTCGCTGGGTGTTTGGGTCGAGAATGTCGTGTTGACCTCAGTGGTGAAGCTCCAGTTCGCCGCGTAATCGCTCTTGATATAAAGCCCTTGCACCTTCGGGGTTACCGCAATCGGATTCAACTCGTCGATGTCCTCGCCGAGAAGCTTGACGCTGCTAATCGACCGCGAATCGAAGATCGCGACGTTGAACTTGATCTCGCCGCCGACGGACAGGCAGGTCTGGGTACCGGGGACCCTGTAATAGCCCTCGCCGGAAGCGGTGCAGACTGCCACATAGTCGATCGGTTCAACAGCCAGCAGCAGTTCTTCCCCGACGGCCGCGCTCGCCGATGGGACAATTGCCGTTGTTGCCAGCAGGAAATGTCTTGGCTTCATACTCCGACCGCCCTGGACACGAGATGGTCAAGCGTACCGCACGGCGAGTTGCAGACAAGACCGCATTCGGCTTTTTCGCGAAAACGCTCCACGGCGGGCCGACAACGCGGACAAAAGGCCCGGCGGCAAGGCGCCGGGCCGATTTTTTGTCGACTGAAGCGACAGCCGGTTCCTACTGGAAGTCGGCAGCGTTTTCCTTGGTCACCAGCACCGTTCCGGTGTCGATGACAGCTGGAATCGCCTCACCCTTCTTGACCTTCAGAGCGTTTTCCACGCCAAAGCGGCCCATATTGCCAGGGTTTTGGGCGACGGTTGCCGTCATTTCGTCCGCCAGAATGCTGTCTGCGGCGTTCGGATTAGCGTCGAACCCGACGACCATGACCTGCTCCAGCATGTCAGCGGATTTCAACGCTTCGACCGCGCCGAGAGCCATGTTGTCGTTTGAAGCGAAGACGGCCTTGAGCCCCGGATTGCCGGTGAGGATATTCTCCATCGCGGCTTGCGCTTTCGCCGTGTCCCACTCGGCGGGCTGCTCGGCCACGACATTCAGCCCACATGCCTCCAGACCCATCTTGGAGCCGTCGGCGCGGGCCTTGCCGGTTGACTGGGTGATGATGCCCTGAAGAATGGCGACGTCGGATCCTGCCTCGATGTTCCCGCAAATGAACTCCGCGGCGAGTGCCGCGCCGGCCTCGTTGTCGGTTCCGATGAACGTCACGCCTTCATCAATGCCCTTGGTGTCAATGAAGACGACGCCGACGCCATCGGCGATGGCCTGCTGGACGATCGGGCTGACCGCGTTCGGATCGGTCGGGGCGATCACCAGGGCATCGATATTCTTGACCAGTTGGTCTTCGACCTGGGCGATCTGGGATTGGACGTCGCTTTCGGTCGGGGGCGACAGGACGACAATATCGACACCGAGTTCGGCAGCTTTTTCACGAGCGCCGGCCTCGGCCGCGGCCCAGAACGGGTTGCCGGCGCCCGGGCCCTTCATGCTGAGCAAGACGGTCTCGCCATGGGCCGCCGAGGCAGCAAGAATGGCGAGGGCACTCGCGAGTCCAAGAAGCTTCAATTTCACAGCTAATCCTCCTTTTAATTTTCCGACTCTCCGGTTTCTTTCCTCTCGAGGTTGGAGATGGCACCTCGATCGGTCGTCATGTTCGTGTTGCCGCCCTCCGTCGCAGCACGTCGACCCAGACTGCGAGGATAATAACAAAGCCAATGAGAAGCTGCTGCCAGAACACGCTGACGTTCTGGAGGTTGAGGCCATTACGCAGCAGTCCCATGATCAGGACGCCGGCAAAGACCCCCAGCACGGTGCCCCGGCCTCCAAAGAAGCTTGCCCCGCCGATGATGACAGCGGCGATTGCATCGAGTTCCGCGCCAAGGCCGGCATTTGGGAAGCCGGAGTTGGTCCGCCCGGCGGTCAACAGCCCCGCGGTTCCGGCGAAGCATCCGCACATGGCATACACCAGGAGCAGAATCCGGTCGACGTTGATGCCACTGACGCGGGCCGCATGAGGGCTACCGCCAACTGCGTAGATATGCCGCCCGACTGCAGCTTTGCGAAGGAACAGGGCAACGCCGATGTAGGACACGGAAATCACGAAGGTGCTCACCGGCAAGGTTGCTCCCTTGCCCAGAAAGGACAGTGGGATTTGCTCCGATCCGAGAAAACGGACCGGTCCGGCCAGCCCGGAATAGGGAACACCGCCGGAAATGAGATTTGTCAGCGCCCGGGCGATGAAGAGCGTGCCGAGCGTCATGATGAACGGGTGAGGGAGGCGAAGGATGGTCAGCCCGAAACCGTTGAACAGGCCCATTGCGATGCCGACCAGCGGACCGATCAGGATGATGATCGGCCAGGGCCAGCCGGCCGCGTCGGCAAGAACCAGGCACATCATCGCGAGGGCAAGCACCGAGCCGACCGACAGATCGATGCCGGCGGTGAGGATGACCAGGAACATCCCCAGCGCCAGCATCGCATTCTCGGCGATCTGCTTGAGGATATTGGAGAGATTTCTGCCGGTCAGAAAGAACTCCGGCTCAAGGGCCCAGAGCACCAGAACCATCAGAAGGACGACGACAATGATGCCGTAGCGTTCCATGAAAGGCACGATCCGTGAGGTTCCGGCCGTGGTCGGCGATGCCTCTACATCAGCCATGTCAGCGCACCTGATCGTGGGCGACGGCCTGGTCGTGGCCCTTTGTTCCCATGATCCAGCCGATCACTTCATTGCGGTTGGTATTGCGCAGGGGGGCGTCGGCAAAGTTTCGACCGTGGAAGAGCGCCATCACCCTGTCGCAGACATAGAAGACGTCGTCCATGCGGTGGCTGATGAGAATGATGCCGACGCCGTGGTCCTTGAGCCCCTTGATAAGGTCGAGGACTTTCCCGACTTCCTTGATTGCGAGCGCCGCCGTCGGCTCGTCCATGATGACCACACGGGCGTCAAATGCAGTCGCTCGCGCGATCGCTACGGCTTGCTGCTGGCCGCCGGAGAGTTCCTCGGCGTTCTGATCCACGCTTTTGACGTTGATCTTGAGGCGGTCGAGATGCTCCTGCGCCTTGGTGCGGCTGAGCTTCTGGTCGACGATCGACAATCCCAGCATTCGACTGCCCGGCTCACGGCCGAGATAGATATTTTCGTAGATCGTCATGTTCCCGGCGAGCGCAAGGTCCTGATAGACCATCTCGATGCCGGCCTTGTGGGCGTCACGAGGGCTCGAAAAACGCACCGGCTTGCCATCGAAGATAATCTCGCCTTCGCTGGGCGCATAGAGACCCGAAAGGATCTTCATCAGGGTCGACTTGCCGGCGCCGTTGTCACCGACCACACCCAGCACTTCGCCGCGGCGCAGATGAAAGTTGACCCGGTCAAGCGCGGTAATCGCCCCGAAATACTTGGTGATGTTGCGCGCTTCGAGAAGATCCGACTCCGGACCTTTCTCTGCATGCCGCTCCAAATGCACCTCCCGGCCTTCCGCCCTGGTGGAACGGATGCGTTCTGCTCTTCTTCGTCAGAAGATTTATTCCTTCGACCGTTCTGTCAAGTTCGGTGGCTTGCGGGTGTTCACCCGGCGGCGCCTCCGCTAGATGAGTAGCAAATCTGTCCTGGGGAGACGAGAAAATGACCGAACCGGTCCGCGTTGCAGTTGTCGGCTGCGGCTTCTTCGCCCGCAATCACCTTTTCGCCTGGAAGGACCTGGCGGCGCACGGCGCCGACCTCGTGGCGGTATGCGACATTGATCCGGCAAAGGCGGAGGCGGCGGCCAGGGAATTCGGCGTTCCTCACTGGTACACGGATATGGATGACCTGATGTCGTCCGAGAGGGTCGACCTCCTCGACATCGCCACGCGAATGGACACCCACGGCCTCCTGGTTGGCAAGGCGGTTGCCGCCGGCATTGCAACCATCGTCCAGAAACCCTTCGCTCCGGATTGGGATGCAGCGGTTGCGATGAAGCAGTCGGCCGAGGCAACCGGCGTTTTTTTGGCGGTCCACGAAAACTTCCGCTTCCAGACGCCGCTGCAGCGGGTTCGAAATGTTGTGGCAGGCGGCGCCATCGGCGTCCCGACATGGGGGCGGATTTCGTTCCGGACCGGCTATGATGTTTACGCCGGCCAGCCATACTTCTATGACGAAGAACGGTTCATCATCCTCGATCTCGGCGTCCACACGCTCGACATGGCGCGGGTGCTGATGGGTGAGGTTGAGCACGTGTTTTGCGAGACTCAACGCCGCAATCCCAAGGTTCGTGCCGAGGACACGGCGACCATCATGCTTCGGCACGTGTCGGGGGCGGTGTCGGTAGTCGATTTTTCATATGAAAGCCGGAAGCTGCCCGACACCTTCCCCGAGACGCTTCTGGAGATTGAAGGCCCCGAGGGGTCGGTCATCCTTGAGCCGGGGCTTCAGATGCGCGTGACCAGAGGTGATGAGACGAGCACGACCGATGTCGGTGCGCCGCTCCTGCCGTGGACCGAGCGTCCTTGGCACGTCGCCCAGGAAGGGGTGTTGATCACGTGCCGCCACATGCTCGAGAGCTTCCGGGCCGGTGAGCCGGCCGAAACGTCGGCTGAGGACAATCTCAAAACGTTTGCGGTTGTCGAAGCAGCCTACGAATCGGCGCATACTAGACGAGCCGCCAAGCCGCGTCCGGTGCCGTGACGGTGTCTGATGACGCCAAATCGTTTGCCTTGGCCGGCAAGATGCTAAGGCATGATCTGCCCGCCATTGACCTCGATGATCTGGCCGGTGACGTAACTGCTCATCGCCTCGGAGGCGAGGAACAGGAAAGCGCCGACGCACTCGTCTGCCGTTCCGGCCCGGCCCATGGGAATCGTCGACACCATGCCGGCCATTTGTTCTTCGTTGCTGTAGCGCTCGTGAAAAGGTGTCAGGATCACGCCGGGTGACACGGCGTTCACCCGTATTCCGTCGCCGACGAGTTCTCGCGCCATCCCCCGGGTGATGGTCGAAACGAATCCTTTTGCCGCGGCATAGAGGACGGCTCCCCCGCCGCCACCCACCCGAGCGGCAATCGAGGTTGTGTTAATGACCACTCCGCGCTGCTTTCGCAGCCAGGGGAGGGCCGCGCGAGTCATCCAGAGGACCGAATGAGAGTTCAGGTCGACGACGGCGCGATCATGGGCCTCGTCGGACATGTCGATCGCGATTCGCCCGAGCATGCCGCCGGCGTTATTGATCAGCCCGTCGATCCGGCCGAGGTGGTCGGCCGTACGTCGAACGATCTCCTCTATCCTATCGACGCTGGTTACGTCGCCCTTGACCAGGAAGACCGACCCGGAATCCTTCTCGATCGACTCGGCGACGGCCCGGGCCTCGTTCTCGCTGGCATTGTAATGTACCGCGACCGACGCACCCTGGGCCGCCAGTGCCCTGGCTACGGCGGCGCCGATGCCCGTCGAGCCACCGGTAACAAGGAAGACCTTGCCGGCAAGATCCGGAATTCTGATGTCTGTCACGATGCTTGTGCTCCCGGAGGCAATTAAAATGCCAATCAACCGCGGTTTGGCGGCAACCCGCCGAGCAGGGACGGCTGGCAAAGGATGGCGGAGAGGATGGGATTCGAACCCACGATACGGTTTAACCCATATACTCGCTTAGCAGGCGAGCGCCTTCAACCACTCGGCCACCTCTCCATGGGTCCGGGATACCCCTGCTGCTCGCCATGATCAAGGTGGAGCCGTCGTGTTGACCCGAATCGAGCCGCAATCTCTTCTTCAATTGTCGAATCGAGCGACCGGACGGCAGCGTGGGGATCAATCCGGCGCCGCTCGGATTCAACTGGACACTCTTCCCCGCGATCCCGAATGCGCGGTTCGATGGGCCATTCTGGTCGATTCCGCCGGTTCCGGCCCCGTGATCGTGCTAAATCTGCAACATGGGTTCGGAAAACCACGCCTTGGCCGCCCAATGCGACCATTTTCCGTTGCACCGCACGGCGTCGTGGATAGAGTGCGACTCACGGATCGCGGTTTTACGGGGTTCGCGTTGTTCTGGCGGTCGCCTCCGGGCTTAGTCGTCCAGAATAGCTGAGCGGGGATTGGAAAGACTTCGCAGTCGCTCAAATACGGATCGGGGTTTTGGATCCAGGGCACGAGAAGCGCGAACCGGCCCCTTTGGGATAAGCTTTGGAGGTCAGGAAATGAAACTTAAGACCCTTCTCCTCGGTACTGCGACTGCCTTTGCAGTCACCAGCGGCGCCCAGGCTGCGGATTTGGCACTTGCGGTCGAACCGATCGATTACGTCAAGGTCT
>JAAEOR010000368.1 GCA_024222895.1 Hyphomicrobiales bacterium | reverse complement strand
TCCGCCATCGTCAGCTCCCGCCGTTCCCAGCGGCTCAAAACGTCCCGAAACTTCTTCATCCTGCGTTCCTGTAGCCATGTTGCCCGGTTCATCGACGCGCCTCCTCGCGCGACAAACAAACCGGACAACTCGTCTGCTACCTAATCCGGACAACTCGTGTGCTCCCGACACTATCTCTGCAAGAGATGCGGAGTTAAGCCCATGATCGGCGCGCCCGACAGGAATCGAACCTGTGATCTCTGCCTTCGGAGGGAGCGCACTATCCCGCTGAGCTACGGATGCGGATAGGAATGCGATCGAGATAACCCACGCCGGGCCGCATCACAATTGCCACGAGCGTCGCCAGAACCGTCGATCATGCTCGGTTCGGCCTGTCCGCTGCCGTGGGGCCGTTCGCCCGGTTTCACCGATGGCGAACGCCGGAAATGCCGGTTATCGTGTTGGTCAAATGCCGGAAGGACCATCGGAGACCATCGAGGCCGCGAGGCAGGCCTATCAACGCGGCGCCTGGGCCGACGCGACCGGACTATATCTGGACGCAGACGCTGAGGCCGGTCTTGGGATCGACGACCTGGAGGCGCTGACCTGGGCAGCCGCCATCTCGGCCCACGATGCCGAGATGCTCGCGGCGCTGGAGCGTGTCTACGCGTGCCATGTTGCCGACGAGGACCACGAGCAAGCCGCCCGCGCAGCCTTCTGGATTGGCCTTCGAAACATGATGATCGGCGAAGTCGGCCTGGGGTCCGGCTGGCTGCAGCGCGCCGCCAAGCATGCCGAGCAGACGCCATCCAACTGCGTGCAGCGGGGTTATCTGCTGCTGCCGCAGATTTTCATGCATCGCGGCAAAGGTGTGTGACGATGCGCTCGGTATCGCCGAGCGCGCCCTCGCTTTTGGAGAGACCGTCGACGAGCCGGACCTGATCGCCCTGGCCGGCAGCCTGAAGGGCAGCATCCTCTTTCGTCTCGGCCGGATCGCCGAGGGCTATGCCCCGATCGACGAGGCCATGCTGCTCGCCGACACCCGGCGCCCGTCGTGAGCGGAGTCGTCTATTGCGAAATCGTCGCATCGTGTTGCCGCGTTCAGGAAATGGTTCGCGCCCGGGAGTGGACCGCGATTTTGACGGAATGGTGCAGGCGAAACCCGCAGGCAAAGGCGTTCAACGGCGTTTGCATGGTGCATCGTGCCGAAGTCATGCAGCTCGAGCGCAACTGGAGCGAAGCCTATGCCGAAGCCGAGCGGGCGACGGAGCAACTCGACGATACGACCGAGCAGACCGCGATGGCCACCGCGGCCTACCGGCGGGGCGAAATACTGCGGTTGCGTGGTGCGTTCGACGAATCCGACGCGCAGTACCGTCTGGCCAGCGAGAAGGGTTTCGATCCACAGCCCGGCCACGCTTTGCTGCGACTGGCGCAGAACCGGATTGACGACGCGGCGGCCGCGATCAGCCGCGCTCTGGAGGCTGCGGACAATCCGCCGCGCAAGGCAGTGCTGTTGCCGTCCAGCATCGAGATCTTCATCGCCACCGGGGATCTCGATACCGCCGAAACCCATTGTGACGCGTTGAGCGATATCGCCGCGCTTCTCGATACCGTGACTCTGGCTCGGGTATCCGAACAGGGGCGGGGTGCCCTTCAACTGGCCAGGGGCGCGTTCGGCGACACGGTCGCCTCGCTGACCCGCGCCATGCAGTACTGGATCGATTTTGGCGCGCCATACCTGGTTGCACGCCTTCGCGTCGATATTGCAAGGGGCTATGCCGGGCTTGGGGATAGCGAAAGCGCGCGGATGGAACTCGCCGCGGCCGAGAAGATTTTCGGCGACCTGGACGCTACGCCCGATCTGGCGCGCGTGCGTGCGCTTCGGTCCGGCGCAACGGAAACGGAACCGGACCTTTTGACGGTGCGGGAACGGGAAGTGCGCTTGACGGTCTTCGTTTTCCCGCGGACGGAGATTCCTTTCCCTCCAAGGACGAAATGGCCGATTATCTCGAGGACTATGCAACGACATTTGCGCTGCCGGTACGCCTCAATACGCCCGTCGAACGACTGCGCAAGGAGAATGGCCGTTTTCGCGTCGAAACTCCGCGCGGCGCTCTTGAGGCGGATCAGGTGGTGGTTGCCGCTGCCAGCTACCAGCAACCGCAAACGCCGGAGTTTGCCAGTGGCCTGGGGAAAGGCATTGTCCAGATGCATTCCCACGCATACCGGAATCCCGGCCAGCTGCCGGCCGGTCCGGTGCTGCTGGTCGGTGCCGGAAACTCCGGTGCAGAAATCGCCATGGACCTGGCCCGCACTCACGATGTGGTTCTGTCCGGGCGCGAGGTCGGTCATGTTCCGTTCGACATCTCCGGCTTTCTGGGTCGAAAGCTCCTGGTCCGGCTGGTCGTGCGCGGAATGTTCCATCATGTCCTGACCATGCGAACCCCCATGGGTCGGGCGTTCCGGGCCAAAATGCATGGCCATGGCATGCCGTTGATCCGAACGCGACCCGGTGTCCTCGAACGTGCCGGTGTCCGTCGCATCGGCAAGATTGCGAAGATCAGCGACGGACAAGCAAGGACCGAGGACGGCGAGGACATTTCGTTCGCCAGCGTCATCTGGTGCACCGGACTCCATCCCGGCTTCGACTGGATCGACCTGCCGGTACTCGACGATCATGGCGTTCCGCGCCACCGGTTCGGAATGTCGACGGACATGAGCGGACTGTATTTCGCCGGCCTCCATTTTCAGTACGCGGTTTCGTCAACCATGGTGCTCGGCGTCGGCCGTGACGCGCGCCGCGTCGCCGGGTGGATCGCGGCGGCAAAGGCAGGCTGACGTCGGTCACGCCGCCTGGCGGCCCTGGTCAAGCCGCCCTTCAGCCGGGCGAGCCCGGACTTCGACCAGGTGACATGGGCCTCGCTGCCATCCGGCAGGACCGCCCGGAACATCTGGTGGTCGCTGCCTGAAGCCAGATCGACCAACTGCCACGTCGCGGTGACCTCAGCCGGCAACTCGGCGACCGACAGATCCTCGACAAGGACGCCGAACATGCGCTTGTTGGGCTTGGCGGCGAGGTGGAACTCCTTGAGGCACCAGGCGGAGGCGAGCCACGCCTTGCTTACCAGAAACAGCACCGCCTCGCAGCGGTTGGCTGCTTCGTTCAGTGCCCTCTCCCAGCGCTCGCCGGCGACGATGCCGCGCTGCGGATCAAGATCAAGGAAGAGGTCGTCCCAACCCTCGGCGGCCAGCCAGTCGCGCAGGGCGATCGCCTCGGCGTTGTTGGCGCTTGAATGGCTGAGGAAGATGCGGGCCGACCACGATCTCCAATGGCTACGGGTTGTCAGCTTCACCCACTTCGAAGCTTTCCGCAATAACAACCGGTCAGGGCAGAAGCGGCGAGTATTGGAGTCAGGGGGTCGCGCTGACTTGACGTCATCTGTCCTGACTATGCCTTCGAATCCACAATATCAGGTAACTCACGCGCAGCCGGTGACCTCGCGAAGCGCTCATATTGCCTCGCCCCTCGCGCAAGAATCTTGAAATGGGAACTCCTGCGATAGAGAATGGCTTCGCTCGGTAGCCTGTTCGGCCATTGTCGGCAGGGACCGCCGCGACGGAGGAGAAGTGACGATGAGTCGCCTGGCCACGAGCGCTGCCGATGTGACGGCAATGGCGTCGCCGGTCGGCCGCCACGGAGCCGCGCCGATATCGATGCGCGTGTCGCGCGGCATCGGGGGCCTTCTGGTCTGGTTCTGCCTAGCCGTCGTGGCGATCGCCGTCGCAGGTTCCGGTGCCGCACAAGTCCCGCCGGGCACCGACTATTCCGATCCCTTTGCCCAGGACATCGACGATGAGCGTCGCGGGGCGCTCAACGTCTATTATCGCTACGTCCCGACGCAGAAGATGGCCAAGCAGCGCCTGGACGAGGTGATGGCGCGCCTGGGCGCTGCCGGTTTTTCGATTCCTGTGGCGTCGGTGGTGATCGACCCCCGCCTGATCAATCATGGTGCAGAGGCCGGCGGCATGACGCGCGGCCTGACCAGCATGGACGGCCAGGGGAATGTGACCGTGCGGCTCAACCCGGCGGTTGCGGTTGCGGTAGCGGTCGATGAGGAAGGCGATGCCGAGGCCTTCGACCGGCCCGACGGCGGTCTGCTGACCGAGCTCACTCTGATCCACGAGTTCGAGCATGTCCGGCAGTTCGTCCGCTACGGGCGGCTGCCCCGTATCATCTACGCCCCGCAGTTCGCGAACTCGGATCTGGAGCGCGCCGTCCGCGAGGCGGAAGCCTATCAGGCGCAGTTTGCCCATGACGATGGCGGGTCGGTAGCCAACGCACCGGCCGCGGTGCGGCAGCACTATCGCGAAGAGTTCGAGTTCCGCCGGGACATCTGGACGGCCCAGGTCGCCGCAACCGGCCAACAGCTGGCATTTGATGATACGGACGTCACCATCGACGGAAGCGGTCGAAAGGACGTCGCGCTGCAGCGCGATGCCCACATCCCCGAGAATACTCAGGTTCTGGTCGCATCGCTGCCTGACGATCTGGTGATCGGTACCGACGAGTTGGCCGCCGCTCTCGAGGTTCCGCAACCGGGCGCGTTCCTCGATCGTCGGCGCGAGGCGGAACGGATCGCGTTTCCGGTGGACCCGCTGCCGAGATTCTCGCGAGGCGCCACGCAGATCAATGTCGGCATCAGGGCCCGCGGCCGCACCGGGGACGTTGTTGTCGTGGCCGTCTATCGAGACCACCTCGGCCGTTGGCAGCGCGCCGAAGTCGCTGTCCACGTCAATGGGTCGGCGGACCCCGACACTCCGGACGATGACGGCGACGGCGGCGATTTCGACGAGACGGTACTGCCGGCGCTCGAGGGCGGCGGCGAAGGCGATGGTGGCGAAACCCCGCTCGCGCTTCCGGAGGCGCGCGGCTACGCGGCTGCACTGATCGGGGCAGCCAACGAAATGGTGGCCGAGCAGCTCGCTCTTGAAGCCGTGCCCGAGGACGCTTTTATCCTCCCGGCCCCGGAGGATGCCGCCACCGCTGCCGAAGCGGATCGATCGTCGGCCTGGGACCGGCTGCTTGGCACGGCGGCCGATCGGCTCGGCAGTCTCGGACCCGGCGAACTCGCCGACTTGCGCCGGCTGCTCGCCGTCCAGAAGGATCTGGAACGGCAGGCGATGCAAACCGCCTACGCCGAGTTTTTCGCGCTGCTTCCCGCCGAGACCCAGGATGCCCTGATCGCCGGCCGGCAGTTCTACCAGGATTTCGGCGAGGATTTCGAGGCGATCCGCGGCGTCTTCAGGAAGTATCGCTTCATCAGCACGATGGCCCGGCTCTACTACGACAAGGGCGCGTCGGGTCTTCTGGAGGGAGCCTTCCGGATCGGCTGCCACACGCTGATGGGCGGCGCCATCAAGCTCGCCAGCGGCGCGATGGGCTCGGAATACGGGTCGATTCCCGGCTACATCACCGCCTCGATCGGCACCAGGCTCGAGTCGGTTGCCTGCGACACGTTTCTACCGGCCCTGTTCCAGGAGGGAACCGGCGAAAGCTGGTTGACCGGTGTTGTCGTCCTCGATCCTGATCCGGAGGTCGACCGCTGGGTCAAGATCTTCTACTCCGGCGAGATCATGGCCGGGGTCGACGAGCCCGATCTGCCGAGCGGCATCGACTTCTATTTCCGCGAGCGCGTCGCCGCTCCCGAGCAGGTCTATCGCAAGTTCCGCACCCAACCGCGGCTCCATGAGGCGCTGCGCGACCACTGGCGCTCCCTCTATGTCGAATACCCCGAGCTGCGGCCCTATCTCGACCTGGACGACTCGGATCTGGCGCGCCGCATCTGGCAGCGCCTCTATCGCGTCGCCGGCGCCGAAATGGTGGCGGCGGTGCGCGACGAGCTTGCCGCTCAGGCGACGCCACCGCCGCCGCGATCGCCGGTCCTCGAAGACTTCCGTGATGGCAACTATATCTGGCCGCCGCCCGAGAACGAGGAACCGGCGCCGCGGGTGATAAGTGCCGAGTCCGGAGACCTTGGTGAGGTCGCCCTCGGCGACGACGTCGAGGCAATCGCCCGGCTGGGTGTGCTCGGTCTCGCAGGCATCGACGAGGACCTGTCCTTCGACTGGACTGTCGAAGGCCCGGGCCTTGCGGCCGACGCGATCACCGACCGGAAGACCGTCATTGTGCACTTTCCCGAGGATCGCGTCGATCCGGTCGAGGACCTGTTCAAGATCGCCGAGAGCCGGTTCATGCTGCGCGTCGGCGCCGACCTGTTCGAGGCCGGCGAGGCGTATGAGATCGTTGCCCGGGTTGCCGGAACCGCCGAGGTTTTCCGTTTCCCCTTCCGCACCAGTGAGGAAGAACGCGTCGCAACTTGCAATTCCGCGGTCGGGGCCGGCAGCGACGCGCCGGAGACGGTCAGAGTCGACATTGGCGGTTATGTCGGCAAGGCGTCGTTCGAATGGGAGATGTACACGGTCAAGGACCGCATGCAGCTTCATTCCGGCGGTGCGCTGATCCACGATACCGGCTGCGTCAATGGATCGGATATAGTCGTCTTCGATACGTCCGGCGCCGACACGCTCACCGTGACCGTGTCACCCAACTGCGAGGGCACCACCGGCACAAAGTGGGAGTTCAAGTTTGCCTGCCCGGCCGAGATTGACGGCGACGGCAGCGGCGGCGGGTCAGGCCAGGCGACCGCCGAGGTCGAACCGAACGACACGCCGGCGGAGGCTACCGCCATTGCCGTCGGTGCTGCGATCGACGGGACAATCCAGCCGCTGAACGATGCCGACCACTATGTGGTCGACCTCACCCACCAGGGTGAACTCCGCGTGCTTTTCTTGTCGGTTCCGCCCGAGCTCAACATGGCCTTCCGGGTCCATGCGGCCGCCGGCGGCGAAGCGGGCAAATGGAATACGGCGACAAGTGAGGGCACGCCGTACGAGGATTGGGTCGATATCGCCGAGCCCGGCCGCTACATCATCGAGGTGCGCGACGGGCACAACACGGCCGAGTCGACCGCACTCTACCGGATGACCACCGTCTTCACGCCGACGCCGGACACCGGCGAGCCCAACGACACGCCCGAAACTTCGACGTCAGTCGCCATTGGCGAGGCCATCCAGGCGGCGATCCTGCCGAAGAATGACGCCGACTTCTACGCCGTTGACATTGTCCGTCAGGGAGAGCTGACGCTGCGCTTCCCCGCGGTGCCGGAGCCGCTCAACATGGCGTTTCTGGTCTACGACTCCGACGGTGAGGAGGTGGGTAAGTGGAATACCGCGACCGCCGAAGGGGCACCGTTCGAGGACCGGGTGGATATCGCGACACCCGGCCGCTACCTGATCGAGGTGCGGGATGGGCACAACACGGCCCGCTCGCCCGATCCTTACGAGATGGTAGCGCTGCTGGCCGAGACCGCGGATACCGGCGAGCCGAACGACGATCCGGCTTCGGCTACTCCGCTCGCCCTCGGCACCACCATCCAGGCAGCGATCCTGCCGAAGAACGACGCCGAC
>JAAEOR010000367.1 GCA_024222895.1 Hyphomicrobiales bacterium | reverse complement strand
GCGCGTCAACGACACGAACGGCAAGAAGATCGTGCTCTACCTGGCCAAACACGGCGACGAGGAATGCTCCTGTGATCAGATTCACAAGGACCTGGACCTGAAAATCAGCGACGGCGAGCTGGCCGACCGCCTCTACATCTTGAAACAAGCCGACCTGATCGCGGAGGGTTCCTCCGACTACCGTTTCAAGGGCCTGGGCGATCCCATTTTCGCGGCCGTGTTCCGCAAGCGTTACGCCGAAGAAATCGAAAAGGTGTCAGCGTACAAGGTCACCGACGAATTCGAGCAGGAGATGAAGACCGCCAAACGCCGGACCGCCTGGTGGAAAGGGCTCGCGGGCGAATACAAGGTGATGTACTACCTGCAAGCGGCGGTCAATCGGGAAGCCCGGCCATCCGATGTGATTTTCAACCCGGCCGAGGGCTTTACCCTGAAGGGCTTCACCGGAATGAACAAGAAGACCTTCCATAAAGACCTGGGCGCCAGGGACGAGATGGATATCTACGCCCGGAGCACAGATCCCAACGACGCGGACCTGATCGCGGAGGTCAAGACCTGGAAACAACCGGTTTCCAACGAGGTGGTAAAGAAGTTTATCGAGCAGAAAAAACGTTTGGCGGGCAAGCTGGAACGGAAAACGGCGTTCCTGCTCTACAGCGAAACCGGTTTCACGGAAGACCAGGAAAAGCTGATGAGGGCCGACGACATCATGTACACCACCTCCAAAAAGCTGACCGGCGACAGCCCGCCGGGAGAATGAGCAGGAAAACAAGCACGCACCTTTCCCAGGTACGACCCCTGCCCTCGACTTCACCCTCGACAGGCCGGCATAATCCGGTTAGGATGAAACAAAACGGTCTCACGGGAGGTTTTCATGACCGGTTTGACCATTGCCCTTGCCGAGGAGATCGGGAAACCCGAGCTTTTCGTCGGCCGTGAGCAGGAACTGGATTTTTATTTAAAGTGGGCGGAAGGGACCAAAGAATTGCTTTCCAAGTCCCAGGCGCT
>JAAEOR010000366.1 GCA_024222895.1 Hyphomicrobiales bacterium | reverse complement strand
TGACGGCCCCGTAGCGATCCGGATGGCGGGCGGCGAACTCGAGAGCCAGGCATGCTCCTTGCGAGAACCCGAGCAGGGCAATCCTGTCCGGCGTTATGTCGTGGGTAATCGCCAGCCCAATGATATCGGCGATCATTCCGAGCGCGGACGTGCGACCCGGCTCGTTCTCCCGCACCGGCGCAAGGAAACGTTCAGGATACCACGTGTTTCCGGCGGCTTGTGGCGCAAGGTAAGCGAGATCCGGGCGATCGAAGGCATCGGCTAAGGCAAGAATATCCGCCGCATCCGCTCCCCGGCCGTGCAGCATGATGACAGCGGCCTCCGCCTTTTCGAGTTCGGCGCCGGCCCGAAATACCGGCTGCTCCTTATGCGGGTTGTCTGCCTCGGTCATGGATGCTTCCGTGGTTCGAGCCCGGCGACCCTGGCGCGCTCAGGTCGCCGTCAGCATGAGGTGCTGTAACAGAATAACGGTCTTGGCATCGTTGATTTCGCCCGTTTTAACCATTGCCATCGCGTCATCGAGCGTGACTTCGAGGACCTCGATATCCTCTCCCTCGTCTTCGGCGCCGCCACCGCTGGAGACCCTGTCTGCCGGCGTATAGCGCGCCGTGAACAGCGCCAGCTGCTCGTTGACGCTCCCCGGGCTCATGAGCACGTCCAGCACCCGGGAAATATCCTTCAGTTCATAGCCAAGTTCTTCGCGCGCCTCGCGCAGGATGGCAGCGTCCGGTCGGCGGTCATCGAGCAGGCCGGCACATGCCTCGATCAGCCAGCCGGAGTGCGCCCGCAGATAGACGGGCATGCGAAACTGGCGCACCAACAGGACGGTGCCACGTGCGGGATCATAGGGCAGGATCGCGGCGCCGTCGCCGCGGTCATAGACCTGTCGGATCAGCGTCTCTCGTTCTCCATCCCGTCGGCGATAGTCGATGGTGTATCAGGTCAGCTTCGCCCAGTCGTCGGCAAGCACCTCGCTCTTGAGGACGCGAACCGGCGCCTCATCGTCCGTTTCTACCGCCATCAAGCTTTCCCGGCTACCGCTTCGGACCGTGGCGGGACCGCAGCGCCACCGGCCGAGACGTTCCCGATCGGCTCGCATCCGCTCAGGGTCTCCTCGATCAGATGATCGACCACTGCCTTCAACGCCTCTTGCGACGACGCTCCGGCGGCAATCGCCTGGTCGTAAACGGTGATCTGGCGGTCGGATGAGGTTCCTTGAGCAGCGATGCGACGGACATGCTCGATTTCGGCGATGCAGCCGAAGTACAGGGCATCCTCCATCACCAAAGCAATGAGCTCGTCCGCCAGGTCGGCGAATGGCACGGCCGTTCCCTTGCCGAAATCGATCAGCGACCGCGACGTCCCGGACCGCTGGGCCAGCCAGCGATTCTCGTTGATGAGAAAATCCGAATAGTCCCGCCAGCGTTGGTTCTCACGCCGCAACCGATAGAGCATCCGGGTGATGCAGCGGTAAAGGGCGGCAATTGCCACCGTATCGTCGATACGGGTGCACATGTCGGTGATGCGCATTTCTATCGTCGGATACCGAGCCGAGGGCCGCAGGTCCCACCAGATCTTGGTGCCGTCCTCGATCTCACCTGCGTTGACCAGCACGTCGACAGTGCGATGGAACTCGTCGGGACTGTCGAAATGCGGTGGCAGCCCGGTCCGCGGCACCTCGCTCCACACCGCCATCCGGTAGGAATGCAGTCCGGTGCGATCGCCGCGCCAGAAGGGTGACGATGTCGACAGGGCAAGAAGGTGCGGCAGAAAGTAAGGAAGCTGATTGAAGAGATCGAAGCGCAAAGGCTCGTCCTCGACGCAGACATGGACATGCATGCCGCATATCACCAGGCGTCGCGCAAGGACCCGAAGGTCGCGGGCTATCGTGTTGTAGCGCTCCTTGTCTGTATTTTTTTGCTCGCTCCACTCGGCAAATGGGTGAGTCGACGCGGCGATCGGTGCCAGACCGAATTGCGCGGCACACTTCGCGACGCTGGACCTCAGCCGGGCCAGCTCGCTGCGGACCTCGCGAACCGATCCGCAGACGACCGTCTCGGTCTCGACCTGGCAGCGCAGGAACTCCGATGTCACCTGAGATCCGAGCGCTTCTTCCAACGCCACGGCGAGTTCCGGCGGCGGATCGGCAGCCAGATCGCGGGTCTCACGATTGACCAGCAGGTACTCTTCTTCGATGCCGATCGTGAAGGAGGGCTCATCGCGTGTCATCGGCGCACGGTGTCAGAAAATGACAGCGAGGCCAATGGTCTTTATCACACGCCGCCCGCCC
>JAAEOR010000365.1 GCA_024222895.1 Hyphomicrobiales bacterium | reverse complement strand
GCCTCAGATAGGCAACCAGGACATCCGAGTGACATCGCAACAGAACCGTCTTGGATTCGCGCTTGGCGTCATCGTATTGGCCATGCTTCTGCTCGGACTGCCGGCATCCGCCCAGTCCGATCTGTTCGAAGAGTTCGACGAGCCCTATCCATTGCGGGCGGCCGACACCTCGAGCCCACGCGACACACTTCGAAGCTTTGTGCGCGACTTCAGTGCGACCGTCGATGCCTGGCGCGCCGGAAAACCGAGTTCCGAGATATTGCGGCCAATGGCGAGAGCCGCCGATACCCTCAACCTGAGCGACGTCACCGCGCTTGGCCGGGAATCCACCACCCTGATCGACATGGCGCTACTGAGGGAGGTTCTCGATCGGGTCGAACTGCCACAATACGAGGATATCCCCGGCGACGACGAGGTCGCTGCCAACGAAAGCCTGAACCGCTGGGTGGTTCCCGACACCAAGATCGAGATCGCCAGGGTCACCGAGGGGCCGAGGGCCGGCCAGTTTCTCTTCTCGAGGGACACCGTCGCCGAGATACGCAACTACTACGAACTGGCAAGCGAGATACCTTACAAGGCCGGTGCAATTGTCGGGATCTACGAAGAAATCCTGGCAAGCCCCGGCCGGTGGTTACCGCAGCATTTTCCCGATGCCCTGCCGGCGTGGGCGACGATCATCGTCGGCGGGCAAGGCGTCTGGCAATGGATCGCCGTCGTCCTGCTCATCGGCATCTCGGCCGTCCTATTCCTCGGATTGATCCGCCTCGGCCTGTATTGGGACCGGCGCTGGTGGCACCGTGGCCCCTGGCTTCGCTTCGGGCTGCCCTTGGCCCTGCTTCTCGTCATCGCCCTGTCCGAAATCGATTTCCTGATTGCCCAGAACGCCATTGGTCTGCTTGAGTTGCCGCTGAACGTCGTCGCCTACGCCGCGCTGGCGGTCGAAGTCATCATCGGCTCCTGGCTCGTGCTTGTCCTGTCAGGCCGGCTCGCCGACGCGATCGGACAGATCGGCAGCCGTGCGGATCGCACGCAGCGCATTGACACCGCGCTGATGCGCATCCTGTTCCGTTTGATCAGCGTCGTCATCATGCTGCTGCTTGCCGTCGCTGCCGCCGATGCAATCGGTATCCCGATCGCCCCATTGGTCGCCGGCCTCGGTGTCGGCGGCCTTGCCATTGCCCTCGCCGTCCGGCCGACCCTGGAGAACGTTATCGGCGGGCTGACCCTGTTCGCCGACCGCCCTGTGCGAGTCGGCGACTTATGCAGCTTCGGAAACGAGATCGGAACGGTCGAACAGATCGGTCTCAGGTCGACGCGTATTCGCACACTTGAGAAGAGCATCGTCACGGTGCCAAACAGCGAATTCTCGCAGATGCACCTCGACAACTACACGGCCCGCTTCAGTCGACTGCTGCGGACAGTCCTGCAACTCAGATACGAGACAACCCCGGAGCAAATGCGCTTCGCGCTCGCAAAGCTGCGCGAACTCCTCATCGCCCATCCGAAAGTGTTGCCGGATCCGGCGCGCGTTCGCTTCATCGGCTACGGTCCGTATTCCAAGGATATCGAGGTCTTTACCTATCTGCGCTGCCAGGACCAGGATACTTTTCTTGCTATCCAGGAGGATATCCTGCTGCGCATGGAGGACATCGTTGCCGAGTCCGGCTCCGGTTTCGCCTTTCCGTCGCAGACAACCTATTATGCGAGGGATGACGGCATCGACGCCGAGCGCGGCCGCGAGGCGGCAGCCCAGGTCGACGAATGGCGCGGCCAGAAGCGCTTCCCCTTTCCGGACTTCGATCCAGGCGTCAGAGCCGGCATGGAAGACCGCCTCGACTACCCGCCCAAGGGCGCGCATGATTATCGGCCGCCGGGCGAAAAAGTCGACGAGCCACCGTCGACCGTTTCCGAAAAACCAAGACGTCGTCGCTGGGCCTTCGCCCGCAGTGGAACGACACAGTCGTAGTTCCTCCGGCCTTTCCGATTCATCTCTCCGCCCCTCGGACAGCTGCCGCTGGATTGATTGGGAAACCGGGCAGCGGGCGCCGCATGGCAGCGACGCCGTCTTCGCGGGGGCCCGCAGGTGCGGGCTGGAAATAAGATCACAAGACCGAGTCCGCTGGACTACACTTATCAAGCACTATGAGGGGATCATGGCCAAGCGTGCTCAGGCAAGGACACTCGACTCGGCCGCACTCGGCCGTATCGAAAAGCAGGCGCTTGGCAAGCAGGTTGTTGCCCGGATTCTTGAGCTCATCCAAACCGGGAGTCTGCGTGCCGGAGATCGTTTGCCCCCCGAACGCGAGCTGATCGAAATCTTCGGCATCAGTCGACCAAGCCTCCGTGAGGCGCTCCGGGCTCTCTCGACGCTGGGCGTTGTCGAGTCGCGTCACGGCGGCGGGGCCTATGTGACCAATCTCGACGCACGGAGCCTGCTTGCGCCGCTCGATTTCTATCTGTCGCTGACCAAAGCCAATTTTGAGGATGCGTTCGACAGCCGTCGGGTGATCGAAATCGAGATTGTCCGCCGCGCGGTCAAGAAGGCGAAAAAGCGTGACATTTCCGAGCTTCGGGACATCGTTGCAGCACACGACACGGTACAGGAGGATTCGGTCGGTTTTCGCATCCTCGACACCCGCTTTCACGAGAAACTTTCGGAGATCGCCGGCAATGCCGTCCTGCAGCGCATTGCCTACGGCCTCTACAATCTCGGCGTGGATTTCCAGAACTTCGACCGTCGCGCCCGCAATGAGCCGGGACTGATCGCGCAGAGCACGCAGGATCATGCCGAGATCGCGTCGGCGATTGCCACCAAGGATCGGGAAGGCGCTGTACGGGCGATGACCAAGCACATCCGCAACATTGAACTGAGCACTTTGCGGGTGATCGGCGGCAAGACAGCCAGCCGCCGGCGCGGCCCCGCCAGGGCAAAGGCGTCCTGACCCAACCCCGCCTCAAACGCCAGCCGGTCGTCGTTGACCGGCCTCAACGCAATGCGGTTTGGCTTGGCAACCGATCGCGGCAACGCAATTCTCGAATCGCCAATAACGGGCTGACGCCGAGCCTATCCGCACAGATCCGGCGGTAGGATCGAAGCCCTCGAGGAGATGATTCGCCCAAGCCGCTTGGTCGCCTTGAAAGCCGCCCAGATGCCGCGCCACCCAAGCGTCGCTCCGATCGTATCCCGGGCACGATCTGCGTGGCTGCCGACGATCGCCGACAGTCCACGTCTCGTGTAGAGGTCGAGATTCACGGCAGCGCTGATCAACGCGAGGTGTGTGAAGGCCTGCGGAAAATTGCCCAGAAAATCGCCGGTCGTCGGATCGATCTCTTCGGCATACAGCCCGACATCGTTGGCACGATCGAGCAGGCGCTCGAACAGTTCGTTCGCCTCGCGATCCTTGCCGATCTGAAGCAGGGCGTCGACGAGCCAGAAGCTGCAGATCAGGAACGCGCCTTCCTCCCCCACAAGGCCATCATCCGAATCGTAGCGATAGACGAAATCGCCGTGTCGGAGTTCCCGTTCAACTGCCGCCACCGTCGCCTCAAGGGTCGCGCCCTCGATCGGGAACGCGACCATCGGTGCGAGCAGCAGCGCGGCGTCGGTCCCGCTGGCTCCGTAGAACTGCAAGAGGTGACCGTCGGATGGATCGATACCGTGTTCCTTCACGACGTCGACGATCCGGCCGCGCTCCTTCTCCCATGACGGCCGCGACCCAAACAGCCGGATGGCGCGATCGAGCGCCACCCAGCTCATCATTTTTCCGTGGACGAAACCCTGCGGTGGCCCGCGCACCTCCCACAATCCGTGATCGGGCTCCTCCCAGTGGTCCGCAACGAAGTCGGCCAGAGCGGCAAGCATTTTCGCCTCTCTGCGATCGAAGCGCCCGGCGAGCGCCCGATAAAGAAGAGCCCAATCCAACACCTCGCCGAAGATGTCGATCTGGCTCTGATCGTACGCCCCGTTGCCGGTGCGGACCGGGCGGCTACCCTCATAGCCATCCAGATGATCGAGGGTTTGCTCGACGAGTTCCGCCTCGCCACCGATGCCATACATGACCTGCAGCTCCGGATGTGTCGCCGAGCACACCCATGGAAGAAAGGCACTGAACTTTCGCGCTTCGCCCCCATATCCCACCGCGGCGAGCGCGTAGAGTGTGAATGTCGCGTCGCGAAGCCAGCAATATCGGTAGTCCCAGTTGCGGACGCCACCAATCTCTTCGGGCAGCGACGTGGTAGGGGCCGCGGCGATTGCACCGGTCGGCGCGAAAGCGAGCAGCTTGAGGGCAAGCGCACTGCGGCGAACCGCGTCTCCGTAGGGGCCCTCGTAGCGGCAGTAGGCGATCCACTCCTGCCAGTAGGCCGTGGTTATCTCGAGGAGGCGAGGCACGGCTTCGACGGGGCTTTGTTGCCGGCTCTGTTGCGGTGTGACGACAAGCACCAGGCGTTCTCCGGCCCCGACCTCCACGATGGCGCTCGCCAGATCGCCCTCAACGTCGAACGTTATGCCGTCGTGGTAAAGGCATGCGCCGCTATCCGCCTCGATATGCGCCTCACCCTGGCGCAGCGCCGGGCGGCGCCGGGCAAAGTCGATGGAGGGGCGATAACGAATCCGCAGATCGACCTTTCCCCTGCGACCGTCGACGATGCGAACCAGCCAGTTGGGAGCATTCAGATGGACATAATCGTGTGCCGCCACACGCGGTCGGCGCCCGACGGGCATGAAGTCGGTAACGGAGGCAGCGCCGACGGGCGTGGAAAATGTGGTTTGAAGGATGTTCGTGCCATCGAGATAACTGCGGTCGGCCGTGAACGGCAGGGCGGGGTCTATCGAGAAGAACCCACCACGGTCAGCATCCAGAAGGCGACAGAAAATCGGGTCGGCGTCAAACCGTTGCAGACAGCACCAGTCGACGCTGCCGCTGCGGGACACGAGCGCCGAGCCATGGCCATCGCCAACCGCCGCATAGTCGCGGATTGGTGCGTAGCGCCGGGCCGGCTCCTCGAATGCATCGGTCACTGCGTACCCCTTGTTGTCGCGTCAGCCTGACAACGGCAACCGATTGCGCACCGTCCGGGCGACGAGGAAGATACACAGATACAGATGCGGAGGTACATCGGGAGGCGATGATTGTCCGCCCACCCGTTTTACAGGGCGGCCTTTTCGCATGCGCCGGTTCTAGCCGTAGACTGGCTCGATTGGGCGATACGCGACGCCCAACCTGCCGACAGGCTCCTAGTCGGCACCACGACGGGCACGCCATCGGATCGTCTCGCTCACGGCAATCACGATGATGTTGGCGAGAACCGTAAGTGCCGCCAGGGCGTTGAGGCTCGGCGACAGGCTGAAGCGGAAGTCCGATGCGATCATCACAGCGAGCGGTTGAACCCGGCCGCTCAGAAATGCCGTCACGACATATTCGCCGGATGACAGCACCAGGGCGATGAAGGCCGCAGCAATCAGACCGTTGCGCATCAAGGGGAGTTGCACGCGACGGAAGACCTGCCAGGCAGACGCCCCGAGATCCGCCGCTGCCTCCTCCAGCCGTCGGTCGAGCCGAACCAGCACGGATGTAATGATCAGCGATGTGAACGGCAGGATAATCAGCACTTGCGCGGCAACGATTGTCGCGACCGAGCGCTCGATGCCGAGTTCGGAAAGGACGAGAAGCTGGGAGACGGCAAAAATGATCCGCGGGATCAGGAACGGTATCAGCAGCAGTATCGCAAAAACCAGCTTCCAGCGAAAGCGATAGCGCGCCAGGGCCAACGCCGAAAGGCCTCCGAGAATGGTGGCAATCAACGCCGTCGGGATGGCGATAGAGAGTGTCGTGCCCAGACCGCCGAGGAGGCGCGGATCGGAGAAGACGTCAGCGTACCATGCGAAGGTGAAACCCTGCAGAGGGAAGGCGATCATCTCCGAGTCGTTGAAGGAGAAGAGGGTGATCACCGCCACCGGCAGATACATGAATGTGTAGATGAGCAACACGTGAACCCTCAGCACTCGCTCCATCTCACGCCCTCCCGAACAGGCTGCGGGTCGCCGGGTGCCGCTGCAGGACGATAAAGGTCGCGGCGAGCACTACGAACAGAACGGCAAGAAGCGTCCAGGCGATGGCCGAGCCGAGCGGCCAGTCGAATGCGGTACCGAACAGATCATTGATCGCGCTGATCACCGTCACGCCGGACGAACCACCAATCAGCTGTGGCGTCAGGTAATCACCGATGACGAGGGCAAACACCATCAGCCCGCCGGCGAAAAGACCCGGCATTGTCAATGGCAGCACCACGCGGCGAAAGATTGCGACCCGGCCTGCACCGAGATCGGCCGCCGCCTCGAAGTAGCGATCGTCGAGGTTCTCGAAGGCCAGCCACAGGCCGAGAACCATGAACGGAATGTAGTTGTAGGTGAGAACGATGACCGTCGCCGTCGGGCTGAAAAGCAGCGCCCGCACCGGTTCGTTTATCAGCCCGAGCCACATCAGAAATGTGTTGAGCGCGCCTTCGGCGCCAAGCACCACGCGCCAGGCAAAAATGCGGATAATGTCTCCGGTGTAGAGCGGGATGAGCAGTGCCGTCAGCAGCGCAGCCTTCACGTGGCGGACCCGCTTGGCGATATAGAAGGCAAGTGGATAGGCAAGAACCGCCGTGATCGCAGCGATCAACAATCCGCGGCTCAGCGCCTTGAGAATCAGGGCCCGATAGGTCTCGCTGGTGGCGACGCGCTCATAGTTGGCCAGCGTCGGATCCTTGACGATGCTGACGAAGTCGACCTGGAAGAAGCTGAAGGCGAACAGAAAACCGAGTGGGATCAGGCAGAAGCAGCCAACAGCAAGAATGACCGGGCCGGTGAGAACGACGGCAATCCTGGTCTCGCGCTCAGCCATCACCTGCTGCCATCAATGGCGTGGCGATTGGTGGATCACCAGCCGCAACCCAGGCCTGATCCGGATCGCAATGCACCGAAACGGACGATCCGATCTCAGGAGGCGGCGCCGCGCCAACGGCACGCACCAGCAGCTTGTGCTCCCCGGCGGTGGCTTCGACCAGCCAGTCCGCCCCCTGAAAAACCACATGGGTGACGCGGGCCGCGAGCCTTGGCGCGTCTCCGCTCAGCACCAGCAGCTCCGGTCGGAGGCAGATCGATGCGCGTTTTCCAACCCCGACGCCCGGAGCCGCTGGGGAGATCAGCGACCCGAAGGCGCACTCGACCGTGGCCTTGCCGTCGACGACGGCGACCACTTTGGCCGGCAGCAGATTGGAACCGCCGATGAAGTCGGCAACATAGGCGGACTCAGGATGGCGGTAGATCGCCTCCGGCGTTCCGCTCTGCTCGATCAGGCCGGAATTCATGACAATGATGCGATCGGACAGCGCGAAAGCCTCTTCCTGGTCATGGGTCACATGGAGAAATGTCAGGCCGAGCCGACGCTGCAGGTCTTTCAGTTCAATCTGCATGTCCTTGCGCATCTTGCGGTCGAGCGCGCTCAGTGGTTCGTCAAGCAACAGAATCTTCGGTCGGTTGACGATGGCGCGGGCAAGCGCAACACGCTGTTGCTGCCCACCGGAGAGCTGGTGCGGTCGGCGGTTCGCCATCTCCTCCATCCGGACCATGCGCAACGCGTCCGCCGTCCGCGTCGCAACTTCCTCGGCGCCGAGGCCGGCCAGGGACAGTCCGAAGCCGACATTGGCGGTAACGTCGAGATGAGGAAACAGCGCGTAGCTCTGAAAAACCGTGTTGACCGGGCGCCGCGCAGCCGGCACGCCGTCCAGCAACTGGCCAGCTAGCGCCATACGACCGGAATCAGGGGTCTCAAAGCCCCCGATCAGACGCAGGATCGTCGTCTTTCCACAACCGGACGGACCGAGCAGCGTGACATAGCTGTTCTGCGCCAAAGCAAAGTCCA
This sequence comes from Hyphomicrobiales bacterium, assembly GCA_024222895.1. Classification (GTDB taxonomy): domain Bacteria; phylum Pseudomonadota; class Alphaproteobacteria; order Rhizobiales; family Kaistiaceae; genus Bauldia. Next base: position 22,329 of record JAAEOR010000365.1, on the reverse strand, counting down.
CGCCGCGAATGGCGTGGACCGGGCCATAGGATTTGTGCAGGTCGTTCGCTTCGAGAAGAACGGTCGGTGCAGGTTCATCCAATGCCAAGGGGCGTCATATCCTTCACGCTCAGCTTGCCTTGACTTCGTTCCACAGACGCACCCACTCGCCATAATTCGGCGGATTCTGCTTCCAGACGAAGGAATTCATGACGCCGAGATCCTTGATGAAGATCTTTTCCTGCTGCTCGGGCGGCAACTCGTCACGCACGGCAGACGTGCTTTGTGCATAGGGGCCGCCGAAGGCAAGCTGCTCGCCATAGACAGGACCAAGCAGATAGTTGATCAGTGCGAGTGTATCGTCGAGCTTCTCCCCTTCGACGCCCTTGGGAATGGCAAGTGTGTCGCACCAGCCGATAACACCCTGTTTCGGTTTGGCCATACCCATATCGAGCCCGCGTTCGCGCAGATCATAGTAGGGCGGCACCCACGAAAAGGCGCAAATCACTTCACCGGTGGCATACAGGTTGGTCAGATCCGAGATCGAACTCCAGTAGGTGCGCAGGAGCTGCTTCTGGGCAATCAGCGCCTTCTTCACTTCGGCAAGTTCCTTGTCATCCAGGACGAACATCTTGTCTTCGGGAATGCCGAGATACATCGCCGCAATCATGATGCCCTCCAGAGCATAGTCGCGCATCGCGAGCTTGCCCTTGTAGGCGTCTCCCTCAAAGAACACCGACCAATCCGGCTCGGCGTCCATGAGATCGGCGCGATAGACGATCGGGTTGATCCCCCAGTAGAAGGGAATGCCATAGGTCTTGCCGTCATGCTTGCCGAGCTTGGTCTGCTTGAACGTGTCGTAGAGCAGGCTCGAATTCGGTACGGCGGCAAGGTCGATCGGTTGCAACAGATCGGCACCGACATAGAGCTCGACCTTGTCGAGGCCAGGGGTGATCAGATCGACCGAGGAAGTGCCACCGGCACGCAACTTGGCGAATTGCTCGTCGTCGGTGCCGATGAAGTTCTTGTCGATGGCGACGCCGCTCTCATCGAGGAACGGCTGAAGGTAATCGTCCTTGGCGAGATTCTCCCAGGTCATCCACAGGATCGTACTCGCGGCGCGGGCGCGCTCCAGTGGCGACATCGCGGCCAATAGCGTCGCGGCGGCTGTTCCTTTCATGAAGTGGCGGCGGTCCAGGATTGTCATGACGGTCTCCATCGGTTTGCGGGATGGGCATGCTCAGATGTGCCCGGTCACTCAACGAAACTGATGCCACGCATGAAAAGACTTTTTCGCCTGTTTGGCAACATGGAATATCGATTTCAGTTTAGGCAGGACGTGCTCATTTTTTGCGCCGACGAGCCGAGCCCTGCGAGCCAAAGGGCTCGAGTCGATCATGCAAGCGCTCGATCACGCTCAATCTCTCCAGTCCCGCCTCTCCGAGAGCGAGACCCGTCGCTGAACAGATGTGATTGATCAGGCTGATCGGCGCGGCGTATGAGTCGAGTTGGCTGGCACCCCGGTTGTGGCAGCGCAACGTCACCGTGGCGAGTTGAGCGGTCCGTGCGGCCGTCAGGTCGGTGAGGAGGATGCTCGGCGCGCCCGCCTCGCCGGCAACATCGAGAATTTCGCCAAGCACAGCCGGTCGGCGCCGAAATCCCATCACCAGGAAGACGTCGCTCGTCGTAATCCCGGCCAGCTCCTCGCCAATGGTGCTGCCGGCAACCGGCAGCAAGCGCACATCTGGCTTGGCATTCATCAGAAGCCCGCGGGCGTAGGCAGCCAGGGCAAAGGAATTCCTGAAGCCTACCGTCCATATGGTGCTTGCCTCGACAAGAAGGCCGATCGTCCGATCGATGGCCTCCGGCGAAAGGGTCTCGGCAGTGCGTGTCAGGTTCTGCAAGTCCTGTGCAACGTGCAGGGCAAAACTGCCGGCTCCCGGAACCCGGTCGCGGACACCGGTGAGTTCGTAAAGTGGCGATCCCCAGGCCTGGACCAATCGTGCTTGCCGCCGGGCCTCGCTGTAGCTGCCGTAACCGAGGCGCTGAAAGAACCGCGCGGCGGTCGCATTCGAGACATCGGCCTTCTCGGCGAGTTCGCCGGCAGTATAGGCCGACAGATTGCCCTGGGTCTCGAGAACGACCTCGGCAAGCCGACGCTCGCTCTCGGTCAGTTCATCGAAAATGTCGAGGATTCGCCCATCGATCGGCAATGGCGCCGGTGCGTCGGCTTGGTCCATCGGCTCACACTCCTGTCCTGACGGATTTTCATTCACCGTAGCACACGGAAGATTTTTTTCATTTATGTCTTGACGGTGCTCCAAGCGCGAGGCGACATAAAGCAAGGTGGCGGACCGCCCGACACCGCACCGCGGCATTCAGGTTCAACAGGTCGGCCTTCCATGTTCCCGTTTTCTGGCACCGCTGGCTTCACCCTCAACCCCGGACGTCGAAACACTGCATATGGTCCGACGGAACAGGCGATCCTGTCCAGGGCCAACGGGGCCGACGCGGCGGCTGTTATCTGCGCCTGGCCGGGCTACGAGCCAACGCCGCTTGTTCCTCTGCCCGAGCTTGCCAGGCAACTGAACGTCGCCTCTATCAACCTGAAGGACGAAAGCGGTCGTTTTGGCCTCGGCAGCTTCAAGGCACTCGGTGGTGCCTACGCAGTCTACCGGCTGTTCGCCGGGCAGATCGAAGAGAAGACCGGAACCCGACCGGCGCCGAGCGACCTTGTCGACGGCCACTACGGACATTTCACATCGGCTCGAACCGTGTGTTGCGCCACCGACGGCAATCACGGCCGCGCGGTCGCGTGGGGTGCGCAGATCTTCGGCTGCCGGTGCGTCATCTACGTCCACGAGACTGTTTCCGCCGAGCGGGTTGGCGCTATCGAGGCGTTTGGCGCCACCGTTGTCCGCCGCCCGGGCAATTATGACGACGCCGTCCGCGCTGCGGCCGCGGATGCCAAGCGCAATAGCTGGACCGTCGTCTCCGATACGTCCTATCCTGGCTACACCGACATTCCACGGAACGTCATGCAGGGCTACACCGTGATGGTCGGTGAGGTGCTCGCCTCGATCGAAGCCGGCCATACCGAGCGGCCAACCCATGTCTTCATCCAGGGCGGCGTCGGTGGCCTGGCGGCGGCGGTTTCGGCGACTCTGTGGGAGACATACGGCCCGGACAGGCCGAGACTGGTCGTCGTCGAGCCAGACAAGGCAGCCTGCCTCTACGAGAGTGCCAGAGCCGGCGAACCGGTCGTCGTCGACGGCGCGCTTGACACGATCATGGCCGGCCTTGCCTGCGGCGAGCCTTCGCTGCTTGCCTGGTCGATCCTCATGCCCGGCGCCGATGCATTCATGTCGGTCCCGGATGAGTCGGCCCTGGCCGCGATGCGCCTTCTCGCCACCGGCGAGGCAGGAGCCCGGGTGGTTGCCGGCGAGTCCGGTGTCGGTGGTCTTGCCGGCCTCCTGATTGCGGCAGACCGGCCGGATATCGGCGAAGCGCTTGGCCTCGACCGCACCTCCCGTGTTCTCGTTTTCAGTACCGAGGGCGATACGGACCCGGGCCTCTATGAGCGCATTGTCGGGCGATCCGCCGAAGCAGTCCGGAGCGACGCATGACGAGCAACCTGCGGATCGATGGCCGTCGCCTCGTCGGCCGCCTTGCGCGGCTTGGCCAGGTCGGCGCCCTGCCGGACCGTGGCGTGTGCCGGCTGGCCCTCACCGAAGAGGACCGCCAGGGCCGCGACCTGCTCGTCGGCTGGATGAAGGATCTTGGCCTGTCCGTCGTCATCGATCGCATCGGCAACATCTTCGGCACCCGCGCCGGAGCCAATGCGCTGCCTCCATTGATGATCGGATCGCACATCGACACGGTGCGAACCGGTGGCCTCTATGATGGCGCCCTTGGCGTTCTGGCCGGGCTTGAAGTCGTCGAGACCCTGAACGATGCGGGTGTTGCTACCGAGCGGCCGATCACGGTTGCCGCGTTTACCAACGAGGAAGGGTCGCGCTTTCAACCGGACATGATGGGCAGCCTTGTCCATGTCGGCGGAATGGATGTCGAGGGGGCTCGGGCGACGGTCGGGATTGATGGTGAAACCGTCGCCGATTGTCTTGATCGCATCGGCTACACCGGCGATCTGCCCGCTCAGCCGCCAGAGATCCATGCCTTTCTCGAACTGCATGTCGAGCAAGGCCCGGTGCTCGAAACCGAAGGGCGAACGATTGGAATCGTCGAGGGTGTCCAGGGTATTTCATGGACCGAGTACACTTTTGAGGGCACAGCGGCGCACGCGGGTACGACACCGATGGCCATGCGCCGCGACGCCGGAGTTGTCGCGGCCCGGCTCGCGGTGGCTGTGCGCGAAGTCGCCAATGAGATGGGTGGCGCCCAGGTCGGCACCGTCGGGCTGCTCGCCCTGGAACCAAACCTCGTCAACGTTATTCCCGACCGGGCGGTGATGACCGTCGATCTCCGCAACACTGATGAAGCCGAGCTGAGCCGCGCCGAACGCATCGTCGCCGAGCACGTCGCCGCCGTCACCGAGGACGAGGGCGTCACCGTGGCGGCGCGGACCCTGGCCCGTTTCGAGCCCGTTGTCTTCGATGCCGACCTGGTTGCCAATGTCGAAGCCGAAGCAATGCGGCTCGGCTTCACGACCCGGCGGCTGCCATCCGGTGCCGGACACGACGCGCAAATGCTGGCTCGGGTGTGTCCTGCCGCAATGATCTTCGTTCCAAGCGTCGGCGGCCTCAGTCACAATGTCGAAGAATATACCAATGATGAGGACGTAACGGCCGGCGCGGCGGTCCTGTTTGCGGTGTCGGCGCGCCTCGCCGGCGTTGATCCCAAGGGAGTCTCAAGCGCATGAGGGAGCTCGTCGTCGGAGCGGCACAACTGGGTCCGATAGCGCGCGACGAGCCGAGGGAGTCGGCGGTCGGGCGGATGATCGCTCTCCTGGAAGACGCCGCCGCCCGGGGCTGTCGCCTGGTTGTCTTTCCGGAACTGGCGCTGACCACTTTCTTCCCGCGCTGGTACACCGAGGACCAGGCCGAGATCGACGCCTGGTTCGAAACGGACATGCCGAACGCCGCGACGCGGCCATTGTTCGAGCGGGCGAAGAGCCTCGGTGTCGGCTTTTATCTCGGCTATGCCGAGCTGACGATCGAGGACGGCCGAACGCGCCATTACAACACCGCCATCCTGGTGAACGCCGGTGGCCGCATCATCAAACGCTACCGCAAGGTTCACCTGCCCGGTCACGCCGAAAACGAGCCGTGGCGTGCCTTTCAGCATCTCGAGAAGCGCTACTTCGAGCCGGGCGAGAGTTTCTTCGAACCGGTCAACGCCTTTGGCGGCGAAATCGCCCTGGCGATCTGTAACGATCGTCGCTGGCCCGAGATCTATCGGGAAGCGGCGCTTCGCGGCGCCGAGATGGTGCTGCTCGGCTACAACACACCGGTTCATTATCCGCCGGCGCCGGAGCACGATCATCTCCAGGGATTCCACAATCACCTGGTCATGCAGGCCGGTGCCTATCAGAACGGAATGTGGGTCGTGGGCGTTGCCAAGGCGGGACGCGAGGAGGGATGCGATCTGATCGGCGAGAGCTGCATCATTGCGCCGACCGGCGAAATCGTCGCGCTCTGCTCGACGCTGGGCGACGAGTTGATCACCGCGCCATGTGATTTCGACCGCTGCGCCGAAATCCGCTCCAACGTTTTCAACTTCGCGCTCCATCGGCGCCCGCAGTTGTACCCGCTTCTCTCCGCGGACGATCCATCGAGCCTGCAGGGCTGACTGCCAATGACAACAGCATGCACGCCTCCTGGCTTCCGCCTATAGTCAAAGGCCGCATCCGGGCATCACGATTTGCGGATGCAAAGCCGAACCGATCGGAGAAGGTCCCAATGCTCAGCCCTGATCAGCTCAGTCATTTCGCGGAACAAGGGTACCTGGTCGTCGAGGATGTCATCGATGCCGAGACAGTCCTGGGTCCGATTGTCAGCGAGTATGACCGGATCATGGATGAGCTTCGGACCGGCTGGATGGCGGAGGGCAAGCTTGAGTCACCTGCAATCGCGGCGACGTTCGAGGACAAGGTCATATCGGCATATCGCTCAGGGTTGGAATACTTCCAGCCGATGGACATTTCATTGCCTGGCGGGACAATCGAGGAGGATACTCCGTTCCATGCCGGGCCGGCCGTGTTCCGGCTGATCACCGATGACAATCTTCTCGACGTCATAGAGTCGATTATCGGCCCGGAGATAACCTCCAATCCGATCCAGCATGTGCGCATCAAGCCGCCGGCCGCCGATCTCCGCGGTGACGAGATTCGCGCCCATATCACGGCGACGGACTGGCACCAGGATCGGGCTGTCACGCTTGCGGAGGCGGACGGAACCCGCATGGTCACCGCCTGGGTCGCCGTTACCGATGCCACGGTCGACAATGGTTGCCTTCGGGTTATCCCCGGAAGTCATCTTGGCGAAATGATCCAGCATTGCCCCAGTCCACAGGTGGGTATTCCGACAAAGTTCCTCGATGAGGAGGCGGCGAGGCCGTTGCCGATCGGGGCCGGTGGGGTTGTGCTGTTCCATCCGCTGACCATTCACGGCTCACTTTCCAACACGACGCCCAATATCCGTTGGAGTTTCGACCTCCGTTACAATGTCACCGGCGACCCGACGGGACGTCCAATGTTCCCGGAGTTTGTCGCCCGTAGCCGCGCACAGCCGGACAGCGCAATGCGGGACCCGGATCGCTGGCAGGCCATGTGGGAAGTGGCACGAGCCCGGCTCGCCGCGAACCCGCACGTTCCGATCCATCGCTGGTCACCCGATGCCGCCCATTGCGCTTGACGGCGCGACCTGGCTTCTTCGCTCATCCGTGTCTCAGAAAGATCGGGATGATCACGTCCTCTTCGTCAGTGATGTGCCTGACCATGATCTTTTCAAGCGCCCTGGCGTGGCGATAGAGGTCGGTGATCTGATCCGGCGTAGCACCTCCATGGGCAAGACGTCCCAGCCTCGTCTCGACTTCATATAGCGTCTCGTCCAGAACCCTGTGATCGCCATCCAGCAGTGCCAGAGCCTGGCCTAGCTTTGGATAAAGCAAGGCGAACTGGGGGAAATACCCACGATCCTCGATCTCATGATGGCCATGAGCAAAGGCAACAAGCCTTTGCCCGCCTGAGACCAGGCCACTGCGCCTCACGGTGTCCGGCAGACCGGCCGGTGGGAGATCGAGGATGGTTTCCAAGGCTCCCGCGATCTGATGTGTGCCGTCGATGAGCTGTCGGTGAACCTTCTTGAAGAACTTTGCTTTACCGGCGTAACCCGGGTGTTGCTCCCAGTTGCATTGAGCTTCTTCGAGCAAGGTTGGACGGGTAGCCTGAGGCAATCCGTCCCGCATTGCGACATGGGTCGCGAGCGCTTGATGGTCGATCGACATCTTAGGCAGCGAGCCGCTCGACCTTGGGTGAACTGCCCTGGGCTTCGTGCATCGCTATGACTGCCGGATCCGATGCGAGCTTACGGATCACCCGGTCGATATTGGCGTATGCGGCGGTCGATTTTTCGAACGCATAGGCCCAGGACGCCAACGGATAGAGAAGCGCATCGGCAACGGTTCTGGTGTCGCCGACCAGCCACTCCCGGCCCTCCAGATGCTGATCGATGACGGTAAGCGCCTTGTCCACCAGGATGCGCGACGCAGTCTTGACGGCGTCATGACCATGCGGGTCAGTGGTAAACCGCATCGGCATGAAGTGCGGCCAGAAGTAAGGATGCAGGGTCGCGGTCAGAAAGGTCAGCCAACGGTAAAGTTCCTGCCGGTCCGGAGCGCCAACCGCGGGGCCGAGACCGGCGCCCGGGTACTTGTCGGTAAGGTAAAGCAGGATTGCCGCTGCTTCGACCAGAGTCTGATCGCTGTCGATGAATGTCGGGACGACGCCGGCCGGATTGAGTTTGAGATAATCAGGTGACTTCATCGTCTTCAGGCCGACATGCTCGACCTCATGAGCCTCGCCGATCCATTCAAGTGCGATGTGGATGGCTGTCGCACATGTGCCAGGGGCGGAATAGAGTTTCATCATCTTTCTCCTGGTTCAGGTTCCGGCTGCCGGTGTCACCATCGGGTATCCGGATCCACCTTGAACAGATGCTCCATGAAGACGCGGGTCACCGCCTCGAGACGATCACTCCGGGCGTGGTCACGCTGGAGTTCGGCAGGAACGACATTCCAGGTGATCGGTTCCACGCCTGCTTCAATCATCCGCCGCATGCCGTTCTCATGGGATGTCTGGGTGATGCTGCCGACAGTGTCCTCGGGCACGTAGACGTCGTAGCCGGCCGCTTCCGCCTCGATCGCCGGATAGGCAAGGCAGACATCGGTCTACAACCCGCCCATGATCAGTTTCTTCCGGCCGGTGGCTTCCACTGCGGCAACGAACTCCGGCTCCTCCCAGGCATTGACGTTGGTCCGGTCAATGAACACGGCATCGGGTGCCAGCGACCGCAGTTCCTCGATCATCGGGTCGTAGCCGTTCAGCCCCACGGCGACATGGGAGAAGATGATCGGGATGTCATAGATCACTGCCGTCTTGATCAACCCGGTCGTGTTGTTGATCAGATCCTCGTGATCGATATTGCGAACACCCATGAGGATCGGCGGCTGGTAATCGATCAGGATCAGCGCCGAATTCGACGGCGACAGGAACGGGTCTTCTTCGGGCGCGCGATGCGGCGTGCCCTGGTATCCTTCGGGATAGGTGGCCACGCCGTCGATCGTTTCGATGGTCACAGCGTCGCTGGCCAGGGATGTGCCCGCCAGCGATGCCGACAGAGCGGCTGTGGCGACCGGTTTCAGGATTTGCGTTTTCATGGCTTCTCTCCTCGCTGCTTGCGATTTCGGTGCCCCTGATCTAATTGAAAGTCTGAAGAGTCGTAATATCTAATTTGGAAGGTCTTTGTTTCCTAATGGATACCAATAGAGATATCTTCGATGGCATGATCGTGTTTTGCGAAGTTGTCGAGGCAAACGGGTTCGCCGCGGCTGCCCGCAATCTCGGCCACGCGGCGTCCCACGTCAGCAAGGAGGTCGCACGGCTGGAGGCGCGGCTGGGTACACGGGTTCTCAATCGGACGACCCGGACGATCAGCCTGACGGAGGCGGGGCGGGCTTATTACGACCAGGCCCGTCAGGTCATCGAAGATGCCCGGTGTGCCCAGGAGCGGATCCTCTCGGCAAACGAAAAGCCTTTCGGCCTGCTGCGGGTCAGCGCTCCTGTCAGCCTAAGCCTGACGACACTCAACCGTTGGCTTCCGGAGTTTCTCGATCGCTATCCGGAGATCCGGATGCAGGTCGACAGCAGCGACCGACGGGTCGATCTGGTCGCCGAGGGATTCGATGTGGTGGTTCGTGCCGGGCGGCTGGATGATACCGACCTGATTGCAACCCGGCTCGACACGGCACGGCTGCTGACCGTCGCCGCACCGGACTATCTCGGTGGACACGGAACGCCAGCAACGCCGGCCGATCTGACCGGTCACACCCTGATCGACTTCTCCCAGCGTGAGATTGCCGCCCGATGGAGCTATCGCGGCGAGGGCGGCACCACGGTCGCGGTCACAGTGGCACCGCGCGTTGTGTGCAACAGCGCGGAAACGGAAGCCGCTCTCGCGATCGCCGGGGTTGGCATCACCCGGTTGCCGAGCTTTGCCTGCAGCGCCGAACTGGTATCAGGCGCGCTTGTGCCGATCCTGGAAGCGTTCGAGGAACCGCCGATCGGAGTCTATGCGGTCTACCCCAGCCGGGCCCATCTCGCCGCCAAGGTCCGTGTGTTTGTCGACTTCCTGCGGCTGAAGTTCAAAGAGACGCCTTGATGGTCATCGTGGCTCGGGCCGGCTGATCCAATCAGCCGTTGATGCAGCCGGGCCGCTGAAGAAAGGCCGCACGACCGGGTCATATGTCGAAGTAGATGGTCCGTCCACTGCGATTCAAACTCGGCTCCTGCCAACCGATCGAACGACTCGCCGCGAGGCAGTCGCAGAACAAAAATACCAACTGGAAGAACCACGATCGACTCGGATATGGTATACAATGTGGATGCAATTCGGCAAGCAACGACGTGTCAGAGACACCTGAATATCCAAACGACCGGGCGTCCGACGCAACGGTGAGCGACGGCGAGGAGGCGCACAGCCTTTCGACGCTCGCGTACAACGCCATCTCGAACATGATCCGGACTCGCCGACTCACCGGCAACGAGATCATCGTCGAGGCCAAACTGGCCGCGACGCTCGGCATCTCGCGGACGCCGTTGCGTGAGGCCCTGCAACGCCTCGAAGGCGAGGGTCTGGTCCGCAAGCGCTCAAACAGGTCCTTTGTCGTCCGCCAGGTCGATCTCGCCGAGTACCTGCACAGCCTCAAGGTGCGCGAACTCCTGGAACCGGAAGCCGCTGCCCTCGCCTGCGGAAATGTCGACGGCACCCGAGCAGTGCCGGTTCGGCGCGAGATCAGAAGCCTCCGTTCGTTGCCCCATGTGCATACCGACGCCCACTGGCACTCCGATGACAGCCTCCATGACCTGATTGTCGACGCCAGCGGCAATCCGGTCCTGGCGCAAATGGTCCGCGAACTACGCGTCACGACCAGGCTCTTCGAAATCGCCAAGCTCTCCGATCGGGTCGTGCCGGACCTCGATGAGCATACGGCTATTCTGGACGCACTCGAGAAATCTGACGCTCGCGCCGCACGCCGCGCCATGGCTCAGCATCTCAAGAGCCTGGCCAGGCACGCCCTCGCCAGCGTCAGCTAGCTACGCCGCAAGCGTCAAAAGGCGTCGCGGCGTACCGACCAGCAATGTCTCGATTTCGTCATCGGTGAAATCTTTGCGGAGCATCATCGGCACCACATTGTTCAGGATATGGGCATAGCCATGCCCGCCCCAACGGGTCAGGCGCGTCTTAGTGCAGATATCCTGCGACACGGCGATCCGCTCAAGGTGACCACGGTCAATCAATCCGCGGACGAGATCGAGACGGCCGGCGTCATGGGGCATATCCAGATCCGCGTAGGGGTAATAGCTCTGCTCGATGCCAAAGAAATCATACTCGACGACACAGCCCATATCGGCGAGCCGCGCCGGCCCATCGACCGAAACGAAAGTGCGATCCATATGGCTGATCACGAGACGGGTAACGTCGCCGCCGGCGGCTGCAAAAACGCGGACAATCTCTGATGCAGCGGCCGAGTTTCGCCCCGGATGGACGTTGACGGTCGTGCCGGTTTCGGATTGGGCCAAGGCAGCCGCCTCGAGCGCCCGTCGCTCCGCCGGATGCCACGGATCGGATAATCCAATCTCGCCAATGATACCGGATCGCACCTCGGTGCCCCAGGCGCCGATGGTCACGGCGTCAACCATCTCCCTGGCAATCGCCTCAATGCCCTTGCTCGTGAGTTCGGTTCCCGCGTAGTCGGCGGTGTAGTAACCGCACCCCATCACCATCTGAAGGCCGCTTGCCAACGCCGCCTGACGCAGGCCTTCCGGATTCGGACGGATCCCCCCACAGGTCAGTTCAACCAGACCACCACCACCGGCATCGGCCAGAAGCCGGAGTTCGTCACCGGCCACATCGGGATCGCCGAGCCGATGGTTGCCGACATGCCGATCCCAGTGGTAGCGCACCGCAAACGCGTTCTCCAAGGTGATCGGCGTTTCCGGTTCGTCCCTTCGAGTGGGGTGGGTCAAGTCGCACAGAACGTGTTCGTGCATCAGCATCCGGCCGAGGTCCCCAGCCGGCACGTCACCGGTCACCGTACGAACGATCCCGGTCACGATGAGTGGCCAGGCGGATCGAGCCGGAACAACCGGGACGGCGTCTCCGCAATCATCTGCCGCAGCGCCGGTTCGGCAATGCCGTGAGCCCCCAGGAGTAGACAGAACTCGCGTAGGCCTTCGACCGGCGGCGGCAACAACGCGACTCCGCAATCGCTGGACAGGATACAGTTCTCCGGGTCAGCGGCGCGAATGAGCTCAACCATTCGTGCCGCCGACACCGGTGGGACCGTATTTCGCGCGGCGTCGACATGGGTCAAAGGAGCCTGCGTCGCGTGGGACACGAAGAAGAACGAGAACTCCGCGACGCCGCCAAGGGCGACGATTGCTCGCACGACATCAATATCGTAGTGCGACGCCGGGGTCAGAATGCGATTCACCCCGGCGTCACGGGCTGCCTCGATAACCCGGATCGATTCGGGGCCGGAAACATGGCCCGTGTTGAACACGGCGTCGGCCCGCGCCACCAGATCGAGGATCTCCGGTAGCGGATCGGGCATTGGGCCCGAAACGGGAATCGCGAAGCATGACTCGACAAAAGCATCGCTGCGGTTTTCCTGCCGAGCAATGTGGCGCGTGTGATGAGTCGGGAGCGATATGAAGCGCGCGCCGTCCCGGCCGTCGCCGGAATAGCCATAGCCGAGGGCTGCCGCGACGGCAGCAACGGTCACGCCACCGGCCGGCGGTTCCATGATCAGCCCACCAAAGGCTTCGACGCCAAGGTGGCCGAGATGGCGATTGACCAGGGCGGCGTAGCCCGATGTGTTGGCAAAATTGTCCATGAAACCGACAGCACGCATGCCGGCCACGGCGGCCTGCTCGACCGCCTGGAACACGTCCAGCGACCGCAGGTTCAAATGAGGGCATGCGTGGATGTGGTTATCGACAGCACCGCCAAGAAGTTTTGCACCGGGCCGTCCTGCAAACTCGGTCATGTCCGCGCTCCACTCGTGGTCCGATTCCGACATTTGTCACCCTTCTGCAGTCCCCGCCCGAGCAAGTGTCGGAATCACAAGGACTACTAGCAAGTATATGATTCTAGTGGAGCATTTGAATTTGATATTTGAACGAGAGCGCGGCCGCAAATGGGACTCAAATGTCAAATTCGCTCCACTAGTGACGCAGGATCTTGTCGACAAAGTCTCGCGTCCGCGGCTCCTTCGGCGCCTCGAACACCTCTTGGGCGGTGCCGGATTCGACGATGCGGCCATCGGCCATAAACACGACCTTGGATGAGACCTCCCGGACGAATCCCATTTCGTGGCTGACGATGATCATCGTCATGCCGTCGGCAGCCAGTTCGCGAATACTGTCGAGAACCTCGGAAACCAGCTCCGGATCGAGCGACGCTGTAACCTCGTCCAGAAGAAGCAGTTCCGGCTTCAGCGCCAGCGCCCGGGCGATTGCCACCCGCTGCTGCTGACCGCCGGACAACTCGTCCGGATAGGACCGCATCTTCTCCTTCAATCCAACCTTCGCAAGCAAGGCCTCCGCCTCGGACTCGACCTCGGCGCGGGCCCGCTTTCGGATCTTGACCGGCGCTATCGTGACGTTCTCAAGAGCCGTCATGTTCTGAAACAGATTGTATTGCTGGAAGACGATGGCGAAACGGTTGCGGATCGCCTGAACGTTCTTTTTGTTCGAATAGTCGATGCGCTGGTTATCGAAGGACACGTATCCGGTTTTGGGGAGCAGCAGACCCATCAGCACCCGCAGCAACGTGCTTTTGCCGGATCCGGATGGCCCGACCAGACTCGTGATCTGCCCGCGGTCGACGCCGACCGAGATATCCTGGAGGACGGGGGCCTGGCCGTAGCTGGCCGTGATGTCAACGATGTCGAGATGTCGCAAGTCGGGTCTCCAACCAGGCTCCGAAGCGGGTCATCGGATAGGAAAGAATGAAGTAGAGGACCAGCACGGTGCCGAACACCAAAGCGGCCGAGAAACCGCGATTGTTCAGCACCTTTCCGGCGAAGGTGAGTTCGACCACACCAATCTGCGACGCCAGGGCGGTATCCTTGATGAACAGAATGAAGAAGCTGAAAGCGGGCGGCAGGATCACTTTCCATGCCTGGGGCAGGATCACATATCGAAGCGTTTGGGCCGTCGACATGTTCATCGCCTCGGCGGCATCCCACTGGTTCCTGTGAACCGATTCCAGTCCAGCCCGAATGATCTCGGCGATGAAGCTGGCGGCGATGACAACAACGGCCACCAAGGCCACCCAGAAGATCGACAGGCCGAGCCCGACACCACGGAAAGAATAGAAGACAAGGAAGAGTGTGACCAGGAACGGCACCCGCCGGAATGACTCGGTGATCAGAAAGGCAAGCGCGCGCACGGGAAACAGCAACCACCCGGCAGTGCCGCGCGCCACCGCCATCAGGAAACCGAAGAGGAAGCCAAGCACGCAGCCAATCGCGGTCAGCAGGAACGTTGTCAACAGGGCGCCGCCCAGAAAGATCAGATTGTAATAGGTAAAGAAGCGCGGCGCTTCCTCGATGATCCGGTCGAGCATCAGACGATCCTCATCCGGGCGCGGAACAACACGCGGCCAGCGACACCGAGGATCACGCTGGCGATCAGCGTCACACCGATATAGATCAGACCGGTCAGGGAGAAGGTCTCGATCGATCGGAAGGTTTCCGAGTTGACGTTCAAGGCGCGACCGGTGAGTTCCTCGACCCCGAAGATCGCTGCCATCGACGTTCCCAACGTCATCAGGATGTAGTGGTTGGACAACGGCGGAAAGAGCACCCGAGCGATATGCGGTACGATGACGTAGCGCACCTGCTGCCAGCGGGACATGCCAAGCGTCTCGGCCGCCTCCATCTCGGTCTGACGGACGGACGAGAAGCCGGCTCGCTGGATCTCAGTCAGATAGGCTCCGGCATTCAGCGTCATGCCAATCAGGACGGCGGCATAACTCGAAAGCAGAATCCCGGCTTCCGGCAGTGCGAAGAAAAGGAAATAGATCTGAACCAGTTGCGGCGTGTTGGTGAAGAACACCACATAGACGTTCACCAGCCTTCGGAGAATCCCACCACCGAACGTCTTGCCGAAAGCGCCGAGCAGGCCGAGAAACAGGCCACCACAGAAAGCAAGAAATGCGATTTGCAGGCTTAGCCAGGCACCGCCGAGCAAGTACGGAACGAACTCGAACACCTGTCCAAAGTTTATTGAGTACCCCAACCGGTGGCTCCCTCGCGGCGATTCTTCTTGCGGCGCGCAGGACTATCGCATCGCGGCGTCGGGCGCCCGGATTGCGGACCACATGGTGTGACGAACGCGCCTGACCGGCAATGGCAATCCTGGCTCAACCACGCGGTTGCGCACGCTGACGCATGCACCCGACCGCGCGGTCAGATGGGGGCCGGCAACGCCGCCGCCCCCCATCGTTGTCGCGGGTTAGAAGTAGGGGTTGGCACCAACCGGTGCGAACATGTCAACGCCGAACCACTTGCGCCACATCTCATCGACCTCGCCGTCGCGGTGGAGCTCAAAGATGGCCGTGTTCAGCCAGTCGCGAAGCGAATAGTTGCCCTTCTGGATACCGAGCCCGCAATAGTAGACATCGACCGGGGTCGCCAACACCTTCCAGGCAACGTCGTGGGTGTTCATGTGCTCGCCGACAAAATCGACAACATCAAGCATCGCATCACCGCGGCCCTGGGCCAGCGCGCGAATGACATCGGGGTAGTTGTCGAGCAAGAGCACTTCGGCGTCGGGCAGGTTCGCCTCAATGAACTTCAGTGGCGTGGTGCCACGGACCTGAACCATTGTGACATCCGGCGAGTTCAACTCCTGCCAGCTCTCGAATGGCTTGCCTTCAATGGTGAGCACACCGAACACCTCGGTATGGACCGGCAGCGTATAATCGATGATCAGCGACCGTGCCGGTGTCCGCGTCATCGCACCCATCACGAAGTCGATTTCACCGCTTGATACAAACGGGATGCGATCCGGCGAGCCCACCGACACGACTTCAAGCTCGACCCCTAGCATCTCGGCGATCCGTGCCGAGAAGTCGACGTCGAACCCGACAATGGCGTTCTGATCGTTATACGTCCCGAGCGGTGCAAGCGTCGGATTGACCCCAACCCGCAGTGTTCCCGAATCAATGATCTCGTCGAGTGGCCGGGCAGCGGCGCCCTCCACCGCAACGGCCGCCACGACGGCGGCGATCGATGTGACAATGAATTTTCTGAGCATGGATCCCTCTCTCCTGGTTGCCCGCGTCCGCGGTCGTATTTCGCTTCGGCGAAACGCGCCTGACGGTCGCATGCAGCGACCGCAATCTGCTCCCGACTTGATCGTCGGCATTCGAATAGTATACATATTGCAGACAATTTGAAGAGCGAAGTGACGATTGATCCCGCGTCGCCGCGTCGTAAGATATCCCCAGGGGCAACAAGAAAGTGCCAGAAAGCCTTCGATTCCCGGACAGCGATCGCCGCGATGTCACCGTCCGAGTCGACGGGATTGAGACGGCCTGCCGTTCCGGCGAGTCCGTCGCGGCCGCTCTTATCGCCAATGGCATTCTCTTTCTGAGGCAGAGTCCGGCAGCACGGCAACCCCGAGGGGCTTTCTGCATGATGGGCGTATGTCAGGAATGCCTCGCCCGGGTCGACGGCTCCTTGCGGCAGACCTGCCAGACGACGGTTGCCGACGGCATGTCGATCGAACTGGACGTCACCTCATGAATGCACCGGCATTCGAGCCGGTGCGGAATTCGACGGTGGACGTTGTCGTTATCGGCGCCGGCCCGGCCGGAGGTCACGCGGCGTTGAAGATCGGCAATGCCGGTTTCCGAGTCGTCCTCGTTGATGAAGCGAACGAACCCGGCGGCCAGGTGTGGCGCGCGTTGCCGGAGCAATTGCGAACCCGGTCGCAGGACATGTCTCCTGACCGGATCCGAGGCGACTCAATGCGGGCTGCGATCGCGGCCAGCGATGTCGATTGGCGTGCTGGACGGCAAGTGTGGTCCGTCTTGCGCGAGCCGTCAGGGTTTCGGATCGACCTAATCGGGCAGAACAGCAGCGAGACAATCAGGGCAAGAGCTCTGGTCGCGGCAACCGGCGCCAGCGAACGCACGGTCCCGTTCCCCGGCTGGACTTTGCCGGGCGTGATTGGACTGGCGGCGGCGACGATCCTGTTGAAGGCACAGCACGTCCTTCCGGGCAGACGAATCGTCGTCGGCGGTGCCGGTCCTCTGCTCGCCGCCGTCGCCGCCGGTATACTGAAAGTGGGCGGCAACCTCGTCGCTGTCGTCGATCTGAATGGCGCCGGCGATTGGGCCCGCGCCGGCGGTGCCATCCTCGGTCGGCCCGGGTTGGCGTTGCGCGGCGCGGAATGGATCGGCCGGATCATCCGGGCCGGCGTTCCAATCTACCGCCGGCATGCGGTCGTTGCCGCGCACGGTCAAACCAGCATCCAGTCGGTATCGCTCGCCCCGGTCGATCGAACCGGAGCGCCGTCGGCCGAGGGTCATGTTCACGTTGACGCGGACGCCCTGGCCGTCGGCAACGGGCTGATTCCTGCCGCGGAGATTCCGCGGCTGCTGCGCGTTGACCAACGCTTCGATCGGGTCCTCGGTGGCTGGATTCCAGTGACCGACGCGACGGGGCGGACAAGTCTCGAGAACCTGTATGTTGCCGGCGACAGTGCGGGGGTTCTCGGTGTTGATGCAGCGTCGGCGGGTGGCGAGCAGACCGCCGAGACGGTGATCAACGACCTGAACGGCACCGCCACGACATCGGTATTGGCGCCCGGGTTCGATCGCGCAGGGCGGTTTGGCGGCGCGATGGCGCGCCTGGTCCGACTCAGGCCCGCACAGGTGGCGGCGATCCCTCCCGAGACGACGATCTGCCGATGTGAGGATGTAACGCGCGCCGATATCGACACGGCCATTGCCGACGGGGCCGACGATATCAATCAACTCAAACACTTCACCCGATGCGGAATGGGACCCTGCCAGGGACGGTTTTGCGGTGACATCGTCGGCGAGCTACTGGCGCTCAATCGCTCTCAGACCACAGACGAAAAAGCGGTCGACAGGGAGCGGACGGCGATTGGTTACTGGACCGCTCGTGTACCGATCCGCCCGGTGCCGTTGGCTCAGATGGTGGGAGCGTTCGATTATGAAGACATACCCGTCCCACCACCAGCGCCGCTGTAGCGGGGCCCGTCGATGACTGATCGCTTCGACGCTTTGGTTGTCGGTGGCGGCATTCACGGCGCTACTGTCGCGTTGTTCCTGGCGCGCGGGGGCATGCAGGTCGCGCTCTTCGACCGCGGTCCGTTGTGCAGGGAAGCGTCCGGAACCAACGCCGGAACGCTGACGATGCAGATGACACGCGTCGCGCTGATCCCTTTTGCCATGGAAGGTCACGCGATGTGGGCGTCGGCGGCGAAGTGGCTGGGCCATGATGTCGGAATGGTCGCCTGTGACGGCCTCTCGCTGGCGTTCACCGACCAGGAAGCTGAGATGCTGGAGGAAAGGGCAGCCCGACGCCGCGACGCCGGTGCGCCGATCTCGATCGTCACGCCAAACCGCGCCCGTGAGATCGAGCCGGGTGTATCCGACGAGGTCCTCGTAGCCGGTTACTGCCCGATCGATGGCTACACCAGCGCTTACCTGACCGGGAAAGCGTATCGGAGCGCCCTGATCGAGGCCGGTGTCGTGGTTCGGGAACACGCACCTGTCGTGCAGGCTCGGCCGGACCAAACCGGCTACGCCGTCGAGGTCGGATCGGGTGAGACGGTCAATGGACACCGGCTCGTTCTCGCGGGTGGCGTCTGGATCGAATCAATGCTGGCCTGGCTGGGTGTTCGCCTGCCGATCAGCACTCTGGTCAATCAGCTTGCGGTAACGGAGCGACTGCAGCCGATCATGCGAACCGTCGTCGGAATCGCCAGCGGCCTGCTGTCGCTCAAACAATATGCCAACGGCACTGTCGTTATCGGCGGCGGCTGGCAGGGCATCGGCAATCGCGAGGAGGGTGGGTATTCCCTTCGGCCAGAAGCGCTGGTCGGCAACGCGCGACTGGCTTGTCACGCGGTTCCTGCGTTGCGCGAGGCGCGCCTCGTCCGGGCCTGGGCCGGCCTCGAGGCCGAAACCGCCGACGCCATGCCCGTGGCCGGACCGATCCCCGGTCACCCTGATGCTTTCGTTTGCGGTAGCGTTCACTCGGGCTACACCAGTGGCCTCGCCATTGCCCGACATCTTGCGGATCGCATTCTCGGCCTCGACACCGCGGCACCGCTGTTTCCGATCGACCGCCTTCTCGAGGCCGCCGACGTGCCAACCGATTCGCTGGAGGTTCCACCATGTTGAAGCCCGCAAGCACCGCGGAAAATCCCTATCGCGGTGTCTTCGCCTCGACGCCGTGCCCCCTGGCCGCGGATGGCACGATTGATCGACAGGGGCTGGTCCGAATGCTTGGTCACTTGGCCGACCAGCCCGGGATCAGAGGATTCCTTATCAACGGTCATGCCGGCGAGAACATCGCCATGCCGCTTGATGATCAGATCGAAGTGGCCCGGATTGCGATGGACGCCGTCGGCGCGCGTTCGCGGATCATGGTGGGTGTCAATGCCGAGAGCACGAGCGTGGCTGCCGCGCATGCAGCTGCTCTGGAGGCCCTTGGCGTGGATTCGCTGCTCGTTTTCGCGCCCGGCAGCTGGGCTGCGGCGAGTGATACGGAGATGGCGGTGACCCATCATCGTGCCGTGGTCGAAGCGACCGGGTTGCCGATCCTGCTCTTCCAGGCAGCGGTCCACGCGGCCCGCCTGGCCTACAGCCCCGAAACCCTTGCCGCCCTCGTCCAATTACCGCGGGTCATGGGGATCAAGGAGGGGAGTTGGGAAGTCGCAGCGTATGAGGCGAATCTGCGGCTTGTGCGTGACCGGGCGCCCGGTGTCACGGTGCTTGGTTCCGGCGACGAGCACCTCTTTACCAGCGCATGCGTCGGCAGCGACGGCGCCATCGTCAGCCTGGCCTCGGTGACGCCGGAACCAATTGTGCAATTACTGGCAGCAGTCGCGGCCGGCGACCTGGCCGAAGCGCGGTTCTGGCACGACCGAATCTACCCGATCGCACGCGCGATCTACGCCGATCCACCGCACGGCCGAACCAATGCGCGGCTGAAGGCATGTTTGAAGCTGCAAGGCCTGATCGACCATGACGGAGTCCTGCCGCCCGCCAGTGGCGTCACCGCGACAGAACGCACCCGGCTTGCCGAAGCGCTGGAGAACGCCGCTGTCCGGACCCGTCCCCCGTCAAAGTCAGCCGCCGAGTAAGCGGGCGTGACGATCCGGCGCTCTCACGGGTGCTGAACGGCCGGCCCGGTCCGACCGTCGACCATCCAGTCAGACGGCGTGCGCCAACGGGGCATGGGACCGCCCGGCCTTCCTTGCCTCCGCGAGGTCGTCCAGCGCTGCCTGCACGCCCCCCTTTTCGTAGGGCACCGATGCGATCTCGAGGCCGAGTTCGATGCCGGACAAGGTACCGGCCAGCATCAAATCATTGAAGTCGCCGAGATGGCCGATCCGAAAAACCCTGCCCGCCAGTCGCGACAGACCGTTGCCAAGCGACATGTCGAAGTTTTCCAGAATGACACGGCGGAAGGCGTCGGCGTCATGGCCCTCCGGCATGACCACCGCCGTCAGGGAACTGGAGTAGTGCCGAGGGTTGGTGCAGAGCACATCCAGGCTCCAGGTGCGCACCGCCCGGCGAGTCGCGGCGGCATGCCGGCTGTGCCGCGCGAAGACATTATCCAGGCCCTCCTCGCTCAACATGGATACCGCCTCCGCGAGACCGAAGAGCAGGTTGGTTGCCGGCGTATAGGGAAAAAAGCCGCGGTCGTTGGGGCCGTTCATTTCGCTCCACGACCAGTACGACTTCGGGAGTTTGGCGGACTTGCTCGCTTCCAGTGCCTTGCTGCTGACAGCATTGAAGGACAGGCCGGGCGGCAACATGAGGCCCTTTTGCGATCCGGCAACCGTTACATCGACACCCCAATTGTCCTGCCGGTAATCGATGGATCCGAGCGACGAAATCGTGTCGACCATCAGAAGCGCTGGATGTCCGGCAGCGTCGATCTGATCACGAATGTCACTGATCGGAGAGACCGCCCCGGTTGAGGTCTCGTTGTGGACGATACAAACGGCCTTGATCGAATGGGTCTTGTCGGCCGCCAGGCGCGCGCCGATCGCAGCCGCGTCGGCGCCACTTCTCCAGTCCCCTTCGATGACCTCCGGAACGAGACCAAGGTTCGAGGCGAGCTTTGACCACATCGATGCGAAGTGGCCGGTTTCGTACATCAGGACATGATCACCAGGCGACGCCGTGTTGACCATGGCCGCTTCCCACGCGCCGGTTCCTGACGCCGGATAGATGTAGACAGGTCCGTCGCAACGGAAAACCGCCTTAAGATCATTAAGAAGCTTGCCGCACATGGCACCGAATGCCGGACCACGATGATCGATGGTGGGGCGGTCCATGGCGCGCAGGATGCGGTCCGGAACGTTGGTCGGCCCCGGTATCTGCAGGAAATGACGTCCGCTGGTTCGCATAGAGATACTCCCGGTTGGACGGAATCGCCCTCAGTCGTCGTCGGGCCCCGCCCGGTTCGGTCGGACTGCGCTACTCAGACGACGGCCACCTCCAAATCACCAACACCGTCGACATGACCATGTATCCGGTCGCCACGCTTGACCGGTCCTACCCCTGAGGGTGTGCCGGTGAGGATGATGTCGCCGGCCTGCAAAGTGAACAGCTCGGACAGGTAGGTGATCATTTCCGGAACTTTCCAGATCATCTGGTTGAGATCCCCTTGTTGACGAAACTCGCCATCGATCTTCAACCAGATTGCGCCGTGATCGGGATGGCCAATCTGGTCGGCGGGAAACAGCTCGGAGCACGGCGCCGAGCATTCAAACGCTTTGCCAATTTCCCACGGGCGACCGAGTTTCTTCATCTGGCCCTGAAGGTCACGCCGGGTCATATCCAGCGAAACAGCGTAACCGAAAACACAACCGAGCGCCGAGTCCGTCGGGATGTTGTCACCGCCCGATCCCAGGGCAACGGCGAGCTCAACCTCGTGATGGACATCATCGGTTTTCGCCGGGTACGGAAAATCCAGGCCTTCGAGCAGAAGGTTGTCCGGGTTCTTCTGAAAGAAGAATGGCGGATCCTTGTCGGGATCGTGGCCCATCTCAACGGCATGGGCTGCATAGTTCCTTCCGACACAATAGATGCGGTGTACAGGAAAGGCAGCATCGCTTCCTCGGACCGGGAGGGTAACGAGTTTGGGCGGTGGAAAGACGTAAGTCATGAGCGATCTGCCTTCATGGTGAGGTGGATTCGCCTGCCCTATGCCGGTGGCCAGGCGAGAATCAGGATCGTGTCAGCTCCGGGATTTGCAGTTCGCCTGCAATTTCCGACAGTGTTGCAATCAGGTTGGTATGCAACGGCACGCCGTTGACGGATCGGTCTT
>JAAEOR010000364.1 GCA_024222895.1 Hyphomicrobiales bacterium | reverse complement strand
GCAAATACGCGCCGTTCATGACCCCGATCAACGATCTGATCACCGACGACGTCATGACGGTGTTCCCGCAGAGCGCCATCGACTCACAGAGCTACGAGGGCGATGTCTACGGAATCCCGACCGATCTTAGCCTTCACTTCCTCTACTACCGCACGGATTTGATCGACGAGCTGCTCAGCAATGACGACTGGAAGGCAAAGTACGGCGAGATCAGCCAGGAATATATGGGCGAGGCGATGGAGCCGAAGGCGCCAGCGGACTGGACCTGGGACGACTTCATCGCGTCGGCGCTGTTCTTCACCCAGTCGATCAATCCGGACAGTCCGGTTCGCTACGGCACGGTCCTGCAGATGAAGAACCTGCTGTTCAACATCATGATCTGGCAGGGCACGGCGGCGAGCTATGGCGGTAACTGGATGGACGACGCCGGTAGCCTCACGGTCGACTCTGACGCGTACCGTAAAGGCCTCGATATCTTCAAAAAGATCGTCGAGGCGGAAGCGACACCGGGCGACAGCAACAGCTACGAGTACGCTGAGGCCAACGGTGCCTTCGGGACCGGTCAGGTGGCGTTCTTTGTCCAATGGTCGGCGGCCTATGCCGAATTTGTCGATCCGGAGCAGTATCCGGCGATCGCCGACAAGTTCGATATCACCCATCAGCCGGCCGGCTCAGAGGGGCCAAAAACCCACTTCCACGCGCTTGGACTCGGGGTCAACAAGAACTCCGGCAAGCAGGACGAGGCCAAGGCGTTCCTGACATTCCTGGCTTCGCAGGATACGATGAGCATGTACGCTGGCGAGGGCGGTCAGCCGCCGGTGGTGGACAGCATCATCAAGGCAGTCGCGTCGGATCGGCCCGATATGCTGAGCATGGGTGACAGCACCGCCAAATACGGCATTGTCATGAACGGTGGCACCACCGCCGAGGCGCTCGGCATCTACTCCAACATGGCCGAGAATTTCACCGCCTATTGGAACGACGCTCTCGATCAGGACACGGCGATCGCCAATGTCGAGGCGTATATGAAAGAGGCACTTGGGAAGTAGCGTTCCCGGTTCGGCACTCATTGTCCGCTGGCGGGCTTTCCCGCCGGCGGCCTGCACCGCACTCAGGTCTCCCCGGGTCAATTGATGGCGGAAACACGGGTTGGCGTCGAACAAGCCGAGCGGGCCAGTGCCCGCAGCTTCCTGGTCGGCCTTTGTGTTTTTCTCGCGCTGCTCCTGGGTTTCCCGACCCTCGCCAACCTTTGGTACAGCGTTTCCGACGTTTCCATCTACGATCTCACTGGCACGGCATTCATCGGCCTTGCCAACTACGCGACGGCCATCAACAACCCGAATCTGTGGGATGCCCTCGGCTTTTCGCTGAAATTCGGTGCGATCTGCACGGTGCTCGAAGTCGGTCTGGCGCTGCTTCTCGTCTTTATCCTCCATCCGATTCTGACCAAGCGGCCGTGGCTTACCGGCATCCTGATGCTGCCGATGATGGTATCGCCGGCCTTGATGGGGGTCATGTACCGGCTGATCCTCAACGAGTTCACCGGGCTCGTGCCGGCCTATCTCTACATGATCGGCCTGCCGATCAACCTGTTGGGCCGGACCTGGATCTATGAAACGGTCATCGCCATTGAGGTGTTGCAATGGACGCCGTTTGCCTTCCTCATTCTATTGACCGCCCGTCAGGCGGTCGCAGGCGAGCTCGAGGAAGCGTCTGCGGTCGATGGCGCGACCGGCGCCAAGTTCAATACGCTGATCGTTTTGCCGGTGATCATGCCGTCGATCATCATTGTCTCCTTCATCCGCTTCATCGATTCCTTCCGTGTGTTCGACCACATTTTCGTTCTGACCGGCGGCGGTCCGGGTAACCAGACCACATCGATCAGTATCTACATTTACAAGCTGTTCTTCACCCAGAGTAAGGTCGGCGAAGCCGTGGCGGTCTCGGTGATGCTGCTGATCGCCTCGATGGCGCTGCTTTACACCGCGCTTCGGTTCACCGTGCGGAAGGAAGGGACATGATCGTCGGGCCCGCCACCCCGATAAGCCGGCTCGTCAACGCCTTGCGCTGGCTGGTCTTCGTTGTCGTCGCCCTTGTCCTCAACCTGCCGATACTCGCGACGATTATGACGTCGTTCAAAACGACGGCGGACATCAATACCAGCCCGCCGGTCCTTTTGTTTGCGCCGACATTGGCCAACTACGAGGAAGTCCTGTTCACCGGCAACACCGACCTGCCGCGTTATGTCCTCAACAGCATTGCGATCGCCGGCGGCGGCGCGCTGCTCGCGATCGTTCTGACCTTCCCGGCCGCCTACGTGATGGTGCGCTACGGGCTCGGGCGGAGCTGGCTCCTGCCGCTGGTCACCAATGTCCGCGCCCTGCCGCTGATCATCTATGCCATTCCCATCTACCTGATGTTCCAGCTTGTCGGGCTGCTCGACACACGGACCGGGCTGGCGCTGATCGCCTGTGTCATCAGCATCCCGGTGGCCCTGGTGTTGTTCGTCGGCTTCATCCAGGACATCCCGGAGGAGATGGATGCCGCCGCCAAGATTGATGGAGCCGGCAACTGGGGCATCCTGTGGCATGTCATTCTGCCGCTTGCCCGACCGATCCTGGTGGCCGTACTGGTCCTCAGCTTCGTCTATGCCTGGAACGAGTTTCTGTTCGGCCTCATCCTCACCACACGAAACGCCGTGCCGGTGACGGTCGGGGCCACGTTCTTCGTCACTTCCTACGGTGTCAAATGGGGAGCGACCGCGGCCGCAATGAGCATCGGCATCATCCCGCCGATGATCCTCGGCCTGTTCGCCTATCCCTATATCGGCAAGTCGATGATGGCCGGCGCGCTGAAGGGATGACGGCGCTGGCGCCGCGCGACTTCGACGACGCGGCAAACCGGGTGCGCGGCCACATCCGTCACACCCCACTCGTCCCGGCGGCTCCATCCGGTGATCAACACGATCTGTGGTTCAAGCCTGAATGCCTGCAGGTCTCCGGATCGTTCAAGGCGCGTGGTGCATTCAATGCCATCCTGTCGATCCCTCCCGAAAAGCGCGCGGCCGGTGTCGTCACCGCGTCAGGCGGCAATTTTGGCGCAGCGATCGCCTATGCGGCTCAAACAGTGGGGATACCGGCACAGGTGGTGGTGATGACCGGCTCGACCGAACTCGCCCGCGCCCGCATCCGATCCTTCGGCGCGACGCTCTCGGTCATCGGCGCGTTTTGGGACCTGAGCTGGGAGGCGGCCGAAGCGATCGCCGAGGAGACAGGAGCGACACTGCTCCATCCATTTGCCCGGCGGCCGGTGATCGCCGGTCAGGGCACGATCGGTCTCGAAATTCTCGAAGATCTTCCGGATGTCGAAACGGTGGTGGTATCGATCGGTGGGGCCGGCTTGATCGGCGGCATCGCCGCAGCGATCAAGCAGCGGCGTCCCGATGTGCGTCTCGTCGGCGTCGAGACCGAAGGCTGCCCGACTCTGTATCGGTCCCGCGAGGCGGGCCACATCGTGATGATCGATCCGGTGGTGACAAAGGTCCCGATCCTGGCGGCCCGCACGACGGAGCCGATCAACTTCGCGCTGGTCGAACGCCATGTCGACGATTTGGTTCTTGTCCCGGAAGACGAGCCGGAGGAAGCCGCGCGCTGGATGTGGCGGTCGACCGGTCTGGCGATCGAGCTTGGTGCCGCGACGGCCGTTGCCGCCGTTCAGAATGGTCACGTCCGGCTCGGCGAAGGCAAGACTGTGGTCGTGTTGTGCGGCAGCGGTGATGATGGCCTGCCGTCGCGGGACGGCGGCTGACTACTTCACTTCTCTCCGCTCTCGGTGAACTGGATCCGGCGGCGGACCGGAAACAAGGCGATGCCATAGCGATCGTGGATGAAGCCCCACAGGCCGCGCGGCGCTTTCAGCATCACGACGATCGCAACCAGGCCGAGGATCATCAGGTAGATCGAGCCAAGATCAGCGAGCGTCTCCCGTAGCAGGAAGAAGACGATCACACCGATGATCGGTCCTTCCAGGGTGCCGATACCGCCGATCACCGTGATGAAGATGACATAGGCGGTCCAGTCGTTGACGCTGAACGCCGCGTCGGGGGTGATCCGCAGTTTCTGGAGGAAGATCAGGGCGCCGACCATCGCGGTGGCCCCGGCGGCGACTACGTACACGGTGAGCTTGGTCCACCAGATCCGGATGCCCAGACTTTCTGAAGCGACTTCACTGTCGCGGATCGCCGCCAGCGCGAGCCCGCGTCGCGTCCCGAGCAGCCAGTAAGTCACGCCGAGTACGAGGACCACCAACAGGAATGCCGCCCAGTAGATGATCCATTCCCGCAGGTCGCGTCCATCGGCGATGCCCTTCACGACGGCTGCCGGAAGACTCGTTCCGGAGCCTCCGCCGAGCGCCGAGACCTGGGCGGCGACCAGTCGGAAGACCTCGGCGATGACCCAGGTGCCGATGGCGAAATAGGCGCCCGAGAGGCGAAAAATGAGCGCGGCCACGGGCACGGCGATCAGCGCACCGAGAACCCCGGCGATCGGGATAGCCAGAAGCGGGCTGACTCCGAACAGGATCGCCGCGGCGAACAGCACGTAGCCGCCGAAGCCGACATAGGCCTGCTGACCGACCGAGACCAGGCCGGCGAATCCGGCAAGCAGGTTCCACATGCAGGCGAGGGCCAGATAGGCGAACACCTCGCTGAGCAATCGCATGTCGGCCCGTCCCGCCCAAAGCGGCGCGGCCGCCAGAGCAACCAGGACGAAGGCTGCAACCACCGCCGCGATCCGGCTCGAAGCGGTCGCCCGCTGGACCTGCCATTGGGGAGTGCCGGCGCTCATCCTGTCACCCGCGGGAAGAAGCCGGTGGGACGGAAGGCGAGGACGATGAGAAAGACAACATGGCCGGCAAGGAGCTGCCAGCCGGGATTGATCTGCGCACCGATCGCCTGGGCGAGGCCAAGGATTACGCCACCGAGCAGCGTTCCCCAGAGATTGCCGAGACCACCGATGATCACGGCCTCGAAACCGAAAATGAGCCGCGCCGGTCCGCTGGCCGGATCGAAATTGGTGCGGATGGCCAGGAACACCCCGGCGATGGCGACCACCGCCAGCGACAGCGCCATGGCGAGACCGAAGATGTGACGGTTGTTCAGGCCCATCATGCGGGCGACCTGCGGATCATCGGACGTCGCCCGGAACGCCCGCCCCAGTGCGGTGCGATAGAAGACGAACTGCAGCACGCCGATCACCGCAACGGCGGCGAGAAACATGATCAGCGGCAGGACGCCGATGTCGATACCGCCAAGATTGAAGGTTGCCACTTCGATCGGGCCGGCATTGAGCCGGCGGCTGTCGGCAGTGAAGGTTTCCAGAAGTGCGTTCTGGATAATCACCGACAGGCCGAAGGTGACCAGCAGCGGCGGCAGGATGTCCGAACCCAGGGTGAAATTGAGCAGGCCGCGCTGCAGCACATAGCCAAGCATCGCCATCAGCGGTATCACCACGATCAGCGAGGCGATGGCACCGAAACCGAGCGTGTTGATGACTACCAGTGCGACAAAGGCGGCAAGCACGATCAGGTCGCCATGGGCGATATTGACCAGCCGCATGACCCCGAAGATCAGCGACAGGCCGGCGGCGAACAGCGCGTAGAGGCCGCCGATGAGCACTCCCTGGACGATGGCGTTGACCCACTGCATCGCTCAGGTTCCGAAATAGGCGGCGGTGATGGCGGCGCGGTCGAGTTCGTCCGGTACGCCTTGCAGCGACACCCGGCCTTCCTGCAGGCAGACCACCCGATCGGCGACCGAAAGGGCGCGGGAGGTGTCCTGTTCGACGATGATGGCGCCCTGTCCGCCGGCCACAATGGCCGGGAGTGCCGCGTAGATGTCCTTGATGACCACCGGTGCCAGGCCAAGGCTGATTTCATCAAACAGGATGAAGTCGGGATTACTCATCAGGGCGCGGCCGATGGCGCACATCTGCTGCTGACCGCCGGACAGCGATGTCGACGCTTGCCGCCGCCGTTCGGCGAGAACCGGAAAGAGTGCGTAAATGGCGTCAAGCGACCAGCGGCCGGTACGACCGAGTTGCGCACCGATCACCAAATTCTCCTCGACCGACAGCGACGGGAACAACCTGCGGCCCTCCGGCACCAGGGCGATCCCGTGCCGCAACACCTGGTCGGCGGACAGGGCGCCAATCGGCTGGCCATTGAATCGAACCGACTCCGGTGCGGTCGGGATAACCCCGGCGACCGACTTCAGGAACGTGCTCTTGCCGGCGCCGTTGGCGCCGATCATCGCCACCACTTCGCCGGGTGCGACCGCAACCGAGATGGAGAACAGCGCCTGGAAGTCGTCATAGAAGGCGTTCATCCCGGACGTGGCGAGGACCGGCTCAGGCATTGGCCTCGACTCCGAGATAGATCTCGTTGACTTCGCGGCTTGCCATCACCGTGCGCGGCTCGCCCTCGCCGATCTTGCGGCCGAAGTCGATGACCATTAATCGGTCGACGACCGCCAGCAGGGCGTGGACGATGTGCTCGATCCAGACGATCGAGATACCGGTTTCGCGCAGTGCCAGGATGGTTGCGACAAGGTCGCGACATTCGTGTTCGCTGAGGCCGCCGGCTATTTCGTCAAGCAGAAGAAGCCGTGGACCGGTTGCCAGGGCGCGGGCCATTTCGAGACGCTTTCGATCGAGCAGAGTCAGCGCTCCGGCCACAACATTGGCCTTTGCGGCCAGGCCGGTGAGCTCCAGAACCTCCGCGGCCTTGCCGTAGGCCTCGCGCTCCGACTTGCCGTCGCCGAACGCGGCGCCGACCACGATGTTCTCGAAAACAGTCAGTCCCGAGAATGGGTGCGGAATCTGGAAGGACCGTGAGATCCCCAACTGGCATCGGCGCGCTGCGCCCAGTGTCGTGACATCACGATCCTCAAAGGCAATCGCACCGGAATCGGCCGATACGGTTCCGGCGATCAGGTTGAACAGGCTGGTTTTGCCGGCGCCATTCGGTCCGATGATTCCCAGAGCTTCGCCGTCGCCCACCGACAGATCGATCGCGTCGGCCACGACAATCGCGCCGTAGCGCTTGCTGACCTTGCGCAGACTCAGGATCGCCACGGACAGCGCCTTGTCGACGGGACTACGCCTAAGTCCTTCTGAGTGTTGGCGCCACGACGCAACGTCGCTCCTCCCCCGAGACATCGGGGGAAGGGGACCACGCGCAGCATGGTGGAGGGGGCGACCACCAGCGACTGCGTGCGAGTATCAGTTCCTGATCCGCCTCCCGCCGTCTGAGTAGCCCCGTCCATCATGCTATCCCACCACCCATCCCGTCGACGATCGAGATCCGCAGCATTTTCGATTCCAAGATTCCAAAGCCGTGCCCAGCAAACTCTCAACCGCGGGAGTGCGGCGCCCCTCCGCCGTGCTTCGCATGGCACCTCCCCCACGAAACGTGGGGGAGGAGGGCGCATCCTTCCGCTAGGAGATCAGTTGCAGTTCGCCGCCGAGCGGAATCTCGGGGGCTGTCTGGTTCTCGCAAATCACCAGATCGAAGCCGTCGCCGGCCTTCTGCCACTGGCCGGCGACCAGCGGTGTCTTGGTGACGTTCTTCACTGGAGCGCCGGTCCACTCGACCGGTCCCACGATCGTCGCCAAGTTGGTGGCGGCGATGGCATCGACGATTGCGTTGCGATCGTCGAGATCGGCCGTCCGCTTCACCACATCAGCGACAACCTCGAACAAGGCGTGCTTGAAGCCGATTGGCTGGGTCCAGGGTCGGTCAGTGGCCTCCATATACGCGGTCGTCAGTTCACGCGCCGACTGCTCAGTCAGGCTCGACGAGAACGGATGGTTGGGGGTCCACCAGATCTCGGAGGAGAGGCCGTTGGCCCGCTCGCCAATCGAGTCGACAACCGACGGGAACAGCAGGGCCTTGCCGATTGTGACGATCCTGGGGTTGAACCCCTGCTGTGCGGCCTGGCCCCAGAAGGTGGCGAAGTCCGGCGGGATCATGTTGCCGGTAACGATCTCGCAGCCGGCGTCCTTGAAGGCACTGATCTGGGCGGTGAAGTCGCTGTTCATCGGTTGGTAGCGGCCTGGGTCGACGAGGCTGTAGCCGGCCTTCTCCAATGCCGGAGGGAAGCCAAGCTTGGGATCGCCCCAAGCATTTCCGTCGGCGTCATTGGGGAACAATCCACCGACATTCTTGGCGACGCCCGGCTGGTCCCACAGCGCCAGGAAAGCACCGATGACGTCCTCCAGTCCCCAGAAGAAGTGATAGGTCCAGTCAAAGCCAACTGCCGGGTCGCCGTTGCGGCCGAAGAAGTAGGGCTGCCAGGGGCAATCGGTGGTGACACAGGGAACTTCGTTGACCTCGGCCTGATCGGCGACGGGATTGGTCGTGTCCGGCGTCGACGCGGCAGTGATGATATCGACTTCGTCTTCGAGGATGAGCTGGGCGGCGACTTCGGCTGCCCGGTTGGGATTGGACTGACTGTCCTTGGCGATGATCTCGATCTTGACCAGCCGCCCATTGTTGTCGATACCGCCGGCGAAGATCTTCTCGATCTCACCGAGGATGTATGGGTCAGCTTCGCCGAAGCCGGCCAGCGGTCCGGTCTGCGGGCTGACGTGGCCGACCTTGATGACCATGTCCTGGGCATAGGCCCGGCTGTGCCGCAGAATCGCCGGCATGGCCACGGTGGCGGCCGTCGCCGTTAGGAACGTGCGCCGGGAAACCCGCTTCCCGGTTTTAGACTTGGTGGTGCTCATGAAAGTTCTCCCGCTGTTGACGGCCCGTCGAGTGTGGCCGCCATCTTCTTCAGATGATCCGTGACCTTGGTGCGTAGTTCGTCCTGCTCGGCCGGCGTCCAGCGCCGGAATCCTTCGCCTGTCTTGAAGCCCAGCCGGCCCTCGTCGACGAGAGCCTGGAGATAGGGCAACGGACCCGGGGTTCGATCGAGGTCGGCGAGGATGTTCTGGTGTATGTCCAGCGCGAGGTCGGTCCCAACCAGATCGGCGCTTTCGAGCGGGCCAATCACCGCAAGGCGCCGTCCGAAACCAGCCTTCACCACCGCGTCTACGGTTGGGGCGTCGCAGACACCTTCCTGAACCAGGGCGATCGCCTCGCGCCAAAGTGCATGCTGCATCCGGTTGCCGATGAAGCCGGGAACATCCTTGCGGACATGGACCGGCGCCTTGCCGACCGATGTCAGCAGGGCCATCATCTCTGCGACCGCTTCGGCCGATGTACCGTCGGCCTGGACGACCTCGACCAGCGGGATCAGATAAGGCGGTGCCCACCAGTGCGTACCGAGGACGCGGTGGCGGCTTTCGACATTGACCGCGATCTTGCCGATCGGGATCACCGACGTGTTGCTGGCAAGCAGCGCGCCAGGCGGGGCAAATCGCTCCAGATCGGCGAAGAGGCCTTGCTTCAGCGCGAGTTTCTCCGGCGCCGCCTCGATCACGACGTCGGTTCCAGCGACGGTTTCCGGCAGGTCGGCACGCGGTTCGATCCGCGCTGCCGCAGCCGGGTCCTGGCCAAGATCGACAAGGTTTGCCTCCACCCGGGTCCGGACCGATTCCAGTGCGTCGCGGTTCGGATCGGTGATGGTGACAGAGTGGCCGGCGGCCGCGAACACCTGGGCGATGCCATGGCCCATAAGCCCGGCGCCGATGATCGCGATGTTGGCCTGATCTGGCATCGCCTTATCCCGCCGTATAGCCGCCGTCGGCGTAGAGAATGTGCCCGGTGTAGAAATCGGAGGCTTTCGAGGCGAGGAAAAGCAACGGTCCGGCCAAGTCCTCGGGTTCGCCGAGGCGGCCCTTGGGAACGCGGGCGAGAAAACCGGCCCGTACCGCTTCGGCCTTCTCGCCATCGGCAAACATCCAGGCGGTGAGCGGAGACCGGAACACAGTTGGCGCAATGGCGTTGACGGTGATGCCGGTCGGGCCCCACTCGCAACCGAGCGCCTTGGTCATGCCGTCGATGGCCGATTTGGAAGCACAATAGGCGGTATAACCGGCCGGATGGCCGAGCAGCCCGCGGGCCGAGGACATCAGGATTACCTTGCCGCCGTCGCCTTGCTCGAGCATCTGCCGGCCGGCGGCGCGCGCCATCAGCCAGCTCTGGGTGACGTTGGCGTCCATGATCCGGGCAAACTGGTCGGGCTCCATGTCGACGATTTTGGCAACCTGGTTCATGCCCGAGGCAACGACCAGAATGTCGATGCGGCCGAAGCGGGCGACCGCCGCTGCAACGATGTCGTCGCAGGCCGCCTCGGTGTCGGCACGCCGATTGATCGCCTCGACCTCGGCGCCGCCATCCCGGCATCTCGCCGCCACCTCATCGAGCGCAGCGGTGTTACCGGCGGTGAGCACGAGCCTGGCCCCCGCGCCGGCCAGCACTTTCGCCGCGAGAGACCCGAACGATCCCGAAGCACCGACAACCAGCGCAACCTTGTCGCGGATATCGAACAGCGACAGCGGATTCTCCAGCATATTGCTCACGACACAGCCTCCGGCGGATAGGGGATGACAACCAGCATCGTACACACCGTGTTCTGCCGGTTGACCAGTTCGCGCACTTCGTTCGGCGGAATGGTGCAGGAGTCGAATTTGCCGAGGATGGTCTCCTGCCCGTCGACGATCACGGTCATCTCGCCGTCGAGGACCACATAGACTTTCTCGAAGGGCGTCGAGTCCGGTCCGGCGCCACCGCGGGGCAGATATTGCGACAGGCCGACCCACTGATTGGTCGGTCCGCCTGGCTCAAAACCCTGGAGGCGAAGGCCGACGACGTCGCGGTGGTTTGGAGCCTCGTAGGTCTCGGCGTCTGCGAATCGCTTGACCAGCATCAGAATGCCTCGCCGGGTTCGATCCGGTAGGTACCAGCCGGATCGGTGATCGCCACCAGGCGGATGATGCAGCCGTCGCCGCGGTCCCAGTTCCACGGGAAGAAGGCGAAGGTGCAGCGTTTGCCCGTGACCGCGTCGAGATCCCCGCCAACATTCTCGATGCCGAGAATACCGGCCTTGAACAGAAGATTATGGACCGGCTCCCAGTCGGGAAAGTCATCCTTCCAGTCCCGTCCCCCCGACCACTCGCGGTATTCGTCGGCGAGATGGGGCAGCAGCGGCCCGTTGCGCTGGGGACCGATGGCTGTTGCGAGCGGGTGGTCGTTGGCCTGGGTATCATGACCCACCACCTTGACCTTTTTCTCGATCATCCATTCTGCCGCCGAGGGAACCAGACCGG
Organism: Hyphomicrobiales bacterium; assembly: GCA_024222895.1. Lineage (GTDB taxonomy): Bacteria > Pseudomonadota > Alphaproteobacteria > Rhizobiales > Kaistiaceae > Bauldia. The sequence goes on along the minus strand of JAAEOR010000364.1, from coordinate 11,545 downwards.
GGCAATAGGCGAAATAGTCGCCGTCCTCATAGACCTTGTGCCAACCGGTGTTGAGGATCAGCACGTCGTGCGGGCGAATGGCACCGCCGCAGGCGGCCTCGAGATCGTCGCCGGTGATCGGCTCCCACTTTTCCTTCGGCATCGCGACGACAATGCCGGAACCGAAGAAATGTGGCAGCGGCACCTCATCGATGAATGGCGTACCGGGAACCACATGGGCGGGCGCGTCGATGTGGGTGGTCGAATGCATCGACGTGGTGATGCGCTGCGACAGCACTCCCGACTTGGCCATGTAGTGGATGCGCTCGATCTTGACGTCCTGGAAATATGGCCAGTTGGGGCACTGAAAGCCCCAGCGGTGGGAAAGATTGTAGAAGTCGAGCCCCATCGCGTTGTCGAGGTTGGACTCGAACTCGACGCCACGGATCGTGACCATGCACCGTCCTCCCAGTTGGGTGCCGCCTGGATCGATGGCGGCCATTTGCCCGTATTGTGGTTATACTGTACCGTCACGTGGTACAAAGGTCAATGTGATGATGTCGGGTGACCCATTGAGCGATATCCTTTCAGAGCCTGCCGCCCCGCTGCCGCGGTCGGCGAACAGCATCCAGGTCATCAATCGTGCTGCGCGCATATTGAGAACGCTGCGGGGTGAGCCCGCGGGCCTCAGCCTGGGCGCCATAGCCACCCGGGTCGACCTGCCGCGATCCACCGTCCAGCGGATCGTCGGTGCCCTGGTTGCGGAGGGGTTGCTGATGGCGGCTTCGCCGGGTGGCCGTGTGCGCCTGGGGACCGAGCTTCTTTCGCTCGCGGCCGGGGCGCGAATGGACATCGTTGAACTGTGCCACCCGCACCTGAAGGCCCTGTCGGAAGCCAGCGGCGAGACGGTCGATCTGGCGATGCTCCAGGGCGACCATCTTATCTTTGTCGATCAGGTGGTTGGCAGCCATCGGTTGCGGGCCGTTTCGGCGGTCGGCGAAACCTTTCCGCTTCACTCAACCGCAAATGGCAAGGCTTGCCTTGCCGCGATGGACGACGATCAGGTTCGGGCAATCCTCGCCGGGTGCCGCCTGGCCCTGGGTTCAGGCGATGCCCGTTCGATCGACGATCTCCTTGATGAGCTCGCATTGGTCCGGCAGTCCGGTGTGGCCTTCGACAACGAGGAGCATTCACTGGGCATCTCAGCGCTTGGTGTGGCCTTCAAAGACAGGCTCGGGTCGATCTATGCGGTATCGATTCCGGTTCCCAGCGGCCGGTTCGCCCAGAACCGGGGCCGCCTCGTAGCCCTCATCCGCGATATGCACGAAACCCTGACCAGGGTGCTCGTTTACTGAACGAAATGACCACTCCCGGTGCAGACCGGAGAGCACCGCCGGACCATAGCTCCGGCCCCTACCCCGGGTTGAGCCGGATGCGGCTTGCGGAACGTTCACTGGTAGGTAATCATGCTGCCGCCTCGCCGATTGTCGATAATTGGTGCGGTCAAGAAGGGTTGGCGGTGGCCGACAAGAACGAAACGGGCCGGCGGCGTACACATGTCGCGGCGCAATGGGAGTGAAACATGTTCAGCAAGAACACTGTGGCGGCGCTTGCCGCCGTTTCGATGGGCTTTGCGGTTGGGGCCGGTTCGGCACTTGCCGCCCCGGAGATCGTGGACGAGGAAAGTTATGATCCGGCGTGCTTCGCGCCGTGGAACGATGACACGCCGATCTTCAAGTGGGAGGCCCGCGAAGGCCCTTACAAGATCGCGGTCGTCAACGGCTTCGTCGGCAACATCTGGCGCATTCAGATGATCAAGACCGCTAAGGCTTTCGCCGAGCAGTCCGACATCGCGCCACTGATCTCCGAATTCAAGGTGGTCAGCACCGGCACGGACGCGGCGGCTCAGCTCGGTGCGATCGAGGACTTCATCAATCAGGGTTTTGACGGCATCGTGACCATCGCGGTCAGCCCGACCGGCTTCGATCGGGTCATCCGCCTCGCCGACCGCAACAACGTCGTTTTGGTGCCGTTCGACAATATTCTCGACACCCAGGACGTCATGATGGTCAACGAGGACCAGTTCGCCATGGGCGTCATGTCGGCCAACTGGATCATCGATAAACTCGGCAAGAATTCCGGCAAGATCCTTGAAGTCCGCGGCCTGCCGGGCAACTCGGTCGATCGTGACCGTCATCTCGGTTTCCGTTCGATCGCTGACGAGCAGGACTTCGAAATCATCGAGGTGGTTGGCAACTGGGCGCCCGGCGATTCGCAGAAAGTGACGGCGGACGCACTGGCTGTCCACGGCACCTTCGACGCGGTCTTCTCTCAGGGCGGCACCAACGGTACCGTGCAGGCGATGATCGATGCCGGTCACCCCTTCGTACCGATCGCCGGCGAAGCCGAGAACGGGTTCCGCAAGCAGATCGCCGAGCATTCCGATGAAGGGCTCCTGGGCCTGAGTTACGGTCAGTCGCCGGGCCTGGTCGCGATTGCCATCAAGGCGGCGATCGCCGCGCTTGAGGGCAACCCGATGCCGCAGCTCATCTCGGTTCCGTTCCCATTCGCCGACTACACGACGCTTGAGGACGGGGTGAATTTCTGGTCGGACCTTCCCGATGATTTCTTCACGCCGAATGAGTTCCCGCCGTGCGACGTGAACATCACCGCGGTGGAGATCATGGGCCAGAGCGAGGCGGACGAGTAGTCCCACCCCGTTGCTCAATTCCGGCAATTCGCCGGTCACAGCAGGAAAACCGCCGGGCGTGCAGTCGCTGCCGCCCGGCGCCTGATTTAACCGTCAGCCCGAGATTCGCTCATGCCTGAGACCGCGTCGCCCCCGGCGAATGCGTCGAAGCCCTCCGCGGCTTTCCTGCGTATGCAGGACATCAGCAAGTCGTATGGTGGCGTTCACGCTCTGACGGGTGTTGATTTTGCCTGTTCGCTCGGCTCGATTCACGCTGTCCTGGGCGAGAACGGGGCGGGCAAGTCGACGCTGATCAAGATCATCTCCGGGGTCGTTCAGGCGGACACCGGAACGATGGAGCTGGACGGTCGCCCGGCGCGCTTCCTGACCCCCCTTGAGGCAAATGCCGCCGGTGTCGTCTGTATCTTTCAGGAACTGTCGCTGATGCCCGATTTGTCGGTAGCCGACAATATCGGCATCACCAGCCCGCCGAGGACGAGACTCGGCCTGATCGACGGCAAGGCACAGCGTCGGAAGGCAGAGGAACTGCTTGCCCGCGTCGGCTGTGCCGACATCGACCCGCGTGAACGGGTTGCCAACCTGCCGCTGTCGCGCCGACAGATGGTTGAGATCGCAAAAGCGCTCGGGCGCAATCCCCGTCTGCTGATTCTCGACGAGGCGACATCGGCGTTGACCAGTTCCGATGTCGAAAAGGTCTATGAGATCCTTCATCGGCTGCGCGATGAGGGACTGGCGCTTCTCTACATCTCCCATCGCATGCACGAGATCGAGGCCCTGGCGGATTCCTGTTCGGTCTTCCGCAATGGCCGCCACATCGAGACGTTTTCGAAGGGCGCCCACAGCGACGATGAAATCGTCCAGCTGCTCATCGGCCGCGATCTCCAGCACGTCTATCCGCCCAAGCCCGAACGGAGCGTGCGTCCCGAGCCGGCGCTGGAGGTCCGCGGCCTCGGTTGGCAGCCGGTTCTCAAGGACATTTCATTGACCGTTGGCCGCGGCGAGATCGTCGGCCTCGGCGGTCTCGATGGCCAGGGACAACGGGAGCTGTTGCTGGCTCTGTTCGGCGTCCTTCGCGGCGTCAGCGGCCAGGTACTGGTTGACGGGAAACCGGCCCGGATCGGCAGCCCGGCCAAAGCGAAATCGGATCGCCTTCGCATGGCGCTGATCCCTGAGGATCGCAAGACCGAGGGGCTGATGCTGCCGATGGGCGTCGACGAGAACATCTCCATGGCGGCGTTGCCGATGTTGACCAAGGGGCTGGTTATTGATCGGTCAAAGGAAGCGGAGAAGATTCGCGAGGCGGTCGAGCGCATGCGCATCAAGGTCGACGATCTCGGCGCACCGGTGGCGACGCTTTCGGGTGGCAACCAGCAGAAGGTGGTGATTGCAAAGTGGCTCCTGACCGGAGCCCGGATCCTCCTGCTCAACGATCCGACCCGCGGCATTGACGTCGGGACCAAGCAGGAAATGTATCAGCTTCTGCGTGACCTGGCCGATCAGGACACTGCGATCCTGTTCTACACCACCGACTACGACGAGCTGATCGGGAGCTGTGATCGCGTCCTCATCCTCTATGACGGTGAAATCGTTCGCGAACTCGAAGGCGATGCGATCACCGAAACCAACATCGTGTCCTCCTCGCTCAATCTGCCGGTTGAGAGCCAGGCCAGCACGGTGCCGGCATGAAGACCCTTCGGCTCTTTGCATCGCAGAATCTTGGCCTGTTGCTGGCGATCGGCATGTTCGCGGGGCTCTATCTGATCTACTTCTCGATGCATCCCAATTACTCGATGAACGTCGTCACCCAGAACGGCAACGAGACCCTGGCGCTGATTTTCGTTTCGATGGCTCAGACCGTTCCGGTCCTGGTCGGAGGCCTCGACCTGTCGGTTGGCCCGCTGATGACACTGGTCAATTGCTTTGGATCGATCGTGATGGCGGGCACCGGCGGCAGTGCGCTTCTCGGCATCATCGCGTCACTCGGGCTCGGCGCCGCCTGCGGCTTCTTCAACGGCTGCATTGTCGTCTATGGCCGCATTCAGCCGATCATCGCCACGCTGGCCACCGGCGCGATCTTTATCGGCCTGGCGCTGTTCCTGCGGCCGACGCCCGGCGGCAACATCGATGGCGACATGGCCTGGGCGCTGACGAATGACATCAACGAACTCGGCTTCACCTATGGCTGGTTCGAGGATGCCGGGCTGTTCGGCCTGATCCCGATGCAGTTCCTTATCCTGCTGGCCGTTGTCGTTTTCGTGTGGATTCCGTTTCGCCGCTCCAGTCTCGGTCGCGGCTGCTACGCCATCGGCTCGGCGGAAGGCGCTGCCTACATGTCCGGCGTTCGGATCGACCGCAGCAAGCTTGCCGCTTTCACGCTCGGTGGTTTCTTTGCCGGATGCGCCGGCGTCTATCTGACCCTGCAGATGGGCTCCGGCAATGCCGACGCGCCGCAGGCAGCCGAGTACACCCTGCGCTCGATCGCCGCCGTGGTCATCGGCGGAACCTCGCTCTATGGCGGCACCGGCGGTGTCATCGGCACGATCTTCGGCGCTCTTGTGCTCCGGGCGATAACCTTCATCTTCCGTGTCGTCCCGGAAGATTCGCTCTTCGGCTTCGTTGCCAGCCCGCTGCTTCAGCCATTGTTCGAAGGTCTGATCCTGCTCGTCGCGGTGAGCCTCGGGGCAGCCCGGGTATTCCAGGTCCGCAACCGTCTGTCGTTATTCACATGAGGCGAGCGGCATGACCCTCGGCATAAAACTCGACAAGCCGATTCTGCTTGGCAGCGGCTTCATTGTCGTCATTCTGGCCGTCGGCACTGCCTATACGCTGGCAACGCAGGGAACGGCTAGCTTCCTCTCGCCCACCTACCTGCTGCAGCAACTTCATTTCGGCGCTTTTCTCGGGATCGCCGCTGCCGGCATGATGATGGTCATTCTGCTCGGCCATATCGACCTTTCGGTGCCGTGGACCCTCACTGCCAGCGCCATGCTGGCCACCGCCATTGGCGGCGTGACGGGTGATATCACCGGCATTGGCGTCGGTCTCGCCATTGGGCTGTTCAATGGTATCGGCGTTGCCTTCCTGCGCGTGCCGTCGATGATTTTCACCCTTGGCGTCAACACGGTGTTGCTTGGGTTGATGGTCATGCTGACCGGTGGCCATGCGCCGCGGAGTGCAGCCTCCGACCTGATGTTGTTTCTCGGCCGGGATCGCAGTTTTGGCTTCCTCCCGCACTCGGTGGTGGTCTGGGCGGTGGTCTCTGCCATTCTGGTCTTCATTCTCACCCGGACGCCGCTTGGCCGCTACATGTACGCCATCGGCAACAAGGAATCCGCCGCCTACCTCTCGGGCGTGCGGACCCGGCTGGTCATCATTGGGGCCTTCGTCATGTGCAGCCTCTGCGCCGCCATAGCCGGGTTGTCGCTGGCCGGCTATTCGGCCCGGGCCTACCAGGCGATGGGAGACCAGTATCTGTTGCCATCGATCGCGGCGGTGGTGCTGGGTGGCACGAACATCCTGGGCGGCCAGGGTCGCTACTCGGGAACCGTCGTCGGCGTGATTCTGATCGTGCTCCTGCAGAGCGTGCTGTCGGTCATGCAGATGGAGGAGGCCTTTCGTCAGGTTATCTATGGCGCCGTGATCATTGCGATGCTGCTGGTGTACGGCCGCGGCAAGCTGGTGCAGAGCTGACCACTGGGCCTCGGTCGGCCCGTCGTCGTCTTCCCATCCGTCGTCATCCCGCGGCTCGTTTCCTCCTTCGTCATCGTCCGGCTTGACCGGACGATCGGAGTCAATCCGCGATAACCTTTGGTGTTTCGGGTCCGCCGCGATGACGAGGCGACGATGAAAATCGTCCCGTCGAGGAGCAGAACCCGAATTGAGGAGACCTCAACCCAACGTCTGACCGGAGAGGAGACGGCCTTCTCGCGTCCGGAACAGCCGGCTGCCAATGCATCGGGACGCTCTACTCCGCGGCAACCAGCCCGGCGTCGGCGACGGCGCCGCGCGGGTCTTTGTAGACGACGCCATCCTTCATGATCATCGACAGATTGGCCTGATGCTGCAGCAGGGAAACGTCGGCAACCGGGTTGCCGTCGACCAGCAGAAGATCGGCGAGATACCCTTCGCGGACCATGCCGAGTTCATCGCCAAACCCCATCAACTGTGCCCCGATACGGGTGGCCGAGGTCAGCGCCTCGACCGGGGAGATGCCGAAATAGTCGACGAAATGCTGGATGTCGCGGGCATTCTGGCCCATCGGCGTCACCGAGAACCCATAGTCGCCGCCGATCACCACGCGGATGCCGCGTTTGCGGATCTCGTGATAACTGGCGCAGCACATGTCGAACCTGCGGAAGAGGCCCATGCTTTCGCAAACTTCCGGGGTGATGCCGACGACATCCCCCTCCTTGACGCAATTGTGGACCAGGCCGAAGGCCGGCCCGACGAACGACGTATCCTTGACCGACTCCAGCGCGTCGAGCGCCTCTTCGTCGGCATAGTCGCAATGATAGATGCAGTCGATCCCGTGGGCGACGGCCATCTTGACGCTCTTCGATGAGCGGGCATGGCAGGCGATGGTTTTGCCGAAGGCGCGGGCAACCTCTACGAAGGCGGCGAGTTCCGGATCGGTGAGGGTTGTGACCTCGGCCCTGGCGTGGGAGACGAACTCGTCGCCGGAGATGTTGATCTTCATTTTGTCGACGTTGTCGCGCACGCATTCGCGCGCGACGCGGCGCATCTCGTCGGGGCCATCCGCCACCAGGCCGAAGCTTTCCTGGTCGATATGCCGTAGCCGTTCGTCACCGAGACCGGCCGTCACGGTGACCTCGGGGCTTGCCGCTCGCATGCGCGAGCCCGTCAGCATGCCCGAATTGATGCCGTCGCGAACCGTTACCCCGAGCAATGGTTTGGCCGAGGCAGCCTCGAAGATGCTGGTGAAGCCGTGGTCGAGCCGCGTCGGCGGCCTGCCGCAGTGTTGTTCGGGATCAGCTAAGCCGCCCGGCGCGACGGGTCGAATTTCAGGCCCGGATTGATATCAACACCAGAGCTTGCCGCTATCGGTGACCCGTGCCACTGGTGTTCCGACTCCGACATTTGCTACCCACTTGCAGCACACACCCGAGCAAATCCGGAGTCATCAGGACCACCAGCAACTATTTGATCCTAGTGGAGCTTTTGAATTTGACATCTGAGCAAGAGCCTTGCACCCAACGGGACTCAAATGTCAAATTCGCTCCACTGGTGTAAACATCCCACGAAAGCCAATCCTTACCCCCCACGGAGAATCGTAAAATGCCTGAAACGAGAAAAGTCGCGCTGGTCACCGGGGCCGGAAGCGGTGTCGGCAAGGCCGCCATACTGGCGCTTGCCAAAGTGGGGTATGCCTGCGTGCTTGCTGGTCGGCGCGAGGGTCCGATCGAGGCGGTGGCCGCAGAGATCACCGGGGCGGGCGGCGAGGCACTTGCGGTCTCCGCCGACGTCGGCAAGCCGGAGTCCGTCGATAGCCTGTTCCAGGCAGCCAAGGCCAGGTTCGGCCGGGTTGACGTCGTGTTCAATAATGCTGGTCTCAGCGCGCCCGCGGCCCCGATCGAAGACGTGTCCTTCGCCGACTGGCAAACCGTTGTCGATGCCAATCTGACCGGGGTCTTCCTGTGTGCCCAGGCGGCCTTTCGAATGATGAAAGAACAGGATCCGCAGGGCGGCCGGATCATCAATAATGGTTCGATATCGGCGCATACCCCGCGTCCGCATGCGGTCGCCTACAACGCCACCAAGCACGGCGTATCCGGCATCACCAAGTCGGTAGCGCTCGAGGGACGGCCGTATGACATTGCCTGCGGTCAGATCGACATCGGCAATGCTGCCACCGAGATGACCAGGAAGATGACGGGTGGGGTCCTTCAGGCCAACGGAACCCTTGCTACCGAACCGCGTATGGACGTCCAGGCCGTCGCCGACGCGATCGTCTACATGGCCGGTCTGCCGCTCGATGCCAATGTCCTGACGATGACGGTCATGGCGTCGGCGATGCCATATGTCGGTCGTGGTTAATCCGAATTAGGGCTCTCAAGCCGGTCAAATCCAGGGGCTGAATGGGTCCTCGGGGCGGCCGGCCGGGACCCGACAACCGCCCTGGCTTGCAGTGCACCGGCGTTTTCGGCTATCTCTTGGGTGGAAATACCGGGGTCAATGCATGGTACCGACGGAGTCGGTGGGCGTTTTGCGCCCGACGCTTTTTGTGATCTTTGTCGCTGTGTGCATGGTCGCCGCAGGGTTGACGACCCGCTGGGCGGTCTCCGGGTATGCCCCACAGGACACCTCTTCAGTCATCGGTGGGCAACAAAGCCAATTGATTGTCCGCAACATTAAGGCCGACCTCGCTTCCCTGGACACGCGGCCGACTTTGGACTGGCTGCGGTCCGTCGCCGGCAGGGAGGCCGGCGTACCGTCGGTCGTTACCGCCTACGCCGCGGAGCGGCTGGTTTCACGCACGGAAGCGCCCTTCGATGCAGTCTTTGCCGAACCGTCCGGCCCCGAGCATGTTCTGCGACGCGGATTTGAATGGTCGAACGTCGCCGTTGATCCCGTGGAGTTTGCCGCTGCCTCGCCGGGGGAGCTGAAATGTCTCGCCGAGGCGGTCTATTTCGAGGCCCGCGGTGAAAATCAGGCGGGTCAGGCCGCCGTCGCGCAGGTGGTCATCAACCGGGTCAGGAACCGCCACTATCCGAACACCATCTGTCAGGTCGTCTATCAGAACGAGACGAAGCGGCACCGCTGCCAGTTCTCCTTTGCCTGCGATGGAAAGGTCGAACGGGTTGGCAATCGGTCCGCATGGCGGCGTGCCATGGACGTCGCCAGGCGGGTGCTTGCCGGCAACGATCAGCGAACCGTCAGCGTCCACAGCGCGACGCATTATCACGCCGATTCCGTGTCGCCGGTGTGGGCCGGCCGGATGCGCAAGGTCGATACCATCGGCCGGCACATCTTCTACTCCATGGGCCGGCGCAGCTAGCCTTGGGCTAGCCCTGTGACCCACCGGGGGGCGTCCAGCGGTTCGGTTTGATGTCGCTCAAGGCGACCGTGCGCCCGGGCTGCCAAGAATCATTTTCACGAACAATCGAGGGCCCGAATGAACCACCGTCACCGCAAGATCCTGCACGCCCTTTTTGCCCATCCCGTCAGCGGCAACATCGACTTCAAAAATGTTGAGCATCTTCTGGTCGAACTCGGCGCCGAGATCGACAACCGCTCGGGCGCTCGGATCGGTATCAAGCTCAACGGGCATACCGTCGTGGTTCATCATGCCCACAAGAGTCTGCCGACGGAAGAGGTGGCTCAGATCAGGAAATTTCTTGAGTCGGTCGGCGTGAGCCCGGCGGATTATCCATTGTGATCAGGGCGGTTCAGAACCTGGTCGTCAGCGTCGTGAGCCACAGCGGCGAGGCCTGCACCAGTGCTGTTTCGACGACCTTGTCGAAACCGGTGAGGATTAGCGTTCCGACGGCGATCAGCACGACGCCGAGTGCCAACCTGATGCCTCGCCCGGCGTTCGACATCCTGCTTCGCCACCTCAGCAGCGCCTCGCGCGACAGGAGCCCGAGCACCGCAAGCGGCGCGGCGGCGCCGATCCCGAAGACCAGCATCGTTGCGGCGACCTGGCCGAGATTCTCGCTTTGGGCTGCAAGCACCGACGCGGCGCCGAGCGTCGGGCCGACGCACGGGATCCACACCGCACCGAGCAGCAACCCCAGACCAAACTGACCGCCGACCCCGCCGGTCGAAAAACCACCAAGCTTCTGCTCCGTCCAATTGCTCATTGGACCCGCGGCCACTGCCAGCCGCGCCTGCAGCATCGGCACGACCAGGACGGCACCGAAGACAATCATGATGACCGCCGCGATGGCGCGGAAGAACCCTTCGTCGAGTCCGATCGTGAAACCGATCGTCGCGATGAACAGACCGATGATCGTGAACGAAATCGTCAGCCCGGCGGCCAGCGCGAAGGGCGCCAGCCGGTGTTCAGACGCCGCGCCACCGAGCACGATCGGCAGCAGCGGCAGCACACAGGGCGACAGAACCGACAGGATGCCGGCGATCAGCGCCAGGCCGAGGGTGGCGAGCACGGGTGCCTCAGACGGCGGATTCGAGCAGCGTCTCGATGGATGATCGCCGCGTATCGCCCACAACCCGCCCGGTCTCTGTCGACCCGTTGAAGGCGATCAGAGTCGATCGCTGACGGGCGCCGAACTGGCGCATTACGTCCTTCTGGGTGTCGTAGTCGACGACGAAAATCTTGTAGCCGGAATATCGCGGTTCGGCGACGAGCTCGGTGACAATGGCTTTTTGCACCTGGCAGGTGGAGCACCAGGATGCCGAGATGTCGACGAGGAGCGGCCCACCGGCTGCGCGGGCGGCATCAAACGCCGTCCAGTGGAAGCGAAAGGCCTGGGCGGCATGGCTGGTGCCGGCGATCGTCAGGCTGGTCGCGCCAGCCAGTGCACCGGCGCCGAGGCCGAACAATTTGCGACGAGTGATCATGGCTCGGTCATTCCCCTACTCCATCGAACGCACGTCACAGTGTTTTATCTGCCGGATATCCATTCCGGGATCACGATGGACGCGATCGCGATCAAGATTCCGTGGGCTTATACCAAGGGCGGGTAGCGGTGGGCCTCGCCGCGAAAGTCGGTCACGGTCATGGCCTCGCCATTCGGTCCGGTGAAACAGGGGCCAACCGGTGTTTTGCCTTGGCCGCCCGGAATGTCGAGAACATAGGTGGGCTGGCACAGCCCGGAGACATGGCCGCGGAGCGCCCGCATCAGATCCTGACCCTCGGCGATCGACGTGCGGAAT
>JAAEOR010000363.1 GCA_024222895.1 Hyphomicrobiales bacterium | reverse complement strand
GGGCATGGCGTTTGGGGCCTCAAGCGCATTCAGCGTCGGGGAATCTCGGTGCGCCGATTCTCCATGACGATCTGCGTGTCGGAAACCGAGCGCGCCGAGAAGAGCAAACTCTACGAGGTTGCCGCGGACCGCGTGATTCCGAGCGGACTGCCAAAACACAGTCGTTTGTTGCGAATGTCGTCCTCGACCCGCCAGGACGCTGCTCCCAAGAAGGTGCTTTATGCACCGACATGGCGCGACTGGCTCCAGCACCAACCCTCGGATCTGGCCGTTGACGCGTTCTTTGCAGGGTTTGAAAGGCTTCTCGCGGTCCGGCCGAACGCCGACGAGCATGGTGAAAGGTATCACATCACCTTCCTGCTGCACAAAAATGTCAGCAATTCTCTCCAACCTCATCTGGATCGGTTCGACGGGATCCCAGGGGTTTCGATCGCGTTTCCTGATGAAGACATCAGTTCAATCGTCGCGGAGTCCGACTATCTCATCTCCGACTACTCCGCCATCATCTGGGACTTCATTATTCAGAAAAAGCGGGTTGCACGCTTCCTACATGACCAAATGATATACGACTACATTACGGGTGAGTTCGACTTTGTTGGTGATACGCTGAACGAGATAACATTCACCGACGAAGTGGCGGTCTGGCAGGAAGTCTTTTCCCCCGACAACAGCGGCAAGATCGAGTCCCTGGCGGGCGAATATCTCGGTTATTCGGACGAAAACAGCTGCGACCGGCTTATGCAGGCGGTCGATCAGGCGATCTCGGATCGCCGGCGCGGCATCTTCATCGACGCCTGACGATCCGTGTCAGGCCATCAGGCCTTATACCAAGTGCCCTTGATATTATCCTTGTTCGGAGCCCTTACCCTTACAACCGGCAGGCACGGGACGAGGATATCGGACGCGTCCATACCGGCGAAACGAAACAGCCTGAGCGTTATCTGAATCCGTTGGCGGAGCGGGGTATTTCCGGCCCACTGATCTTTACGGCCACGCCCGGGGGACAGCGCCTGGATGCGTGTGCGTTCAGACCTGCCGCATTCACCTGCTTCGCCAGGCTAGTGCCGGACCGCCAAGTTCGGCAGCGGCAGCTTCGAGTTCATCGGCAAAGAATTCCCTCAACGCCGACCTGATCTCCGGCGTGATCGACAACTTCAGCTCGTCTTTCTTCCGATTGTAGCCTGCCTCAAGATCGCCGCTCTGCACATCCGGATTCGCGCCGATATATTCGAGAACGTCCCGGCGGAACTGGTCGGGGTTTTGAACGAGATCGTCAAAGAAGAAAAGCCCGAGATTGGGAAAAGATCGACGCCATTTGCGCACAATCTTCGAAGGGAATGACCGTTTCGACGCGATCGGCCGGCGGGCAAAACCTATCACACTATCAACCGTCGCAGGGCCGATCTCCTTCCCGGACCGCAGCGACATGCAATATTGCGACCACAGCCGCGACACAGGCTCGCGCGCAATGAATACGATCTTCATGTCCGGAAGCTTGTTCGCGATTAGATCGATGATATTGCGATGAAGGCTGCCGTAAGCGGGCGTGACGTCACCGGTCAGCTGCGAGCCGCTATGGCGAAACAGTCTGCAGTACAGCTCCATCTCGATTGAAGTACCGTAACCCGCCGTGTACTCTTCCAGAAAGGCTATATCCCGCTCTTCCAGCGGCACATCGGGGGCACCGGGTACCGCCATGTCAGACCGCATCCCTGCCCTTTTGATTCGTTTCGTCCGTCTGACCAGACTGGCCTGCTTCCGCGCCCGGCTCGGCCGCTTTTCCAGATCAAAATAGTGGAACTCTTTCACCGGCGGCATCCAGAAATCCGGATGATAGGCAAGTTGATCGTATAGCCACTGGGTGCCACCCTTTTGGGCGCCTACGCAGATGAAGTCGGGACCTTTGGTCATGGTCATGGTCGCTTTCAACCATACCCCCTTGTTACGGTCAATCTTAGCCGTTCTATTTGCGGCCGACACTGTCGCCCCGGACCGATTGGGCCCGCCACAGCCACGCCGCGTCCCGGGATAGCATGACGCTGGATCGTCTCCCGTTCGGGGACAACGTGTTCAAACTGCCGCCGTCGCCAAATCGAGACGATTTTTGTGCCAGCGACCTTTCGACGGCATCCCGCGGTTTCCGGATTCGGCGTCATGCCTCACCGCCTTCATCCTCGTCGCCTTCGACAGCCGGAATCGCATAGGCGCCCGAGAGCCAGCGATGGAGGTCGACGTCGGCGCACCGCTTGCTGCAGAATGGTGTGTAGGACTTCGCCGACGGCTTGCCGCAGGTCGGGCAGACCCTCGGTGACCGAAGAGGCACGATGTCCGGCCCTGACCCGTCCGATTCGCTCATCGCCACGCTATCCGCCCTTCAGCCAGCTGAAGTGGATCGGATACCCCT
>JAAEOR010000362.1 GCA_024222895.1 Hyphomicrobiales bacterium | reverse complement strand
ATCAGCGATAACACCCGGGCGCCGGTGTCGTCTTGATAGACCAAGGGTTGGTTGGCACCGATCTTTTTCAGCAACTCATAGACCGGATAGGCGCTGTCGGCCACCTGCTCCACCAGATCCCACTGGGTGGCATCGGGCAACGGCATGCCCAGCATGTCCTGGAAGGATTCGATGCGTTTGAACGGCAGGCCGAGGTGATAATGGGCCAGGGCCAGGTTCACTTTGAGACTCACATCATAGGTCTCCCGGTTTGCCTGCGGCGGCATGCAGGCCACGGTGATAAAACCGCAGGTCCCGCAGCGCAGCCGCTGCAGCTCAAAGTGCGTGACCAACGCCAGGGGCTGACCGGTAAAGCGCAGGCGCACTAACGGCGCTAAGCCATACAGCCGGCCGCGCGCGCATTGCGGACAGCGATCCCCCGACTGGTGTTCGTCATGGGGGCAAGAAACCGTCTCGGCGCCGTGATAATCCGCCGCCGCGCGCCGGCCATGACCGCGGGGTTGCTCGGTGTCCGATGAATTCGGTAGCGTGCCTTGTTGGGTT
>JAAEOR010000361.1 GCA_024222895.1 Hyphomicrobiales bacterium | reverse complement strand
TCAAGCCAAGCATACCCCCGTCCCATGACCTCGACGTAGAGATCACCGCGTTCCATATAGGCACGGTTGACATCGGTGATTTCGATCTCGCCCCGCGACGACGGTTTGACGGCCGCCGCGATATCCAAGACGTCGTTGTCGTAGAAATACAGGCCGGTCACCGCATGTTGCGACTTTGGTCGCTGTGGCTTCTCCTCGATCGACAACGCGCGGCCATCGCGATCGATCTCGACGACGCCATAGCGGTTCGGATCCTTGACCACATAAGCGAAAATCGTCGCACCTGTCGACCGCGTCACAGTGCGAACCAACAGATCGGTAAGGCCGTGGCCGAAAAAGATGTTATCTCCGAGAATCAATGCGACCCGATCGTTACCGACGAAACTCCGACCCACAATGAAGGCGTCCGCAAGGCCGCGCGGCTCGGCCTGTGTCGCGTAAGTTATGTCGATACCGAACCGCTCTCCTTTTCCGAGCAATCGTTGGAAATTCCCAAGATCATGAGGGGTCGTGATGATCAGGACGTCACGGATGCCGGCAAGCATCAACGTCGACAACGGGTAGTAGATCATCGGCTTGTCGTAGACCGGCAAGAGTTGCTTCGACATGGCTGCCGTCAAAGGAAAGAGGCGCGTGCCCGATCCGCCGGCAAGTATGATTCCTTTCATCGTTGAGCCCCCGCAGCCGGTTCACCTGATCGTGCAACGCCGAGTCTTTCGCCGCGATAGACGCCAGACCGTACCCGCTCCCACCACGGCCGGTTATCGAGGTACCAGCGGACGGTGCGGCGTAATCCGCTTTCCAGAGACTCCGATGGGGTCCAACCGAGCGCATTCTTCAGCTTGGCCGAATTGATGGCGTAACGGAAATCATGCCCTGGGCGGTCAGCGACGAAAGCGACAAGATCGCCGCATTGACCGCCGTCGGGACGTGGGGCGAACTCATCGATAAGGTCACACAAATAGTGAACGATCTCCAGATTGGAGCATTCGGCGTTGCCGCCGATATTGTAGGTTTCGCCAACGTTGCCCTCGTTTGCGACGAGAAGGAGAGCTCGAGCGTGATCCTCAACGTACAACCAATCGCGAACATTGGCGCCGGTGCCATACACCGGAAGGGGGCGACCTTCGAGAGCATTGAGGATCATCAAAGGAATCAGCTTCTCGGGAAACTGATACGGTCCATAATTGTTGGAGCAGTTGGTTACGACGACCGGGAGGCCGTAGGTGGTATGCCAGGCGCGGGCGAGGTGGTCGCTGGCCGCCTTGCTTGCCGCGTAGGGCGAGTTCGGACGGTAGGGGTCGCCTTCGCTGAATGCACCGTCGGCGCCGAGCGAGCCGTAGACCTCGTCGGTCGAAACGTGGTGAAAACGGAAGGTCGTACGATCGCGTTCGCCGAGCTGCCGCCAGTAGCCCAGGGCGGCGCCAAGCAGGACGCCGGTTCCAACGACGTTCGTATCGATGAATGCACCCGGGCCGTCGATTGATCGGTCGACATGGCTCTCGGCCGCCAGATGAAGGACCACCTCCGGCCGGTACTCCTCGAACAAACGCTCCATAGCAGGGCCGTCGCAAATGTCAGCCCGGACGAAGCGAAGCTTCGGATCGACATCAATTCGGGGAAGCGATTCGAGGTTTCCCGCATAGGTCAGTTTGTCGACGATCAATATGTGGTCGCGGGCCGCCCCATGGATCAGCCGGGCTACGGCTGACCCGATGAAACCTGCACCGCCGGTCACGAGAAAACGCATGGTTAATCGCTCGAACGGAGATTGAAAGCCTTGAACGGCATGAGATCGTAATCCTTCCCCGGAATGCAATGGCTCACTGTCCAGTGGTCGTCGCCAGTCAATGTTAGCTCCTGTTCCAGACTACGCGCTTGTCCGCCCGGCGGTTTGTCCCAATGAACCTCTTGTCGACGGCAGAAGATGCCGCAGCTTTGACAACGCATGACCAAAGCTCGACGATTACAAATCGATCAACATCGTTGAGATCTGTTAAGTCACCCTCCGCCCGTTCAGACTAGGGACCTTGACGCCATCTGGCCAGGTCGGCTCGGATTGTTCGTGACCAATATGCCCTTCATCTCGAAAAGCCAATCCTCAAGAATACCACCGGAAGCCTTTGCCACGATCGGATTCGCCCATCCTGTCGAATTGCGTCACCCAAGGGCCAAGCAAGCATAATTCACCTTCGCCCCAAGCGCACTCCTTGATCGCGGAAACGCCCTATTTACAGCGTCATATTTGTTTGAACAAATTTGCAGTTTGTTTAAAATGCCGGAGTGAGGTACCGGGTGGAATCAGTCCCTCCGAATTGTTTGGGCCTGGCGAAAACAACCAGCGACGACGCAAAGCGTTCGCCAGCGGTCGTCTCGAGTCCCGAGACAAATGGCGACTTCTGATGCGGTATGGTGTCATGCCTGTGGGGTTCGCTAGTCGACCCACGCAGCTCTTTGAAGCAAAGATGCTCTGGAGGGTCTAGCTCATGTCACTCCCCTTATCTGTGTTTAACCTGGCTGGAGTTCAGTCGTTTGACGGAACTGCAAGCGACGTCATCAATCTGCCGCATGATACAGAATTGGAGGTCGCCGAGGCGACGATTGCGTTCTCGTTTGTCGCAGATGATGTAAACACTCGACAGGGGCTGTTTACCAAGGATGCAGGTGGATTCTCGGGCGGCGGTAATCACTTCGCGATCTATGTCGAAAACGGCTCTCTGGTCGCCCGGTTTCAGGACGGCTCGGCGAGCACGATCCTCTCTCAAGCAGGCCTTGTCGCCGGCCAGGAATATGAGGTCGCCGCCACTTTTGGTGCCAATGGCGTTGAACTTTATGTCGACGGCGCGCCGGTTGCCTCGGTTGACGACCACATCATGTCTTGGACGGGCAATCAGGAGTATCTGCAGATTGGGGGCCTCGGCTGGGCGAGCCAGACTGGCCAAGACGGTTTCGTCAGTCCATTTTCTGGCCAGATCGCCGACGTCCAGGTCTTTGATCAGGTATTGGATGCGACGCAGGTTGCTGAATTGGCGGGCATCTCCGATCCGACCAATACGGCGCCGGCCGCTGTGACCGACCTTGCTACGGTCAACGAGGATGATACGACCACCATCGCCGTTCTGACCAACGACAGCGATCCGGACGGTGATCCGGTAATCATCACCAACCTCGGCACTGCCG
>JAAEOR010000360.1 GCA_024222895.1 Hyphomicrobiales bacterium | reverse complement strand
GTTCACCATCGTCAACGCCAATATGGTCAACGGCATCCGCCGTGTGTCGGTGGAGCGGGGTGATGATCCGCGCGACTTTGTTCTGGTCGGTGCCGGTGGTGCGACCGGCGCTCATATCACCGCGCTGGCGAGCGAGATGGGCATCAGCAAGATCCTGATCCCAAAGCTGGCCTCGGGGCTGTGCGCTTTTGGGCAGATCATTTCCGACGTCAAGTACAATTACATGGCACCGTTTCCCGAGCGCCTGGACGGCGCGGATGTTGCCGGGCGATTGAGCCGGACCTTTGCGGATCTGGAAAAGCGGGGCATGGCCGACCTGGCTGGTGACGGCTTTGGTGCCGACCGGATCGATGTCCGCAGGTCTCTCGACATGCGCTATGTCGGACAGGTGCACGAGTGCACAGTAGAGATCGACGATCTGGAGATCGGCGAAGCGACCCTGCCGCGTATCCGCGACGCGTTTCATGATCGCCACAAGGCGCTTTACACATACTCGGAACCGAACACCGCGGTCGAGGTCGTGAACATCGAGAGCGCCATGTACGGCCGGATCGAGAAACCCGAACCGGCTCGACTGGCGGCGGGGGGCGATCCCGGTCAGGCAATCAAGGGACATCGTGCGGTGGTGTTTTCTGCCGAGGGTGATCGGATCGAGACGCCCGTCTATGATGGGGCCGCGCTTGGCGCCGGCAGCCGGATCAACGGTCCGGCAATCATCGAGGAAGAGACCACGACCATTGTTGTCGATGGCGATTGGGAGGCTAGTTTGCACGACACCGGCGTGTATGTGCTGACGCCGAAGCGATGAGCCCAAAGGAAACCGTCATGGCTGCCCAGGCAAAATCGACTGTCGTGATTGACAATGACCGCACGCGGGTGACCGAGTGGCGGTTTGCGCCCGGCGAGGCCACCGGATGGCACCGCCACGAGTTCGACTATGTCGTCGTGCCGATGACCACTGGTTCCCTGACGCTGGTCGATGGCAAGGGAAACGAGACGGTTGCCGACCTGACCGCCGGCAGCCCTTATTTCCGCGAGGCCGGCGTTGAACACGATGTGATCAATCGCGGTGTGTCGGAGTTCGTTTTCGTCGAGATCGAGTATCGCTAGCGGCTTGCCGCCGGGGCGTCTTCATTGACATGAAAACGTGGCGCAGGACGCCACCGCTGACGTGACCCTCCTGATCGGGCCGTGACCTCGCTGGTGTAGGGTTTAAGTTCGACATTACCACCAGACCACCAGCCGTCTTTCGCTGAGCGGATGACGCGTGCATATGTCAAGCTGGAGCTGCTCGTAGTGTTTGTAAACACACGGAAATCTTTTGAGCAAAAGCGTTGGTTGAAACAAAGGAATTGACCTCAAATTGGGTGTTCTTTTTTTCAAATAATTCCCATTCTTTTTCGCCCGCCACCTTGCCGGCAACGCTCCGCGCGCTAGTTCACCATTGATCGGAGGGCTCCGATTGCCTCAACAGTCCCTGTTTCCCTTCGGGGACGCCGATTCTGGGGGCGCGCAACGGCGCTCCGTTTTTGATCGGTGACCGAAAAGCCGCGTTCACCGAACAGCATTTCTTAGTAATTCAAATGAAATAAGCCGCAAAGACCACACTCAGTATTAACCAGATATGCGAAAACGAACCACCGGAAGGAATATAAGCCCGAAAGACCAAGTCAATATGACGAAATCTAGTGAATTGATTTGAATCAACGTTGTCAATTGTGGAAGAAGTCGTGCGTCGACGACGCGAGAGAGCGTTGGAAAGACACAAGCACGATTTGAGAGGCAAGAATTGTGGCGAAACCGAAAATAAAGAAGATCAAGAAGGATACTGGACGCTCGTCGAGCGATCTGATTACCTCCGACAATACGCTCAAACTCAAGGGAATAGCCGAGGCGGGCGCCAAAATCGTCATCTATGACAACGGCGTCAAGATCGGAACGACCAAGGCCAACAAGAAGGGGATATGGACCTTCAAAACCGATGCCCTCGATGACGGCAAGCATAATTTCAAAATCAAGGCAAAAAAAGCGGCAAGTCTAAAGACTCGAAGAAGAAAAAGACCGTCGTCGACACCGAGATCGACGATCCGACAATCGCGGCGGTCGCCGACGATACCAGCGTCGCCGACGGTATCACGGCAGATGACACGCTAACGCTCTCCGGAGTCACTGAAGCCGACGCCAAGGTCAAGGTTTTCCTCGGCGGCGACCTGATCGGAACCGTTTTTGCCGACAACAACGGCGACTGGACATTTACGACCGACGCGCTGTCTGACGGCGACCACAGCTTCAAGGTCAAGGCGAAGGACGTTGCCGGCAACAAGAGCAGCAAGTCAGCCGCGACCGTGGTCACCGTCGACACCTCTGTCGACGCACCGAGCATCACCGGCTTCTCCGACGACACCGGGGTTGGCGGAGACGACATCACCGCCGATGATACGCTGACCATCACCGGGACGACCGAGGCCGGCGCAACCGTCGAGATCTTCGACGGCGCATCATCGCTGGGAACGGCGGTTGCCGACGGTTCGGGCGACTGGAGCTTTGATACCGCGGCTCTGACCGAGGGCGCCCACAGCTTCACGGCGGTCGCCACCGACGTTGCCGGCAATACCAGCGCCGCCTCCGGCCCGCTCGCCGTCACGATTGATACAATTGCCCCGAGCGCGCCGACCATCGGCTTGGCGACCGCATCCGATGCCGGCACCACCGGCGACGGTCTGACCAGCGAACAGGTGGTGACGTTCGCGGGTGCGGCTGAGATCGGCACGACGGTCGAGATTTCCTACGAAGGCACGCCGCTGGCGACGGTGATTGTCGATGGCGGCGGCGACTGGACCTACAACACGGTCCTGCCGTTGGTTTACGCCACCCATTCCTTCTCCGCGACCGCGACCGACGCGGCGGCCAACACCAGCACGGCCAACACCAGCACGGCCGGGGCCTTCGACGTGACGGTTAGCCCGCGCCTGATCTTCGACCTGACGTTTCTTGGCCCGAGCTTTGGCTTCATCATCCAGGGCGATGCGGGCAACGACAATGCCGGCTTTAGCGTTTCGTCGGCCGGTGATGTCAACGGCGACGGCTTCGACGACCTGATCGTCGGGGCGCCCTATGGCGACGACGGCGGCAGCAATGCCGGCGAGGCGTATGTTGTGTTCGGGTCGGGATCGGGGTTCGGGTCCGATGTCGGTGGCCGTCAGGTCATCGACCTGACCAGCCTTTCGGCGGCCGAGGGCTTCATCATCCAGGGCGATGAAGGCAGCGATCGTGCCGGCCGGAGCGTTTCTTCGGCTGGGGATGTCAATGGCGAC
>JAAEOR010000359.1 GCA_024222895.1 Hyphomicrobiales bacterium | reverse complement strand
GGCAGCGTCCATCGCCTCCTGCGGCGTCGCCTCGCCGGTGATCGCCCGGTTCACCTCGAAACCCAACGCATCGATCATCTCGAACGTGTAGGCGTGCCTCGGGCGCAGTTCCTGCCAGGCGAGCTTGGCCGAGTCATAGAGCGTCGGCACCCACGGCTGCGCGGCAATGATCTCGGGATCCTGCATCGCCGAGTGGCGGCTCGGCGGACCACCGGCAAGCACGAAGGTCTTGTGGGTCTCCGGATGCGCAAACCACTTCATGTAATCCCACGCGGCGTCCTTGTTATTGGAGTGCTGGTTGATGCACATCACCCAGCCGCCAACCGGCGGAACCGACTCGGCACCTTCGGCATGGGGGAACACTGCCACGTCGAACACATCCATCACCTTGGAGATCTTCGGATCGGTGAACAGCGGCGTGCGCACCGACCAGTTGTTGATCATGGCAACCTTGCCCTGAGTGAACGCGTTTGCCCGATCATCCCAGGCAAATTGCTCGACCCCTGGCGGTCCATACGGCACCATGTCCTTGAAGAACTGGATCATTTCCACCGCTTTTTCCGAGTTGAAGAGCGGCGTCTGATCGGCGTAGGCGTCGGGCGAACCGGGGTAGTTGCTTTCCCACGGCTTGCCTCCTGCGGAATAGATCCACTCGAAGAACTGCTGTCCGGCCGGCGAGCCACGCTGAAAGTTCATCGCCATTCCGGCAACGTCCGGATGGTCCGGACTTTCGGCAAAGAACTTGGCGGCCGCCATCAGTTCGTCGAACGTCTCGGGAACCTTGATCCCGGCTTCCTCGAAGAGGTCCTTGCGATAGTGCAGCATGTGCCAGTAGCCGGCGATCGGCAGACACTGGAGCTTACCGTCCCAGACCGCCTGCCCGGCGAAGGATTCGATGTAGTCGTCCATCGCCATAAGCTCTGCATCCTCGGCGGCGACACGATCCGCGACCGGCTCAACGCAGCCTGCCTCAACGAACTCGCCGATCCAGATACCATCCACGAAAAGAACGTCATATTGGTCATCCGACTGCGAGCAGCCGAGGATCTGCTTTTCGTGAAGTGGATCGTAGCCGAAACCCTCGATCGTTACGCCGGCCCCGGTGAGGCCTTCGAACGCCGGGCTGATCTCTTTCAGCGAATCGATGAACGGATCCTGGATCACCTGAACCCGAAGGTCGACGTCACTGTGATCGCCGAGTTCTGCGCTCCAATCGACCGCAGCGGCCGATGTTGCCATTGCGGTCAGCGCAATCGCCGAGGCCGCCAATCTGAGGCTGTTTGGTCGTTTCATTTCTTCCTCCTTTGATGTCTCACTTCGTACTACTCAGACAAACGAAACGCTGGTGTTCGCTTCGTCTTGCGCGACCCGCCCTGACCCGGGCGCTTGCGGCCGCGTTTCTCAACGCCGGTGCCGTCCTTGCCGACGGCCGGCTGAATACGGTTTCGGCGGCGACGAACTTTGCCCCCGCCGCCCCCATCGGCGGCGTTATCCAGAGAATCAGGCACCTCTATCGGCAACGTCGAGTCACGGATTTCGAGAGTACAGGTCAGGACTGTCGCTTGCGGCTCGCCTTGTTCGCCGTCC
>JAAEOR010000358.1 GCA_024222895.1 Hyphomicrobiales bacterium | reverse complement strand
GGTTGACTGCCATTGACGATATCAGGCTCCTGGTTGGGGACCAGCCGATGGGTGACGTTCGTTTCGACCGAATTTCCGTGCTTGGTGGCGGCGCGTGGGGAACGGCGCTCGCCGCCGTCGCCGCCCGGGCCGGCCGAACAGTGCGCCTGTGGGCACGTGATCCGAAGGTGGTTACCGAAATCGACGAGGATCGCGAGAACTCGCGCTATCTTCCGGATATTCGGCTGGACCATGTTCCCGCCACGACAAACATCGGCAATGCCCTCAGAGGCGACGCGGTATTGCTGGCAGTGCCGGCGCAATCGGTTCGAACCGTAGCGGCCATTGCAGCGCCCTACATCGCCGAAGGTCATCCGGTCGTGGTGTGCGCCAAGGGACTGGAGCGCGATACGGGCAAACGGATGACCGAGGTTCTTTCCGAAGCGGCACCCGCGGCGATGACGGCAGTGCTTTCCGGCCCGGGTTTCGCCACCGACGTGGCACGTGGCCTGCCGACCGCGGTGACAATCGCCGCCGAGAACGAGACGACGGCACTTGATCTGTGCCGGGCACTTGCCGGCCCGACACTGCGCCCCTACGCCGAAACCGATGTGATCGGCGTCGAGATCGGCGGCGCCATCAAGAACGTTCTCGCCATCGCCGCCGGCGTCGTCGCCGGTCGCCAGCTCGGAGCAAGCGCCCTGGCTGCCTTGATCGCCCGCAGCTTTGCCGAACTGACCCGGCTGGCCGAGGCCCTCGGCGCGCGGCCGGAGACCCTGATGGGCCTCTCCGGACTTGGCGACCTCGTCCTCACATGTTCCAACCCGCAATCGCGCAATTTTTCCTACGGACTGCGACTTGGCGAGGGCGGCAGCCCGAGCGACCCGCATCCCCTCGTCGAAGGCATGGCGACAGCGGCCGTCGCGCGGGACCTGGCACGGCGGCACGATGTCCCCATGCCGATCGTCGACTCGGTGGCCGGCATCATCGCCGGCGAGTTGACCATCGACGCAGCCATCGAGGCGCTGATGGCTCGCCCCCTGAAGCGCGAAGACGAATAGGCGTGGCACCAGCGTGGCGGACGTTTACGGGGTGACCTGAGGGTTGGATTCGACACTGACACGTCTGACCAGGGCCTGGGCGTTGACGATCGAAGGACCGTCGATGGAAACCCCGGCCGGGCGGATCGTCTTCGCCAGCCGCAACGGCGCGCCTTGCGTCCTCAAGCTTCACGGCCCCAACAGCGACGAGCACGACTCGGCCACGGTCCTGGAGCACTATGGCGGTAACGGCGCGGTGCGGCTGATTGCTCGCGATCCCGGCGGCCTGCTGATAGAAAAAGCCAAACCCGGTGACGATCTGACGGAGATGGTCGCTGACGGGCGGGATGACGAGGCGACCGCGGTCATCGCCGAAACCATCGTCGCCCTTCACCGGCCCCCCGGCCTTGTGACCGGCCTGCGCACGGTCGACACGATCAGCGATGGCTTTGACCGATTCCTTCGGCGGGGCGGCGACAGACGCCTCG
>JAAEOR010000357.1 GCA_024222895.1 Hyphomicrobiales bacterium | reverse complement strand
GAAGCGCGTTTGGCTGCATAACCGTTCCGGTCGGATTGGCGGGACTGGCAATCAGGACACCGGCCAGAGGCGCATCGGCGTGGGCTGCATCGAGCAACTGCGGAGTCACGATATAGCCGGTGTCCGCGCTGGTCTCGATGTGGACCACTTCAAGGCCAAGCGCGCCGAGCAAGTTGCGATAGGCCGGATAGCCGGGCGTCGCCAAGGCAATCCGGTCACCGGGGTCGAAGGCAGAAAGGAAGGCCAGATTGAATCCTGCGGACGAGCCTGTGGTTACCGCCACGCGCGAAGGCGGCACATCAACGCCGTAGGTCTTCCGATAGTGCTCCGCGATCCGCTCCCTGAGTGGGCGGATGCCAAGCGCTTCAGTGTAGCGGAAATATCCGTCATCCAGGGCGCGGCGCGCGGCCTCAAGCACCGGCCCGGGTGCTGGGACGCCGGGTTGGCCGACCTCCATATGAACGATGTGATGGCCCGCCTCCTCGCGCTCGGATGCCGCCTGCAGCACCTCCATTGCCAGAAACGGTTCGACACCACTACGCCGGGATGGCTGGAATTTTGTCCCGGTCAAAGCTATCTCCTCACCTGTGCTCGTCTTCCTGTCGCCTCAATCTGGCGTCAATCGACCGGCGAACCGCGGAGCCGATCGCCTGGCAAACGGGTTCCGCCCTTATCAACGAAGTGCCGTAACTGAAACCGAGGACCCGATGCGCCCGAGAAGAGTGCCTATCAGCGCTAACATTGGTTGGAAAGCCTTACGACGTCGCCGAGTACAACTCACGCGCGGGGCGATCGCCGCAACAACGGTGGCGGCGTTGGTATTCACATCGCAAGCGGCCGCTGGCGTGCCGATCGTTCGAGATGCCGAAACCGAAGCGCTTATTCAGGCGTACGCCGCACCGATCTTCAAGGTCGCCGGCCTCGACGGCCAGAGCATGCAGATCTTTCTCGTCCCGGACAGAGGGTTCAACGCTTTCGTCGCCGATCCGTCGAGGATGTTTATCAACACGGGCACCATCCTCACGTCGGAGACTCCCGACGAGGTCATCGGCGTCCTCGCCCATGAGGCGGCCCACCTTGCCCAGGGTGACCTTGCCGGTATCCGCCAGACCATTGCCAATTCGACGACCGCGGCGTTGATCGGCGCCCTCGTGGGAGTCGGCGCCGCACTCGCCGGCTCGGCCACAGGCTTGGAAGGCATTGGGCAGGCCGGCACCGGGATCATGGCTGGCTCCATGCACGCGGCCCAGCGCAACGTCCTTGCCTATGCCCGGGCCCAGGAAGCGTCGGCCGACCGGACAGCCGTGGCCTTTCTTGACGCAACCGGTCAATCCGGCGCCGGCATGGTCGCGGTTCTTCGCCGGCTCGCCGACGAAGTGATGTTCTCCTCCCGCGGCGTCGACCCCTATGTCCAGTCCCATCCTCTGCCGGCCGATCGAGTCGCAACGGTGGAAGCTCTGGTCCGCAACAGCCCCCATGTGAACAAGACATCGAGCCCGGAGTTGCAGCGGCGCCACGATCTCGTCCGTGCCAAACTCGCAGGCTTCACCATGACGCCACAACAGGTCGGCCGGCGATATCCGCAGAGTGATGCAAGCCTTCCGGCGCGTTATGCCCGTGCGATCGCAGCCTATCGCGCCGGCGCACTCAATCCTGCGATCGCGCGAATTGACGAACTGATCCAAATCCAGCCTGATAATCCCTTCTTCTGGGAGCTGAAGGGCCAGGCACTGCTTGAAGGCGGCCGACCGGCAGACGCGTTGGTGCCGCTGCGTCAAGCCGTGTCGTTGGCACCAAGGTCGGGCCTGCTTCGCATTCTCTATGGTCAGGCGCTGGTCGCGACGGAACAACAAGACAACATAAAAGTGGCGATCAAGAACCTGACCGTCGGCCTGCAAACCGACCCGGATGTCCCGGTTGGGTGGCGCACGCTTGCCCGCGCACACGCGCTTGCAGGCGACGTCCCACGGGCAGAGCTGGCGACTGCCGAAGGTTTGTTTGTGCTTGGAAACTTCCGAGAGGCCCAGATTCACGCAACCCGCGCTCAAGAAAGATTGAAGACCGGTTCCCCCGGATGGGTTCGCGCGGGTGATATCATCGCCTATACACCGCCTCGGTCACGCTGACCTGGCCAGGATGCTTACGGAGCCCCGGATATGAAGCAGTCACACATCGCGATCGCCGCCATCGGAGCGATCGTCATCGGAGCGGTCGGGTATCTGATCGGCGTCGAGGTAACCGGGCGCGGTCCGAGCGCGGCAGTCACCGAAGCAGCCGTGAAGGATTACCTCGAGGCTCATCCTGAACTGTTGGCCCCGGAACCCGTGACGGTTGCCGGCCTCAGTGATGAACAGCGCGAGGAGGTCGAAACGACCATCCGCACTCATCTAATCGCCAATCCTGAAATCATTCGGGACGCCATGGAGGCGTTTCAGCACCAGCAGGAAGAGGCCGATCGGGTCGCGCAGGTCGCCGCCATTGCAAACAACAAGGATCTGCTGTTCGCCTCGGAACGCCAGGTCGTACTCGGTAATCCCGAAGGCAGCGTCACCCTGGTGGAGTTCTTCGACTACAATTGCGGGTTCTGCCGCCGCGCTCTCGAAGACATGCGTGAACTGATCGCCCAGGACGATAATCTCCGCGTCGTCCTCAAGGAATTCCCAGTGCTGGGAGAGGGGTCGGTCGAGGCGGCTCAGGTTTCGATCGCGGTCAATCTGGTGGCCCCCGACCAGATGAATGCCTTTCATGATGCCCTTCTGAGCCAGCCCGGACAGGTTGATGGCGATGTCGCACTCGCAGTTGCCGAGGATCTCGGCCTCGATACCGGCGCCCTTCGCGAGAAACTGGAGGCGGACGAGGTTAACGACACCATCACCGAGGTCTACGCCCTCGCCTCGGAGTTGGCGCTGACCGGCACGCCATCCTATGTCACGGCAAACGATGTCGTCATCGGAGCAGTCGGCTTCGACGCACTCAAAGACCGGATCGCCTCGGCGCGGGAGAGCTGTGGCCCGGAAACCGCCATCTGCTGAGCCGATCAGCCCGGCGCCGCGATGGTGACGACCGGGGACTAACCGGGTTGCCGGAGCTGCAACCCACGCGGCCTATGGGTAGCGGCTTTCGGCCCGACTATGTCGACTGGCGGCCCGCCACCTGTGACCCGGACGCAGGGGAATCGGGTGAAGGGATCATGCGGTTATGATGCTTGCGAGGAATTCGTCATCCCATGCGGCGACTTTTCGCCTGGCGCGGATACTGTTTTTGCTTGGCGCTCTTCGGATGAGGTTGGTGGCCATGTGTTTGAT
>JAAEOR010000356.1 GCA_024222895.1 Hyphomicrobiales bacterium | reverse complement strand
TACCCATGTCTCCGGGTCGGACAAAGATAGGTTTGGTCGGGGCGGCAGGATTCGAACCTACGACCCCCTGCTCCCAAAGCAGGTGCTCTACCAGGCTGAGCTACGCCCCGACACGGCAGAATGCGCAGTATCTGGAGGTTTTGCCTGATTGCGTCAAGCCTGCCGCGGCAGTTCTCGGCCGGTGAGCCGCCAGCGCTCCTCGATTGGCGATCGATCGCCGGAAACCGGGCTGCCGCCGGGTTGACGACGGAGCCCCGTCGATCCTTGCCTCGCAACGCATATACCGGACGCACCAGATTAGAACGTCTGGTACAGATCATAGGTAATCTTCCAACCGTCATCGCCGTTAACCCAGACATGCAATGACCGGCCGTGGACGGTTTGCGTGCGGCCGCCGTCGGGGGTTACCTCCAGTGTCCAATTCCAGATCAGGACGGCCTGATCGTCATCGCCGTCAACGGTAATATCGCTCGCCGTCAGTTCCCGCGCGCTGACCCTGTACCCCTCGGCCATATCCTCTTCGATTGCCGCGCGTCCCTTGAAGACCCGGCCATTCGGCGCGAAAAGCTGCGCGTCGTCAGTGTAGTAACTGGCAACGATGCTGGCGTCGCGCTTGGCCATTGCTTCCTTGTAAACGGTCTCGATGTCGCGGGGCGTGAATGCGGCATCCTCTGCCAGCGAAGAAACGGTTCCGACAAGAACAGCAGATCCGACCCACACCAATATCCTGCAGAACTGCACAAGGCCCATGGCTCGATGACTCCTCGGAAAAATGCGTGAGACCCATCCTAACGATTGTCAGGCCCGTGTCGAACGCGACGTCCCCTCAGGCGTCGCCACCAATGACCATTACCGCCACGCCTGCTGAGCGTCTCTTGTCACCCGGTACGAAATCCGCACCCGGCGCGCGCCACCAACTCCGATGCTGACTATCGATTGCCGTGAGGAGTCAGTGGGATGAGAGACCGCCACCGCCGGTATCGGGTAGGACTTCCGCCGCCATCAGGCCCTTCGGCCCGTCACCGAATCGAACAAGGACGGTTTGCCCGGGGCGCAGTTCCGCGAGTCCGTACCGCCGCAACGTCTCCATGTGAACGAATATGTCTTCGGTCCCCTCCCCACGGGTCAGGAAGCCGTAGCCTCGCACGCGGTTGAACCACTTCACCGTGGCGCGCTCCAATCCGCTGGTGGGTCTCACCGTCGTGTGAGTCCGGGCCGGCTCCATTTGCGGCGGCCGAGCGGCGGTCGACTCATCCATGCTGAGAATGCGAAGCGCCTGCATGCCTTTGTCGCGGCGAACCGCCTCGCAGACGATGCGCGCACCCTCATGCGCGGTCTGGAAGCCGTCCTGCCGGAGCACTGTCACGTGAATCAGGACGTCTGCGGATCCGTCGTCGGGAACGATAAAGCCATACCCCTTTGAGGCATCGAACCACTTGATGACACCTGCCACCTCAACGAGGTCGACGGGTGCATCTTCTCCCGGCTCGATGCCCAGGGGGAGTTCCGGTGAAACCTTCGCCCCCATATCGACGTAGTGCCCCTAACCAGCGCCGCGCGACCGGTGCTGCCTTCGTTGATCCCAATTTAGCATAGCATCCGGGCGATTCGATGCCAGCCACAAACGCACCGTTTCCACGATCGTGTGTGCTCTGTGCAACGGTTTCTTGATACGTTGTCCGTTTGCGTTTGTCGATCGGCGGCTTATGCTGCCGCCCAAGACCACAAATTGACGGAGATCTACAGCCTATGAAATACCTGCATACGATGGTCCGGGTAACGGACCTCGACGAGTCCATGCGCTTCTATCGCGATCTCCTCGGCCTTGAGGAGGTTCGGCGGATCGAAAATGACAAAGGGCGATTCACCCTGATCTTCCTGGCCCCTCCCGGTCAGCCTGAATCGCCGGTCGAACTGACATTCAACTGGGACCCTGAGACCTATACCGGCGGACGCAATTTCGGTCATCTCGCCTACGAGGTCGATAACATCTACGAATTTTGCCAAAAGCTGATGGACGCCGGCGTGACAATCAACCGACCGCCGCGTGACGGCAACATGGCCTTTGTTCGCTCGCCGGACAACATCTCCGTCGAGCTTCTCCAGAAGGGCGACCCGCTGCCGGCCGCCGAGCCCTGGGCGTCGATGCCGAACAGCGGTGAGTGGTAGCTCAGAAACAGGACCGACGATAAGCCGGCGGTCGCTCGCCGGGATCGTCGGCGGCAATACCCTCGAGTGGTATGACTTCATTGCTTATGGCAGCGTCGCGCCACTCCTGGCAAAAGCCTTCTTCCCGACCACCAGTCAAAGCGTCGGACTTATTCTGACGTTCGCGATCTTTGCTTCAGGCTATGTCGCGCGCCCTCTGGGCGGATTGCTCATCGGCTATGTCGGCGACCGGCTTGGGCGTCGACGCGCCCTGCTCATCTCCATTGGCTTAATGGCGTTTCCGACGGTCGCCGTTGCCGCACTGCCGACATATGCGGCTGCCGGCATCGTCGCGCCGCTGCTCCTGTTGCTGCTGCGCTTTCTCCAGGGCTGCTCGGTCGGCGGTGAATACCCGACGGCGATGTCCTATGTGGTTGAATCCGCACCACCCGGGAAACGCGGAGTCTACGGCAGTCTGACCATGTTTGGTGTCGGCATCGGCCTGCTTCTCGCCAGTGGTGTCACCACAGCCGCAAACAGTATTCTCGGACCGGATGAGATGCAGGCATGGGGCTGGCGCATCCCGTTTTTTGCGGCCAGCGTGCTTGTCATCGGAACAATCTATCTGCGGATGGGCCTCCCCGAGAGCCCGGCCTTTGTCAATCGTGCCAGCCGGATCGTGACGAATCCGGTCCTGCAGTCGCTGCGCTACGCCCGCGGATCGATCCTGCGGGTTTTTCTGTTCCTCATCCTCAACAGCGTTGCCTTCTATACCGTCAGCGTCTTTGTGGTGACCTACCTCAAGGCGACAGTTGGCTTCTCCTTCGAGGACGCGCTGGTGATCTCCACGATCAGCAGTTCCGCCATGCTCGGCTTCATCATCCTGGCCGGCCGCTTGTCTGACAGGATCGGGCGGCGACCGACTTCCGCCATTGCTGCCGTGCTGATGCTGCTCTTCAGCTATCCAATCTTCCTTGTCTTCAACCAGGGATCATTCACGCTCGCGCTGATTGCGCAGCTCATCTTTGTCGGCATTCTGGCGATGGTCATGGCACCAATTCCAGCGATGCTCGCGGAGCAGTTTCCGACGAGCAGTCGACTTTCCAGTGTCGGCCTCGCCTTCAACCTGAGCATCACCCTCTTTGGAGGCACAGCACCACTGGTGAACGAGTTCCTGGTGTCGCAAACCGGATGGCCGGACGCGCCGGCGCTTTATTTGATGGCCGCCTCGTTCGTCACGTTGATCGCAGTTTGGACCTTGCCGGAAACAGTTCACCAATCGCTCGAGTGACTTGGACATCTGCCCAACATCTGCCCCAGGGGAATCGGGTGAAGGGATCATGCGGTTATGATGCTTGCGAGGAATTCGTCATCCCATGCGGCGACTTTTCGCCTGGCGCGGATACTGTTTTTGCTTGGCGCTCTTCGGATGAGGTTGGTGGCCATGTGTTTGATG
>JAAEOR010000355.1 GCA_024222895.1 Hyphomicrobiales bacterium | reverse complement strand
CGACGGTCGCGCTTGTCTTGGTTCCACGAGAGATCGCGAACGGGCTGGCGAGCGGCCAGTTTTCGACTGCGACTTCGAGACTTCTCGGCATGTGTGACGCCCGGATCGGTAACGTCAATTGTTTTGTGTCAGGGAGAAGAGGGTCGGCACTCCCTGGTTTTGGTTTTCGTGGGTAAAGACCGCGAAGAGGATGCGGTCCATTGAGGTTCTGTCCTGGAAGACGCCCATGGGCCTTGTCCTGCGTCGGACTTCTCGGAATCGTCGCTCGATTGCGTTTGTGGTGCGCACGGCTTTTCGCTCCTCAAGGGTCTTGTATCGGAAGCAGGTCAAGAGCTCGTCGAGATCGTTGCGCAGACACGCGACGGCCTTGGGATAGGTCGCCCGCCATTGGTTGGCGAAGCGTCGGGCGGCCGAGCGCGCCTGCACCATTGTTTTGGCGTTCATGACGGCATGGAGGCCGAGCTTGGCGGCGTCCTGATCAACCTTGTTGACCTTGTTCAGGACATTCCTGATCTTATGCGCCCAGCACCGCTGGACCGGAATGCCGTCGAAGACGATCGGCAAAGCGGCAAGAAGACCCGCGCCGCCATCGACGCAGATCATCTTGAGTTGCTTTCCTTCCAGGCCGCGCTTGAACAGGTTGGTGAGGAAGTTCTCCCAGGCGGCGGCGCTTTCGGCTGGCGCCAGGCGATAATCGAGGATCTCCTTCTTGCCGTCGGCCCGGATGCCCAACGCCACCAGAACCGGGCGCTTGAGGGCGCCGGCGCCGGTCTTGCGGCTCAACACTATGCCATCGAGCATCAGCACCGAATAGATGTCTTTCAAGGGCCGGCGATGGAAGGCAGCCACCGCTGCATCGAGCGACTTGGCGACCTGGCTCACGGTCGAGGCGCTGACCCGTCGACCGAGAATGGGCAGGAGCGCCGTGGCCACCTTGCGCGTGCTCAGACCCAGCACGAAGCAGGCGAGAATCATCCGGTCGATGTGTGGCGCGCGGCGGGCATAGGCCCGCACCACCGTAAGCCCGCTGAAGGTTCGCGTGCGCGGCACGGCGAGTTCGATCTCGCCAAGCTCGCTCATCAACCAGCGCCGGTAGTAGCCATTGCGCCGGTCGGCCGCACCACGCTCGGCCATCTCCGAAAGATGCCGATCGATCGACACCTCCATGCGACCGCCGATAACGTCCTTCAAAGCCAAGGCCGCAGCCTGACGGTAATCCTCGCCCCATTCTACTCCTTCTGCCTGCATGGCCTTCATCATCCGAAACGCACGCGGTAAACTCTTGATCGTCGCTGATTGCGGCATTGGGGGGTGCTCCTTGTGAGTCTTTGCAAACCCATGGAGTACCTCCCTCTCATCGCCTGACACAAAATCTCGTACATCACCTGGGTCGATCAACTGACCGTAGCCGCAACAGATGACGGCGTCGGGGCGCCATGACTTAAAACGCACCCGGAACCAGTCGTTCTTGACGTCGCCGGTAAACACCGGAACGCCGAACTCAAGCCCGGATTCGACGACTGCAATCTCGATATTCGCGCGCTCCTGCTCCGAATAGAAGTGCCAAAATCGCTTCCTTGCCGCTATTCGCGCGTCTGAATTCAGAGGATCGTCGGTGAGAAGGCCGACGAGAGTGATCCTGCCGGGACGGCCGCGTTCGTAGGCCTTGATTGTCTCGAGCACGAGATAGCCGGTAGGAAAGCTGGCGACAGCGAGGATCCGCAAACCCTGGTCGGCGTTTTCCGGGTTTTCACCGACGGCGGGCATGATGAGTTCACCCCAACGTAGCGCTCGGTTGGATTGAAATGTGCGCCCTTGCCGCTGGTGCCGGACGCGTTCGTTCAGCCAGGCGTCCCGCGAGATGTCGCTCATGATCCCGTGGCCATCGTCAATCCTCAACAAAAACACTCTGGTGCAGCGTCCGCAAGCCACGAACCGGCCGCCATCGGAACTATGACAGGCTCTACCGCACAGCGGATCCAGGAGTATTGCGTCGACGTGACCGCTAGAATAGCGCGGGATCGGGGTCCGCCAGCCGATTTCGGCTGGTGTTCCGATCGACCGGCCGCATCATGTCGGCCCGCTTCGCCGCTGAAAACTCTGTCTCGAAGTCGACCGGACCAGTTGGTCGAAGGGCGCCGTCCGCGGCACTGGCGACAAGAGCTCCCGTGAGGTGAAACGCCAGGTGATCGAGCCCGTCGAGCATCTTGTCGTAATAGATCGCCGGGTCCGGTAGGATGCCGTCTTCGTTCCGGATGTTGATCGGCGGCGAGACGCCGACGATCGGTCCGGCGTCGATCTGCTCGGTCATCCGGTGAACCGTGAAGCGGGTTGTCGGGATGTCCCGGGCAACGGCATCATCATATGGCGCGGGGCCGGCGCCCTGGCCGGCCCGCAGGTCGGCGGGGTGGAAGTTGTAGATCCCCATGGGCGGAACGCTGAGGAAAGGCGGGTCGATCAACTGACCGTAGCCGCAACAGACGACGGCGGCCGGATTCCAGGACGTCAACTGGGCTCGGAACCAGTCGTTCTTCACGTCGCCGGTGAACACCGGCACGCCGAATTCGAGCCCGGACTCGACGATGGCAAATTCGATATTGGCGCGCTCGTCTTCCGGATAGAAATGCCAGATTCGCTTCTTCGCTGAAATCCGTGCGTCTTGGTTGAGTGGGTCGTCAACCAGAAGGCCGACGAGGTTTATTCGGCCGGGATGACTGCGTTCGTAGGCCTTGATCGTCTCGAGCACAAGATAACCAATGGGGAAGCTGGCGATGGCCAGAATCCGGAGACCTTCGTCCGTCTTGGCGGGGTTTTCGTTGGCCGCTGGCATGATCAGTTCCCCCCAGCGCAGCGCCTCATTTGCCAGGAATGTGCGCCCCTGCCGCTGGTGCTGGATCCTCTCGTTCAGCCATGCGTCTCGTGAGATGTCGCTCATGATTCCGTCATTGTTGCCGGTTTCCAAAAAACAGCGGAATGGCAGTATCATGGGCCGGGTCAGCGCCAATAGCCATGGTGCACCGGCGGCGGCACGCCCGGGATCGTGCGGGAGAAGTCAATGCCAAGGAAGACCGCGGCCGCGCCGGTCGAAAAACTGGCGCACTATGAGGCGCTCGTCGCGACCAATCCGGCCGTCAAGCGCAAAGGTGCGACCATGCCCTACACATCGCTCAACGGGCATATGTTCAGCTTCCTCGACAAGACCGGGCAGATGGGGCTTCGGCTTCCGACCGACGAT
>JAAEOR010000354.1 GCA_024222895.1 Hyphomicrobiales bacterium | reverse complement strand
TAGCCGCGGCTCTTGTCGTCGTTGTCTGAGTCAGTTGTGTTCATTGCGTTGAACAGAGTCTCGGCTTCCACCCACACCGGCGGATATTTGTAGCGCGACACATCGAGGATCAGGAAGCGGTCAGTGTCGGCGTCATAGGCGCCCAGTGGTGAGATGTGACCGCCTTTCTCCTGACCGATCGCCTTGCGCAAGTAATTCACGAGAACAAAATGCTCGTCTTCGTCAAGCTGGGCGACGGCAGTGGCGCGAAAGGCCTCAAGGCTCGAGTCGGATGCGTGGGTCACTTCCACCTTGAGACCATGGGCCTCAAGCAGGCCGCCGAGTTCGTTGATGGTCATGCCATACGGAGGATTCATGATCGCGGCGGCGGGCTTCACGGCTTCGGCGGCGGGCGTGAAAATGTTCTCCTGATCAAACAACCCGAGTCCAACCGTCATGTTCGAAGCCGGGCGAGGCACGTCCAGCGCATTCAACACCATGGCGATGGTCGCCGGCCCGCAATAGGCGGGGTTGACCTGATTGGCGAAGTGGATCGACAAGGGCACATAATCTTCGCGTGCCTCGGCGTCGAACAACAAATC
Source organism: Hyphomicrobiales bacterium (assembly GCA_024222895.1). Taxonomy (GTDB): domain Bacteria; phylum Pseudomonadota; class Alphaproteobacteria; order Rhizobiales; family Kaistiaceae; genus Bauldia. The sequence goes on along the minus strand of JAAEOR010000354.1, from coordinate 23,199 downwards.
CTCGCCCGCTGGCGAATTGAGGCCGATCAGGTTATCCGGCAGCGGCAGGGTTTCAGCGTGTGCGGTCGTGACAACCACAGCCAATGCAATGGCGGTCAATCCTGTAATCGGACGCATGGCTTCATCTCCCGTGATCGTTGGCGGCGCACAATGGCGCAGCCATTGCGTCGCGGCAAGATGATTGCCTCAATTATCGTCTCTAGCAATGATGATTGCATCAGTATATTGGGCGGAAATCAAAGAGATAGCGTCGGAATAACTGAATTACCGAAGAAGCGCCTCGTTACAATAAGATCGCCTCAATGAAAAGCGCGCCACATTTGGCGCCGGATATACAAAAGCCCGAGCCACTTGGGCTCAACTCACCGCCCCGGCCGTCCCGTCTTTGTCGGACGGCGCCGGCGTTTTCTCTGGTCCGCCGGGTCCTCGTCCGAGCCGATGCCCGGGCGATGGCGGCGAATAACCGGCTCGTCGGCCAGCGGCGTCTCCACATCCGTGCCTGGCCCCATCTTGCCAAGTTCCGGCCTATGCGGGCGGCTTTCTCGCGGCACTTCGGTCCGGCGAACGGTCATCTCGTCCAGGGTCGGCTTGCGCGGGCGCTTGCCCTGCCCGGATTTGTTGCGCCCAGCCCTGCCGCCTGCCCCTCCCACCGCGCCTGGTGCGGTCCCCCCTCCCCGCTGGCGCGGGGCGGGATTGGTGCTGCCTGCTGGCGCGGCGGCCATTCCCTTGTCGGTGGCCCCGCCGACCGCAAGATCCATCTCTTCCAGCCGCTTGATTTCGTCGCGCAGCCGCGCCGCTTCCTCGAACTCGAGGTCGGCGGCGGCATCGCGCATGCGTTTCTCCAGATCCGCGACGGTCGCCTGCAGATTGTGGCCGATGAAGGCGCCTTCGTCCTCCGAGAGCCCGGTCTTCACCGTCACGTGGTCCTGCTCGTAGACCGACGACAGGATATCGCCGATCGATTTCTTGATGCTCTCCGGGGTGATGCCGTGCTCGGTGTTGTAGGCCTCCTGCTTCTCGCGCCGACGGCTGGTTTCAGCCATCGCCCGCTCCATCGAACCGGTGACCTTGTCGGCGTAGAGCACCACCTTGCCGTCGACATTGCGCGCCGCCCGGCCGATGGTCTGGACCAGTGACGTTTCCGACCGCAGGAACCCCTCCTTGTCGGCGTCGAGGATGGCAACCAGCGCGCATTCGGGAATATCGAGGCCCTCGCGCAACAGGTTGATGCCAACCAGCACGTCGAAAGAGCCGAGACGCAGGTCCCGAATGATCTCGATCCGCTCGAGCGTATCCACATCGGAGTGCATGTAGCGGACGCGTACCCCTTGCTCATGCAGATACTCGGTCAGGTCTTCGGCCATGCGCTTGGTCAACACCGTGACCAGGGATCGGTAGCCGCTCTTGGCCACCTCCTTCACTTCGCCGAGCAGGTCGTCGACCTGGGCCTCGGCCGGGCGGACCTCCACCGGCGGATCGATCAGCCCGGTCGGCCGGATCACCTGCTCCGTGAAGACACCGCCGGTGCGATCCATCTCCCACCCGGCCGGCGTCGCCGAGATGTAGAGCGATTGCGGCCGCATCAGGTCCCACTCCTCAAAGCGGAGCGGCCGGTTGTCCATGCAGGACGGCAGGCGGAAACCGTATTCGGCCAGGGTCGCCTTGCGGCGGAAGTCGCCGCGATACATGCCGCCCAGCTGCGGAACGGTGACGTGGCTCTCGTCGACGAACACCAGCGCGTTGTCCGGCAGGTATTCGAACAACGTCGGTGGCGGCTCGCCCGGCTTGCGGCCGGTGAGATAGCGTGAATAGTTCTCGATGCCGGCGCAGGCGCCAGTCGCCTCGATCATCTCCAGGTCAAAGCGGGTGCGCTGCTCCAGCCGCTGCGCCTCCAGCAGGCGTCCGCCGCTGGTCAGCTCTTCCAGCCGCCCCTTCAGTTCCTCGCGGATGCCCTTGACCGCCTGGGCAAGGGTCGGCCGCGGCGTCACATAATGGGAGTTGGCATAGACTTTTACGGTCTTGAGCTCGCCGGACCTTTGGCCGGTCAGCGGATCGAACTCGGTGATCGACTCGATCTCGTCGCCGAACAGGGAGATACGCCAGGCGCGATCCTCCAGGTGAGCCGGAAACAGATCGATCGAATCGCCGCGCACCCGAAACGTTCCGCGGCGGAAATCAGCATCGGCGCGCTTGTATTGAAGCGCCACCAGATCGGCGATCAACTGGCGCTGATCGATGCGCTCGGCGACCGACAGCGCGAATGTCATTGCCGTGTAGGTTTCGACCGACCCGATGCCGTAGATACATGACACCGAAGCGACGATTATCACATCGTCCCGTTCAAGCAGCGATCGGGTCGCCGAGTGGCGCATCCGATCGATCTGCTCGTTGATCGACGATTCCTTCTCGATAAAGGTGTCGGTGCGCGGAACGTAGGCCTCGGGCTGGTAGTAGTCGTAGTAGGAGACGAAGTACTCGGTCGCATTTTCCGGAAAGAACGATTTGAACTCGCCGTAGAGCTGGGCTGCCAGCGTCTTGTTGGGGGCCAGGATGATCGCCGGCCGCTGGGTCGCCTCGATCACCTTGGCCATGGTGTAGGTCTTGCCTGAACCGGTGACGCCGAGCAGGACCTGATCCCGTTCCTCGGCGTCAACCCCTTCGACCAGTTCGGCGATCGCCTGCGGCTGATCGCCCTTGGGTTCGAAGTCGGACATGATGCGAAGCGGGACGCCGCCCTCGGACTTCTCGGGGCGCGGGGGGCGATGCGGCACCCAGGTCTTGGCCAGAAATTCGGGGCGACCGGTCTCGATCAGATCGGACAACGCCTGAACAGTGGCGGTGACGCTGGAATCCGGCAGGGAGCCGACATCTTCGAGCGCGATGTCCAGACCGGGCACCGGATTGAGACCGGCGGCGGCGCGCTCCTTGGGGGTCCCCTTGCCGCCCATCGAGGTGCCACGGGCAGTGCGCAGGGCCTTCTCGGACTTGTTCTTGGTCCCGACAGCCGAAGACGCCGTATCGAACGGTGCCTGAGGCGCCTCTGCAAATCCGGATTTTTTCCTGCGAGCCATGGCCGGAATATGGGGGATCGAGCCGTCAAAGGCGAGAGGCTGTGGCCGGCCGTTTTCGCGACGTGTTGACAGGATCTGTCAGGAGGATTGCGCACTGTGGAGCTCGTTCATTGCGCGGCCGACCCTGATGCAAATTGAAAAATCCGCTATGATCGCGACTCCAAGGACGCGCCAGGGAATTTCCATGATTATCGACGGCGTCATGCTTCTGTGGTTCGGGCTCACCGCCCTGTCGGTCGCCTATGTGGCGATCGACATCCGGACGACGCCCGAAAACACCGTGATGAAATGGGGCTTTGTGCTCATCACACTGTATTCAGGACCGTTTGGCGCGTTCCTCTATGTACTCGGCTGCCGGGAGCCGCTGCCGGGGCTGCACGAGCAATATGTCTCAGCGCGCTGGCGCCAGGTGCTCGGATCGACCATGCACTGTGTCGCCGGAGACGGCGTCGGCATTCTCGTCGGGGCGGTGATCGGCGCGGCGGTGGCGCTGCCGGTGCTGGTCGATTTGGGGCTCGAATACGTGCTCGGCTTCGCCTTTGGCTGGACGATCTTCCAATCGCTGTTCATGCGCGAGATGTTCGGCTCGTTCAGTGCCTCGCTGAAAGGCACGTTTCAGTCGGAACTGCTGTCGATGAACTGCGTGATGGGTGGCATGATTCCCGTGTCAACACTTGCCTGGGCCGGACTGGCCGAGGCCCATGATCCGCTGCAGCCTCTGTTCTGGTTCCGAATGTCGATCGCATTGATGACCGGTTTCATCGTCGCCTATCCGATGAACTGGTGGCTGGTGTCGAACCACCTCAAGCACGGCATGATGACCGTGCGACACCCCGACGATCCCTCTGCCGGCAAAGCCGCCGCCATGGCGATGCCGGCGGCCAACCGGAAGACCCACCCGTCGATTGCGACAATGACCGTGGTCTCGTTCCTGGTGCTTGCGGCCGGGATCGCTATTGCGTGGATCTTCGGCGGACTGTCCAGATAGCGGATTCGTCCGACACCGAGTCAGTTGTCGCTGATGCGATGAAGGTGGATCAACGGCCGCTCGGCGGGTCCGATCTTCAGCACCATGATACCTGGGACGCCAACCTGGGCGTAGGTACCGGAGGGCCGACTCGACATTTCTTCGGTATCATTGCAACGCGCCTTGGCATCCTCACCGACAAGCTGCCCATCGACAATTCGGGCATTGTCGAGCACCACGGCTGCCGGATGCGCCGTCTTGCAGAACGCGAACCTTGTGGACTTGGTGGCGACGCTGTAGCTGCCGTCCCCATTCGCGAGGATTGCCTTGCGGTCGACCGAGCCGTCATGTGCGTCGATCCCGATATAGAAGCCGACCCATTCATCAACCTGCGTCCGGCCGCTGCTGAGTCGCTGAAACGCCAGCGTGCGACCGTCGAGGGCCGCCGGAAACGACAGTGTTCGGCTCTCTGAATCGCGCGTGAAGCTAACGTCACCAACGACCCGTCCGCTGCCGCCGACCCCGGTGCACCAGATGGTCGGCTCGCGCAAAACGAGTTGGGTGCCAGCGATACTGGCGGAACCGTTCATCACAGCCGCCGGGTTGGCACTTTCGCAGGACCCAAACCGGGACGACTTGATGACGACACTGTATGTGTCGGCATCGGCCGGCACGACTGAGACGCGACCGAGCGATCCATCCAGTTGGTCGATCCCGACATAGAACCCCGCCCAGTCGTCCGCCAGGGCGGTCCCCCCGCCGATACCCGCCGCTAAAGCCGCGGCCGCGAGAATGCGTTTGATCATCATCACCAGAACCCTTTTCGCCTCCAGGAAGCCGCCGGCTGACAGCGACCACTGCACCGATCATAGTATGTCAACAGATCGGATCGTAATAGAATTGGCACGCATTCGCCGGCGGCGGTCGTTTTTCCGGCAAGAGACGCAGCCGCTCCGACGTGCGCGGCCCGATTGCCGCCCCGTTCCCACTTATGACTGAGCGCACGGCGAGAGAGCCGTCCCATCGAAAAACCCGCCACCGCTGGTCTTCGGCGTGCCGATGGGTTACCGACGGGTATTCATCCGAACACATGGGAGAAACTCCTTGATCATCGTTACTGGCCACGTTCGAATCGCCCCCGACCAGGTCGAAGGCTTGCGGCCGGCTGCCCGCCGGACGCTCGAAACGACCCGCAAGGAGAAGGGATGCATACTCTACGCTTATGGCGAAGATGTCATTGACCCTGGCCTGATCCGCATCGTCGAACGCTGGGAGGACTGGCCCTCGCTCGAAGCGCACGGAAAAGCGCCACACATGGATGACTGGCGCGCGGCGCTGTCAGAAGTGGACGTGCTTGAACGCGAGGTCATCGCACACGAGGCGGGCAAAGAACGGGCTCTGTAGAGCCCCACCGCGACCCGTGGTCAGCGCCGCTTCAGGCGCTGGCGGCGACTGCTTTCTGCTTCGGTTGAACCAGCGCGTCGTAGTCTTCCATCAGGGTGCGGGTGATGTCGCCGACCGTGAACTGGTAGGGACCAATCTCCGACACGGGCGTGACTTCAGCGGCGGTTCCGGTCAGGAAGCACTGCTCGAACTCGGCCATCTCATCCGGCAGAATGATACGCTCGACCAGATCGTAGCCGCGATCGGCCGCAAGCCCCATCACCGAACGCCGGGTGATCCCGTCGAGGAAGCAATCCGGGGTCGGCGTGTGAATCACGCCATCCTTGACGAAGAAGATATTGGCACCGGTCGCCTCGGCGACCCGGCCACGCCAGTCGAGCATCAGCGCATCCGCATAACCCTTCGCCTCTGCGTCATGCTTCGACAGGGTACAGATCATGTAAAGCCCGGTCGCCTTGGCCATCGACGGTGCCGTTGCCGGATCCGGCCGGCGGTATTTGGCGATGTCGAGGCGGATGCCTTTCAGCCGCTCCGCCGGGCGGAAATAGGATGGCCACTGCCACACGGCGATCGCCAGGTGAATGGTGTTGTGTTGCGCGGACACACCCATCATCTCGCTACCCCGCCACGCAATAGGACGGACATAGGCGTTGTCGTGCCCCTGTCGTGCCAGTAGCTCATTCGTGGCGTTATCGATGTCGGCAGCCGACCACGGGATCTCGAAACCGAGGGTTTCAGCGGATCGATGTAGCCGCTCGGTATGCTCGCGAAGCTTGAAGACCTCGCCGCCATAGGCCCGCTCGCCCTCAAAAACAGCGCTTCCGTAGTGCAGGGCGTGGGACAGGACGTGGACCTTTGCGTCTGGCCAATTGACGAATTCACCGTCCATCCAGATGACACCGGCGCGATCGTGAAATGCCATGCCCGCCATCGTCGTAGTCTCCTCGAAGGTGCCGCATCACCCGCGGCTTTCAATGTGGTATCGGCCGGCCGACGTCGGCAACGTGGCTTTTGCGTCGCGGCGCGATCGTCGATATTGTGCCGGCGAATGTGCGACCGCAAGGCCGGGGTCGTCCTTCAGGCGATCTTGACCCATCGCGGGCGTAAATCTCACGTAACAGGCGCTAAAAAATATGTCAACATGGCTGACATAAATTTAAAGTCCGAATCCTCGGGCGGCGAGGGTGATACTGCGATCCCATTGATCAATGCCCCCCTGTCCGTTGACGATCGGCCGGAGATCACGTTCATAGAGCTGCTGTTCTTTGCGTATCGAGACTTCATCTCGGATCCCGATACAGTGCTGTCGGCCTATGGTTTCGGCCGCGCCCACCACAGGGTCGTTCATTTCGTCAATCGCCATCCGGGCATTCGCGTGGCTGACCTCCTCGACATTCTCAAGATTACCAAACAAAGCCTTGGCCGCGTCTTGAAACAGCTCATCGACGGGGGATTCATCGTCCAGGTGCAGGGCCCGCAGGATCGCCGGCAGCGCCTCCTCTTTCCGACCGAAGCCGGGCGAGCGCTCTGCCTGCGGCTGATGGCCCCACAGGAACGACGGATTGCCGGCGCGATCGCGACCTTGTCGCCGGCGGAGCGCGAGGGAGTCGAAAGTTTCCTGCGGCACGTTGTCGACGACAGCGAACGCGAGCTGGTCACCCGACTGATCGAGTCATGAGCAACGAACCAGAAACAACTGCCGGAAAAAGCGATGCGGCGCCGGACGACGTCGCGCCGCACATTCTGGTTATCGACGATGACAGCCGGATTCGTGAACTCCTGTCGCTCTACCTCGGCGAGCGCGGATTCCGGGTGACGGCGGCAAGCGACGCCGGCGATGCCCGCCGCCGACTGGCCGGGCTGACATTCGACTTGTTGATCGTCGATGTGATGATGCCGGGCGAAAGCGGCCTGGAACTCACGCGAAGCCTGCGCGAGTCAATGGATGTCCCAATTCTCATGCTGACGGCACAAGCCGAGACCGACGCCCGCATCCAGGGCCTGGAGTTCGGCGCCGACGACTATCTTGCCAAGCCGTTTGAGCCGCGGGAACTCCTGCTCCGTATCAACAATATCCTCAAGCGCGGTCAGCCGTCGGTGACGCCGCTGATCGAGGTTGTTCGATTTGGTCCCTTTGCCTTCAACCTCGAACATCTGGAATTGCGGCGCGACAACGAGATCATCCACCTTACCGACCGCGAGCGGCAGATCATGGCGATATTCGCCGCGGCGCCGGGCGAAACGGTGCCGCGGGCCAACCTGACCGCAAGCGGTGGACCAGCGGGAGAGCGTACCGTCGACGTTCAGATCAACCGCCTGCGGCGCAAGATCGAATCGGACCCGGCGAATCCACTCTACCTTCAAACTGTGCGCGGGATCGGATATCGGCTTACCATCGCCCATTAGTGGGCCGCCTCCGACATTTGCTACCCTCCTGCAGTACCCGCCCGAGCAAATGTCGGAGTCATCAGGACCACTAGCAACTATCTGATCGTAGTGGAGCTTTTTGAATTTGACATTCGTGGGAGAGGCTGGCAGCGAGCGGGGCACAAATGTCGAATTCGCTCCACTAGACACCCAGTGCCAGCGGAAACCAAGCCAGTATGACCACAGCGGTTGAGACAGGCGCCCCACCCCGCCGCGGTGTTAGGGCCGCGTATCGCCGGTTCGCGCGCCGCCTGGGCAGTGCCATGCCCAAGGGGCTTTACGCCCGGTCACTGATCATCATCATCACGCCGGTGGTGGTGATTCAGACGGTCGTGGCCTTCGTGTTCATGGAGCAGCACTGGCAGACCGTGACGGAGCGGCTCACCGCGGCGGTTGTCGCGGACATCGCGGCGATCATAGACGTCCTCGAGACCTACCCGCAGGATGCCGACTTCGACGAGATCACGCGGATCGCCCGCAAGAGGCTGAACCTTCGTATTGCCGTCAGGCCGCCCGGGCCGTTGCCTGTCGCCGGGCCCAAACCCTTTTTCTCGCAACTCGACCGGAACTTCAGCAAAGAGATCACCAAGCAGATCGGCCGACCGTTCTGGATCGACACGGTCGGCCGCTCCAATCTGGTCGAGATCCGTATTCAGCTCAATGACAATGTTCTGAGGGTGTTTGCCCGGCGCAGCCAGACCTATGCCTCCAACTCGTTTACCTTCCTTTCCCTGATGGTCGGAATCAGCGTCATCCTGTTGACCATCGCGATCATCTTCCTGCGCAACCAGATTCGCCCGATTCTCCGTCTCGCAGCCGCCGTCGACGACTTCGGCAAGGGCCGCACGGTCCCCGATTTTGCACCGCGCGGTGCGCGCGAGGTTCGCCGCGCCACGTCCGCCTTCCACGAAATGCGCGAACGGGTCGACCGGCAAATCGAGCAGCGTACAGCGATGCTCGCCGGGGTCAGTCATGATCTGCGGACCATCCTGACGCGATTTCGTCTTCAACTCGCACTCATCGAGGACAGGGCCGAGGTCGGCGCCCTGGTGAAGGATGTCGACGACATGAACCGCATGCTGGAGGGGTATCTTGCCTTCGCTCGCGGCGACGCCGGCGAAGAGGCGATACCGACCGATGTCGACATGCTTTTGAGGGAAATCGGCAACGAGACGCGAGTCAGCGGCCATGAAGCAAAGATCGCTTTTTCCGGCGACCCGATTGTCAAGGTCCGGCCGCAAGGCTTCAAGCGATGCCTGACCAACCTTGTCCGCAACGCTGCCCGCCACGGTGACCGGGTCACCGTTACGGCCACCCATGAAGACGGTCAGCTCGTCGTTTATGTCGATGACGACGGTCCCGGCGTTCCGCCGGATGAACGGGACACGGTCTTCAAACCGTTCTATCGCGGCGACATTGCCCGCAACATCGATGAAAGCGGCACCGGCCTCGGTCTGGCGATTGCCCGCGACCTGGCCCGAAGCCACGGCGGCGATATCACGCTTGACCTGAGCCCGCTTGGGGGCTTGCGGGCAACCGTCGTCATCCCCGCGTGAGGTATCAGTAGAGACGCCCCCCGTCAGGCACCTTGCGGTCGGGGCCGATCAACATCACTTCGCCATCGGCGTCGGGGAAGCCGAGGGTAAGAACCTCTGACATCATCGGCCCAATCTGGCGCGGCGGAAAGTTCACGACCGCCGCCACTTGCCGACCGATCAGTGCCTCGAGCCGGTGGTTGCGGGTGATCCGCGCCGAGCTCTTCTTCACGCCAATCACCGGGCCAAAGTCAATCAGGAGCTGGAAGGCCGGCTTGCGAGCCTCGGGAAATGGCCGCGCGTCGACGATCGTGCCGACGCGAACATCTACTTTCATGAACGCGTCGAAATCAATCGTCGCCGCAGCGCCCGCCATAGCCACTTCCTCCGCCAAAAAACGCCGGTAACACAAGCGTTCGTACGGGCTCAAGATTGCTCGGATGAATCGCCAGGACGGTGGCCGCCGACGATATGGATCCCCGGAATCCTACCCTGCTGCAGCCTCTTCGCCCCCGCGGGGGGTGCGGGCTACCAGACCTGGCACCAGCGAACGCACTCTGCACAGCGTGCGGACGCCGCGCTCGCCGCGGCGAAGGGATCGATCGAGTGCTGCCATTGTCTTGCCGAGATCGGCGTCGTCATCGTTCAGCCACGTGGCCATGACCTCGGCGTAAACAAGAACAGCCCCATGCGCGGCGAGACGCCCCGGCAAACCCGATTCACGCAACCCCGCGGCCGCCAGCATCCATCGCTGCGACCGGACCGCAAGGCGATGCAGAATCGCGGCGAGTGCGGGGTCGCACCGGGCCGCGCGTGCCATCCGCCTGATCGCAGGCTTATAGGGGGCAAGCGCATCAAAACGACGCATCATCACCTCGAAGAGGCGATCGCGGGCGCTGCTATCGGATTCCGCCGGCCCCTCGGCCAGGACAGCCAAATCGATGGTCCGGTTGAAGGCGACCAGAATCGCAAATTTGTTCGGAAAGGTCTCGCGTAGCGAGGCCAGCGTTACCCCGGCGCGCTCCGCCACTTCGCCCAGACCGATGGCATGAATGCCTCGTTCCGAAGCAAGACTCATAAACGCGACGATGATCGCCTCGCCCGGTTCCGAACCGGTTCGGGCCCGCTGCGCTGCTCGCCTGCCCGCCTTCGCCATTGTCTGACCCTCATTGTGACTGGAGCCGTAGTCTAAAGCGTTTTCAGGAAAAGTGTTTGCACTTTTCCGCCCGGAAAGAGCGAAGAACAACAGCCGACGACTACGATCCGATTCAACCAACGGATCGTGGTCTAGGCGCAGACCATGACGACCGCGAGGCTTGTCTCGCCAGATGATGGTCCGACTCCGACAATTGCTACCCTCTGCAGCAGCCGCCCGAACAATGTCGGAGTCACAGGGACCACCAAGCAACTGCTTGATTGTAATCGAGCTTGTTGAATTCGACATTTGAGCATGTGCCTGGCCGCAAGCAGGACTCAAATGTCAAATTCGCTCCACTACCCGGCGAGTTCCTCGGACCGTCGCTTGGCCGCTGCGACGGCTTTCTTCAGCAGTGCCTCCAAACCGTCCTCACCCATTAAAACGGTGAGGGCCGCCGCCGTTGTACCGCCGGGTGACGTGACATTCCGGCGTAGCTCGGTCGGAGTCATCTCGGAGCGGTAGAGGAGTTCACCCGCGCCCTCGACGGTTCCCCGCGCCAGGCGCAGGGCCAGATCACGCGGCAAGCCCGCTTCGACCGCTGCCTCCGCCAGACATTCGGCGAGAAGAAAAACATAGGCCGGACCCGATCCCGACACGGCTGTAACCGCGTCAATCGCACCTTCATCATCCAGCCAGGCGACCTCTCCCACCGAGCCGAGCAAGCGGTCGATCAACTCCCGCGCCTCCGGCCGCACCCGCTCATTGCCAATGGCCACCGTAATTCCCCGGCCGACCTGCGCCGGCGTGTTGGGCATCGACCGGACAATACCGACAGAACCGAGGCCGCCCTCCAGCCGCGCCAATGGGGTTCCCGCGGCAATGGACAAGACCGTCGTATCGGCGCCGACTGCATCCCGAATCACGGGCAACACGGCATCCATCATTTGCGGCTTGACCGCCAACACAACGACCATCGCCACCAACCCCGATGGCGGGGCGGAATGAACCGAGACACCGGCCTTGCGCAACAATTGGCGGCTGTCTGGCGGCGGATCCGGGTCAACGACGACGACGGACTCCGGATCGATCCCACCGTCCAGCCATCCACCCAGCAGCGCGGCACCCATCTTGCCCGCTCCGACGAGGAGCAGTGGCCTGTTTGACGACGGATCTGGCATCGAACGAGCCCTGCGGCTCAGGCCTCGCCGACCGTTTCGAAGAGCGCCCCTTCGAGCGCCTCATTGGCACTCTTGCCGGCCCATACGACGAACTGGAAGGCCTGGAAGTATCGATCGCACGCCTCGATTGCAGTGACCAGGAGCCGCTCCACCTGCTGTGTGTTGGGCTCGACGCCACCGGACAGCAGCAACGCCTGACGGAACATCACCACGCCCTCAGCGCTCCACAAGTCGAAATGTCCAATCCACATCTGTTCGTTGACCATTGTCAGCAGCCGCATCACCTCGACCGACCTGGTCTCCGGAATCTTCAGATCAAAAGCGCAGGCCAGATGAATTGCTTCCTTCTCCTCAATCCAGGAAAACGACACGTGATAGTCCGACCAGCCGCCGGCCACCGACACCGTGATCTCGTCATCACCGGCGCGCTCGAACGACCAATCGTTCAATGCCGCAATGTGCTCAATGACATCGACCGGATGTGATTGGCGTTCTTGTTCAATGTCGATGAAAGTCATGCAAACCTGCGACGGTTATCCTGACAACGACCGCACAACACAAAGACGCGGTGCGATACGGCAGTGTGAAAAGCTTCGGGCCGCCACCGAATCTCTGTTGAGTTATATTATATAGGCGCGTGATTCACCGCGAGCCAACAGCGGAATCGCCCGCCACGACGTTTTCAACAACAGAGGAGCGAGGAACCCGCTCGGCCGGCTTAGCCGTCCTTTGGGGTCGTTTTTCTTGTTGCGCGCCTGGGTTTGCTCGCTGTGGCGCTCGAAGAGCTTGCTCTCTTCGTGGTTCTCGCCCGTCTCGCCGGCTTTTCTTCTTGTACGTTGAGCCTGGCTTCCAGTTCGGCGACGCGCGCCTGCAATTCTTCGTTATCGGCGCGTGCATTCGCGGCCAATTCGCGGACGGCCTCGAATTCCTCGCGCTGGACCAGATCGAGATCGGCCACCCACTTTTCCGCCTGACTGCGGAAAGCCGTTTCGGCCTCCCGACGCACACCCTGTGCGACATTTGCAGCGTCGGTCATCAAACGGGCGAATTCATCGAACATGCGGTTGGAGGTCTGGGTCATCGTCAAGTCTCCGCTGGCCGTATGAAACGGCATCGACGATACTATGGTGACCCTGGTCGGGCCTCGCAACCTGCCCTGTGCCGGAGATTGTAGATCGGCATGGTCCGCGAAGGTCGCAATCGTGCAATGACAGCCGGCGCCGGACGAACCGACGCATGACGGCATAGACATGCGGGATACCTCGCCGATGCCGGTACTGGCACTTCCTTTCCCGACGATTGATCCGATACTCTTCGAAATTGGCCCGTTCGCGCTTCGCTGGTACGCGCTGGCCTACATTGCCGGCATCTTTCTCGGCTGGTGGTACGCCAAGCGGCTGGTGGCAAACCCGAGGCTTTGGGGCCCGGCAGCGTCACCGATGAAGCCGGCCGATATTGACGATTTTGTCGTATGGGCCACTCTTGGCATCATCCTCGGCGGCCGCATCGGCTATGTGTTGTTCTACGACCTGCCGCGGTTCGTCGACGATCCCATGGCAATATTCGCTCTTTGGCAGGGCGGTATGTCCTTCCACGGCGGTTTCCTTGGGACCGTGCTGGCCATGGTCCTTTTCGCCCGACGGCGCGGCATTCCAACCTGGTCCCTCATCGATGTGATTTCACCGTCGGTGACCTTTGGTCTGTTGCTCGGGCGACTGGCGAACTTCGTCAACGGCGAGCTCTTCGGCCGGGTCACGGACGTTCCCTGGGCGTTCGTCTTTCCGGACACGGGAGGACTGCCCCGTCATCCGAGCCAGCTATACGAGGCCGGACTCCAGGGTCTGGGTCTCTTCGTCATGCTCCGCATCCTGACGCATCGATATCTTAAACTTCGATCTCCCGGCTTCGTCGCCGGTGCGTTTACCGCCGGCTATGGCGTAGCGCGAACGGTGGTCGAGTTCTTTCGCGAGCCGGACTTCCATATCGGTTATCTCGCGGGCGGTCTCACGATGGGCATGGCTCTGTCGGTTCCCATGATCGTGGCCGGTGTCGCCCTGATGATCTGGGCGTCGCGACACGCCCCGGCCGCCGCCCGCGCAACCGAGTGACCCAATTGGCCGAGAAACTGGCGGATCGCATTCGCGCCAATGGGCCGATCACCGTCGCCGACTACATGGCGGCGTGCCTCGGCGACAGGGAGCACGGCTACTATCTTCACCGCGAGCCTTTTGGCCGTCGCGGCGACTTCGTGACCGCTCCCGAAGTCAGTCAAATGTTCGGCGAACTCGTTGGCATCTGGACCGTTCTGACCTGGGAGGCGATGGGCCGGCCAAAGCCTTTCGCGCTCGCCGAACTCGGGCCAGGGCGTGGGTCGCTCATGGTCGATCTCCTCCGCGCCTCGCGGGTGCGACCGGCGTTTGAAGCCGCGGCACAGGTCCACCTGGTTGAGACCAGCCCGAGGCTGCGCGCCGAACAGCGATCAGTGTTATCGGATTTCAGAGCCGCGGCCGAATGGCACGACTCGGTCGATTCGCTTCCGGCTGAAGCGCTGATCGTGATCGCGAACGAGTTCTTCGACGCCCTGCCGATCCGACAGCATATCCGGGTATCCGGTGGCTGGTCGGAGCGAATGGTGGGCCTTGACGATTCCGGCCGACTGGCTTTCGGCCTTCGCCCCACGGCCGCGCCGCCAATAAACGCCGACGGCGACCTGATCGTCGCTGACGGCGGCATCGTCGAAACGTCGTCGGCCGCGCCGGCGATCATCCACACCATAGCCGAACGGCTCGCAGCCCACGGAGGGGCGGCGCTGATCATCGACTACGGCTACCAGGGCCCGGCGGCGGCCGATACGCTGCAGGCCGTACGCCGTCACCGATATGACGATCCGCTCGCCGCTCCGGGCGAGGCCGATCTGACCGCACATGTCGATTTCACCGTGCTGTCCAAGACCGCCGAAGCGGCCGGAGCGGCGCCGCGGCCGTTGATAGAGCAAGGAGCGTTTCTGGGCGGAATGGGGCTTGCGAGCCGCGCCGCAAGCCTCGCCATGGGCAAGACTGCCGATGTGCAAGACGCGCTGCGCTCGGCGGCCGATCAACTCGCAGGTCCCGATGCCATGGGGACTCTGTTCAAGGTCCTGGCCTTGTCGCAACCGGGCCTTGCCTTGCCGCTCTTTGACGGCGATGATTCACCTCTTCGGTGGAGCGGGATGTCCAATGCTTAGGTCGGGACGCGTGTCGTGGAGTGGTGAAGCGGTGAAGCCCCGACCGCTGACACATGGTCTGCTTGATGCGCTACCGGGCATCCGCTACGGGTTTTTCACCCGCGAAGGCGGCGTTTCTTCGGGCATATATCGCAGCCTGAACTGCGGCATCGGCTCCAGGGACGACAGGGCGTTCATCTTCAAGAACCGGGCGCGCACCGCTCGAACCCTCGGCATTCCGCACGGTCAATTGGCCACACCTCACCAGATCCACAGCAGCGAGGCGGTCATCGTCGAGCGGGTCTGGGAAATAGGCAAGGGACCAAAAGCGGACGCGGTCGTGACCAACCGGGCAGGACTTGCGGTCGGAGTCGGCACCGCCGACTGCGGCCCGGTTCTGTTTGCCGATCCGGGCGCCCACGTCGTCGCCGCGGCCCACGCCGGCTGGCGCGGAGCGCTTGATGGCATTCTTGAGTCGACGATCGAACAGATGGAGTCGCTCGGAGCCGAACGCGATCGCATTATCGCGGTCCTGGGACCGACCATTTCGCGGCGCCACTACGAGGTTGGCGACGAGTTCGTGGCGAGTTTCGAGTCGGCCAATGAGAAGAACAACCGGTTCTTTCGGCCCGCCAAGCGTCCCGGTCATGCGATGTTCGACCTGCCCGGCTACATCGTCTCCAGGCTCTTCAACGCTGGCGTGCTCGGCGCCGATATGGGCCTGTGTACCTATGCAGACGAAGACAGATTCTTCTCTTACCGCCGGGCAACGCACCGCGGCGAGGCTGACTATGGGCGCCTCTTGTCAGCGATTACGCTCATCTAAACGATAACCGGACCGTAACCGGTAGGCACATATATCGATTTGGCGGCGATCCAAGTGCCGCTAAGGTAAATGGGGTAGACGCGCCGCGGGGGCGCGTTTGGTTGGCAAGTGATGGCGTTTAGAAGCTGGAATCGGCGCGGGATTATGGTTCTGTTGCTCGCCGCGGCTTTCCTCGGCGGTTGCACTGCGTCACAGTTTGGCGCCGGCGTCCAGTCGGTCCCGCCGCCGATCAAGGGCAGCGCGGCGGTCTTCGCCTTTGCACCGGTCAACGGCGTTCCGACCCCAATCCTCCAGGCGTTGTCGGCGGCACTCAACCGCGAGGCCGTCGCGCAGGGGCTGAATGTTGTCGCCGCCAACAATGCCTCGCGGGTCTATCTGGTTCGCGGGTTCCTTTCGGCCGTTGAGGATGGACAGTCGACCCGCCTGGTTTATGTGTGGGATGTCGTCGACAATGCCGGCGCGCGCCTCCACCGAATCACCGGTCAGCAGAACGGCGGACGTCCTTCCGGTGACCCATGGACCGGGATCGGCAACACGACAATTGACCTGGCCGCCAGGCAAACCATCGCGGAACTGGCCTCATGGGTGAAAAGTTAGCGGGTCGGGCGGTAAATCTCAGGTTTGCCGTTGCCACCATCGTCACGGCTTTGTTACATACCGGCGCCCGTCGAGCCCAACGCCAGGTTTGTCGGGCTTGAATTTTCCCACCGGCCGGAACCGGCATGAAGCTCGTCGCAGGCAATTCAAACCGCGCCCTCGCCGAGGCGATTTCGGTCTACCTCGAAGTGCCGCTGGCCAAGTGCATGGTTCGCCGCTTCGCAGACCAGGAAGTCTTTGTCGAAGTCATGGAGAACGTCCGCGGCGAAGATGTCTTCGTCGTGCAGTCGACCAGTTATCCGGCCAACGATCACCTGATGGAGCTGTTGATCATTATCGACGCGCTGCGCCGCTCGTCGGCAAAAAGGATCACGGCTGTCCTTCCGTATTTCGGCTACGCCCGGCAGGATCGAAAGCCTGGACCGCGCACCCCGATTTCCGCCAAGCTGGTCGCAAACCTGATCACCCGGGCCGGAGCCGACAGGGTTCTGACCCTCGACCTTCATGCGGGTCAGATCCAGGGATTCTTCGACATTCCGACCGACAACCTGTTCTCCGTCCCGGTGATGACCCGGGACATCAAGGAACATCACGACCTCAACCACGTGGTGGTCATTTCACCGGACGTGGGTGGCGTTGTTCGCGCCCGGGCGCTGGCCAAGCGTCTGGATGCACCCCTCGCCATTGTCGACAAACGGCGCGAACGACCGGGCGAGGCCGAAGTGATGAACGTTATCGGCGACGTCGAGGGCCGCAACTGTATCCTGTTCGACGACATCATCGATTCCGGCGGAACACTCTGCAACGCGGCCGAGGTGTTGATGGCAATGGGAGCCCGATCGGTTCTCGCCTACTGCACCCATGGGGTCCTTTCAGGTGGTGCCGTGGCGCGGATCACTGCCTCCAAACTGGAGGAACTGGTGATAACGGACTCGATCCAAGCGACAGCCGCCATACAGGCCGCACCGAGTATCCGGATCTGCAGCATCGCCAATCTGATCGGCGAGGCCATCGCCCGAACGGCCCACGAAAAGTCGGTTTCGAGCCTGTTCGACTGAGCGATGATTGCGACGAATTCCGCAGATCATGGCTGGCATCTCCTGACTGCATTGCACCGCACACAGTCATCGTCTATATAGCGCGCGGCCGCGCCGACACCCCTGGAGGCAACGCGGTCGCCCGCCGCGAATGGCGGGACCTTTCAAGACCAATAAGGAGTTGTCCGATGAGCGCCAGTTATCAGCTCACGGCGACGGTCCGCGATAAGGTGGGCAAGGGGGCCGCCCGCGCAGTCCGTCGTCAAGGCCAGATTCCCGCTGTTATCTACGGCGGCAAAGAACCCCCCATCTCAATCTCACTGCCGGACCGCGAAGTCTATTTCAAGATTCACGGCGGCGGCTTTCTGACCACGGTTGCCGAGATTGAAGTGAACGGCGAGACCGTTCGCGCTCTCCCGCGCGACTTTCAGCTTGATCCGGTCACCGATCACCCCATCCATGTCGACTTTATGCGGGTGGCGGCGGGCACGGTCGTGACCGTCGAGGTACCCGTGCAGTTCGTCAATGATCAGGAGTCGCCCGGCATCCGTCGCGGCGGCGTTCTCAACATCGTGCGCCATCGCATCGAGCTGATTTGCCCGGCCGATGCGATCCCAAGTCATATCGTTGCCGATCTGACCGGCATGGACATCAACGATTCGCTGCACATTTCCGCGGTCACTCTCCCTGAAGGAGTCAAGCCGACGATCGATCGCGACTTCACGGTGGCTACCGTCGCCGCGCCGGCCGGAATCAAGGAAGAGATCCGTGCCGCCGCGGAGGCTGCCGCTGCTGCTGCAGCCGAGGGCGAAGACCTCGAAGGTGTCGAAGGCGAGGACGTCGAACCGACCGGCGAGGCGGAAGACGGAGAGAGCAAGGAGTAGGGCCGCCGCAGCCGCGGCTGCTCTCAGGTCGTTACGATGCTGCTCATTGCCGGACTCGGAAATCCCGGTTCCCAGCATGCCGGGAACCGTCACAATGTCGGATTCATGGCACTCGATGCCATTCACCGTCGTCACGGGTTCGGCCCGTGGCGACGGAAGTTCCAGTCGGCGGTATCGGAAGGGCTGTTTTCCGGCGAAAAATGTCTGCTGATCAAGCCGCAGACTTACATGAACGAATCCGGCCGGGCTGTTGGCGAGGCGGCGCGCTTTTACAAACTCGATCCGGCAGATGTGGTCGTTATCCACGACGAGGTCGATCTCGCCCCCGGCAAGATACGGATGAAGGCCGGCGGCGGCGTGGCAGGTCATAATGGCTTGCGGTCAATTGGCGCAACGCTGGGCAGCGAGTTTCGGCGATTGCGCATCGGCGTCGGCCATCCTGGTGTGAAGGAGATGGTGCCTATCCACGTGCTCCACGACTTCGCCAAGATTGACCGCGCCTGGCTCAATCCGCTGCTCGAAGCGATTGCCGACCATGCGCCACTGCTCGCTCAAGGACAGGACCAGACGTTCTCGAACCGCATCCATGAGGCGACTGTAAAGGCCAAGCCGGAAAAGAAAAAAAAGAAACAAAACAAAGCCTTGATCGAGACAGCTGCTTCAACGCTGGAACCGCCTCTGGAAAATGAGGACGGTCCTCTCGCACGCGGGCTCAAGAAGCTTTTTGGTCGCTGAACCCTGCCCGCTTCCGGCGGCGACGAACACCACCCCTCCATCTGCAACGCAACACATAAGAGCACGGCATAATTCAATGGGCTTTAAATGCGGCATCGTCGGGCTGCCGAATGTCGGCAAGTCGACCCTCTTCAATGCTCTGACCCGAACAGCGTCGGCGCAGGCGGCCAATTATCCATTTTGCACCATCGAGCCGAACTCCGGTGAGGTGGCAGTGCCGGACCCCCGGCTGGACCGTATCGCCGCAATCGTCAAACCGGCCGAAGTCGTGCCGACGCGGATCAACTTCGTCGACATCGCCGGACTGGTCCGGGGCGCCTCGCAAGGCGAGGGGCTGGGCAATCAGTTCCTGGCAAATATCCGCGAGGTCGACGCAATCGTTCACGTCGTGCGGTGCTTTAGGGACGGAGAGGTCACCCATGTCGAGGGAAGGCTCGATCCGGTTGCGGATGCGGCAACGGTGAATACCGAGCTCATGCTGGCTGACCTGGCCAGCCTTGAGCGGCGCGTGGTGCCTTTGCGCAAGCGCGCCCAGACCGGTGACAAGGTCGCCAAGGCGGAAGTGGCGCTGATGGACGCGGCACTTGACCGACTGAACATCGGCGAGCCTGCCCGCCTCGCCGATCTGCCGGAAACCGACAGGGCTGCTTTCAACGCGCTCGGCCTGCTGACCGCAAGACCGGTCCTCTACGTTGCCAACGTCGATGAATCATCAGCCGCCGGGAACGACCAAGCTCAGCACGTTGTGGAGATGGCCAGGGTGGAAGGCGCCGGATCCGTCACGATCTCGGCTGGAATCGAGGCGGAGATAGCCCAGCTCTCCAGTGCCGAGCAAAGGGAGTTTCTGGATTCACTCGGCCTTGAGGAACCGGGTCTCGATCGCCTGATCCGAGCTGGCTACGCCCTGCTCGGCTTGATCACCTTCTTCACCTCCGGACCAAAGGAAGTCCGGGCCTGGACAGTCGAAAGCGGCGCACGGGCACCGCAGGCGGCAGGAACCATCCATACGGATTTTGAGAAGGGTTTCATACGCGCGCAGACGATTGCCTACGAGGATTTTGTCACGCTCGGTGGCGAGCAGGCAGCCAAGGAGGCCGGCAAAGCCCGCGACGAAGGCAAGGACTATGTGGTCCGTGACGGCGACGTCTTGCTGTTCAAGTTCAACGTTTGAGCAGTCACGCTCATCGGGACCAGTGCCGCTTACATCAAGGGATCGGCATGGGCGCCTGCCGACAGTTCCTCACATGGCGTCGGGTCGGCGCGGACGGGGCATCAGGGTAGCTGCGCACTACGCGTCCAGGTCCTTCAGCATCTGTTCGGAAGCGCGGAAACTCAGTGCCGCGAGGGTCAGCGTAATGTTGGCGCTGCCTATCGACGGCATGCTCCCTCCGCCGACCAGATAGAGGTTTGGGTGATCCCAGGAGCGGAGTTGCGGATCAACCACCGACGTGCTCCTGCCGCTCCCCATGACGTGCGTACCGGCGAAATGATTCCCTCCCTGGACCCAGTACCCTTCCCCCTTGTAAGTGAAAAAGGAGGGATCAGACTCGTCATAGGCCGTGTGATCTTCCGCCTGCAGCATGCCGAATATCTCCCGCGAGAGGGTCCGCGCGTCCGATATCGTCTGCTTGCAGTAGTCGGAAATGTCGAAGTGGATCACCGGGCGGGGATTCCCGAGCTGATCGGTATGGCGCGGGTCGACGCTCACCCGGTTGGCTGGATCCGCCGGCAATTCGCACATGAACGCCAGGAGAAGCTGGCGTGATATGCGGCTGATCAGTTCGTTGCGGAGGTCAATCCCGTATTTCCGACCGTTGTCGACAGCATCGCGCAGCACTTCGGTCACGCCGATGCCGGCCCATCCCCAACCATCGTTGTGGATGTCAACCGCGAAGGCCGACTGCTTTCGACGAAACGCGCCGTGGCGAAATGACGCGATCCCGGACGTGCCGAGGGGACCCCGCATCGCACCGACATTGCCGGGCATCAGGGCCCAGGCGAGAAGATAGGGATGATCCATCAGGTGGCGGCCGATCAGATCGCTGGATCCGGAAAGACCGGAAGCCAACATCAGCCGTGCATTCTCCACGGCGTTGCAGGCAAGAACATAAAGCCGCCCCCTGGCCGATCCGAGCACATAGTCGCCGGCGTCCCGGTCGGGGTAGCTCTTGTACTGGATGGCCGTTACGCGACCGGTCTCCGAGTCGATCTCCACCTTCGATGCGACCGCCTGCGATAGCAAATGAATCCGATCGGGGGCGGAAACCGTCGCAAGGGTTCTGAGTGCATCATACTTGGCCTGATAGGGGCAGATCGGCACACAGCTCCCATTTCCGCCGCACTGAGCGCCGTATTCCTCAAAGGCCACCCCGCCCGCCTCCGGTACAAAGTCCGGATTGGGTTCACCGTTGCGCGCCTGAGGGAAGCTACTCACGTGAAGTCCGACAGACTGTCCGTGAAGCTGAACTGTCGCGCCGTCGATAGCCCCGCGAACCTGTTCATCGAGATAGGACGGCGGGATCTTCTGAATCGGGAAGACATAGCCGTCGGGAAAGGGAACGCCGAGCCTCCGCTGCTCTTCAGTGTCACCGGCAACTCCTAATTCATACTCCGCCATCCGGTAGTGCGGTTCGAGGTCGTCGTAGTCGATCGGCCAGTCCAGTCCCGAGCCATATCTTGTTCGGAGCTGAAAATCCTCCGGCAGCATCCGCGGGGCCTTCCCTTCCCAATGCATCGTGGAACCGCCAGCCACCCGGGTATAGGAACCGCTGAGAGGCAGCGGGCCCTTTTCCACGAAATAGCCATGGGCGTTGTCCGTCGGACTCGGGGCATTGGGGTTGAGCGGATAAGGCGCATTGGGTGTCTTGTCGACGGCACCGTAGAACGCGTCAACATACCCCTGAAAACCCTCAAACGTGAGAGCTTCGCTGGTTCCCGCCTCGACAATCAGGACGGATTTTCCGCCAGCGCTGAGTTGCTTGGCCACGATCGCCCCGGCAACACCGGATCCGACGATGACCACGTCGTAGATCGTCTCGGACACCGCGTCCGGCGTTGTCGTCACAATATCGGTCTGCGCCGTACTCATCGGCTAGGATCGGCCGGCGGATCGGCCCAGGTCGCAAATCCCGGCGCATCGGCCCCCGGCGGGTTGACGCCGATGGCAGACCAGAGGAGTCCGGTCGGGTAAGCGTCGGTGCTGACCACGAATGTCCGGTCGCCTGGTCGCACGCCGTAGGCTACGCGCCACGCGGTCGGGAGCCGCACCCAAGTGGCCGCGTACCAGAGCTTGATGATGTTGCGCGCCACCGGACCAAGCCTGTCGTTACCCAGAACCGTGGCCAGCCCACCGTCCCGATAGGTCTCCAGCAACTCGCGAAACAGCGCGTCGCCGACCGCATCGCGTACGGTGCCGAAAAAGACGGCGCTTTGGCCCGTGTCTTTCAGATCCGCAATGGCAAAACCGGTCGCTTCCACCGAAAACGTCACAAAGGTGTCCAGTTGGGCGGGATCGTCAAGCGCGGCGGACGCGGCGCCGACAATCTCGCCGGAAACCGCAATGACACCAACGGCAGCGGCGCCGCCAATCGCACCGCGCCTGGTGAGTTTCGAATTGGGCAAACGGACGTCCCCTGCAAGCTGGCCGATATGCCATCGTCGACGAATTGAAGACAAAGTTACACGAAAGGCGTGTCGCCATCCAAGCCAACCCGAGCCCGGCATGACGCCTGGTTGACACTGATAGGCGTCGAGCCCCGTCGACCGACTGTGCGATTCAACACGTCGGGGATCGAGGAGCGGCAGCGGCAATCAGCCTCCGTGGGCGTCCGTTCCGGGGATCGCTTTATCGCCTTGGCAGATACCGTTCGGCGAACAAAGACGGTGTCATCAAAAGGATGGCGATGACAATGCCCAATGCGGCCAGAAAACCAATGCTCCAGCCCGCCGCCAGGGCGACCCCAAGTACCCAGGGCGAAAGGGCCGACATCAATACCATATACATGGATACTGCACTGCGGACTGTGCCCAGCATCTCCACGCCGAAGACTTCCGCCCACATGGCGGTAAGGGTGGTCTTTCCCGTGCCGCCGGTGATCCCGAACAATACGAAGGCCACCGGTAACGCCCAGGGCGCACTGAACCCGCCGAGGATCGCAAGTCCGCACAGGAACGGGATCGGATGGAATATGAACAGCTT
>JAAEOR010000353.1 GCA_024222895.1 Hyphomicrobiales bacterium | reverse complement strand
TCCCGATGAGGTGCGGATCTTCGAAGACGGCACACTGATCGCCAGCCATCCCGTGCTTGAGGGCAAGAACCAGCGCCGGGTCGATCCGGCGCACAGAAAAGCCCCGCCCGTACAAACGCTGCCGTCCACACCGGTAACCTGTGTCGCCCGCCGACCGCTCGACTTCTATGACGCCGTCGGCCGGCGTCTGGCAGGCCAGAGGACCGTGTCATGACGGCGCTGCTCGACAATATCCGCGCCAGCCTGGTCGGATTGAAGATGCCGCGTGCCCTGGAGGCTTTGGATCATACCGTCCAGCGCCTGGAAAAGGGTGAGATCGGAGCGCTGGAAGCGATCGACGATCTGCTCGGCGAAGAGTTCACCTTGCGTGAGGGCCGCCGGATTGGCATGGCGCTGATGACAGCCAAGCTGACTCCGCCCAAGACACTGGAGAGCTTCGACTTCACCTTCCAGCCATCGCTGGATCGTGATCGGATCATGGCATTGGCCCAGCTCGACTTCATCACCCGG
>JAAEOR010000352.1 GCA_024222895.1 Hyphomicrobiales bacterium | reverse complement strand
GTCCGAGGTGATCGCGAGGGGCTCGTCGACGTCGGTGACCGTCACACTGATCGCTTTGGTCTCCGAAATGATGCCGTCGTCGGCGGTAATCTCGATCTCGTAGACATTGTCGCCGTCGGCATCGCCCGGGGCCTCGAAGTCAAGCGCTGCGTCGACTACCACCAGGCCCGTCGCCGCGTCGACCGCGAAGAACGCGGCGTCGGCGCCACCAATGGAGAAGGCCACGGAATCGGTCGCATCGACCTTGGCGACGGTCGCTACCTGTGTCCCGATCAGAGCATTCTCGGCGATTTGGACCGCCGCCGCCGTCTCGTCGATGATGTTGTGAGCGAGCGAGAAGACGCTGACCCCGCTGTCGTTGCCTCCGGAGACGAAAAGGTATGGGACACCGCCAATTGTTGTCGTGGCAGCCGAATTCGCGCCTTGGAGGTGGAGGTCGCCGCCGTCGGGAAGATTGACGACATTGGTCAGCGTGCCGTCATTGGCGACCGAAAAGACGCTGATGCCGTGGTCGAAAGACCCCGTGACGAACAGATAGGTGATGCCGTCGACGACGGTCGTTGTCAGCCCGTTCGCGCCATTGAGTTCAAGAGCGCCGCCATCGGTGACGTCATCGACGCTGGTGAGGGCGCCCTCGGGACTGACCGAGAAGACGCTGACGCCGTCGTCCTGCAGGCCCGCGACGAACAGATAGGTGGTGTCGCCGACCACCGCGGTGGTCGCCGCGGCCGCGCCATCGAGTTCACGAGTGCCGCCGTCGGTAACATCGAAAACAGGCGTCAAGGTGCCATCGGGGCTGACCCGGAAGACGCTGACGCCGTCGTCGGTGATGCCCGTCACGAACAGGTAGGCGAGGCTGTTGACCACGGCAGTGGTGACCGAAGAGGCGCTGAGCAGTTCGAGGCTGCCACCGTCGGTCACATTGTCGACATTGGTCAGTATGCCGTCTGAGTCGACCGAAAAGACGCTGACGCCGTGGTCGTTTCGTCCGGCGACGAACAAGTAGGTCGTTGCGCCAAAGGTCAAAGTGGTGACGGATCTGGCGCCGTCGAGGTTGAAAGCGCCGCCACCCGGGTCGTTGTCGTTAACGTTGTCGACGTTGACAAGACTGCCGTCCTCACGGACCGCGAAGACGCTGATGCCGCCGTCGTCGTCGCCGGCTGCAAACAGGTAGGTAATCCCGCCGATCTCCGCCGAAGCGGTGCTGAGGGCGTCGTCGAGTTGTAGATCGACAGCATCGGTGATGTTGTCGACGTTGGTCAGCGTGCCGTCAGCGTCGACCGCGAAGACGCTGAGGCCGTCGTCGAACGCGCCGGCCACGAACAGGTAGGTGGTGCCGTCGATCACCGTCGTCGACACGCCGTGAGCGTCCAGGAGTTCCAGCGCACCGGAATCGGCGACGTTGTCGGTGTTGATCAGTTCGAATGCCATTGTTCCCATTCCCCACACGTTGTCATTGCAGGGAGAACTAGGGCAGGCGGCGTCTTTGAAAAGGATGCAACGTCAATCGCAATTTGGCTCAATTCTTAAGGACCGCTCGATCGTCAGCAGCTGCACCGGTCGTTCCAATATGCAAGGAGGGCCGTTTCATCGTTGTGCGAACAGCTC
>JAAEOR010000351.1 GCA_024222895.1 Hyphomicrobiales bacterium | reverse complement strand
GCATTCGCCAAGGCGCTCGAGATGCTCGTTGCCAGCGGCTTCACCTTCCTCTTCCTCCGCCGCATCGGTGTCGGGCGGGGGGCGGCGATCCTCGGTGGCACCATGTTCATGACCTCCGGGTTCGCGATCTCGTGGACCAATCAACATGCCGCAGAGCAGGACGACATCGAAACCGGCCTCGTCGGTGTAGTCCTCGAGCTCGCCGCAAACGACCTGAACGTTCGACAGTCCTGCGCACCTCGCCTGGGCGGCCCGTGCGAGCGCCAGGTCAGGCTCGAGGGCCACGACCTCCACACCCAGCTCGCCCAGATAGCGAGCGTTCGCCCCGGACCCAGCCCAAACCTCCAGCACGCGGAGGCCACCCACGATCTTGAGGGGCCGGAGGATGTTCGGGCGCAAGCGGGAGAGCTGGACGCGGGTCTCGGCATCGACCACGAGCGAAGCCAACTCGTCAGAGGACGACGAACGGTCCAGGGCGGAGGCCAGGACCTCCGCCAGGTCTGACGGGACATCGTCGGAACCCGGACCTCGCACGCCGATGAGATGGATCCCGCTCTGTGGGTCTGTTCGCATGTCGCAGCCGATATCGGGGATACGGACCAGGTCGCTATCATGCTGGCCGCCCCAGCACGCGTCCAGTTGGTGATCGAGCGGAGTACACATGGGTTCCCAGCACGCACCACGACGTGGTCCTCTGGTCGTCGCGAGCCGACGAGAGCTGTCCCCACAGAGCGCTGACCCCCTCGTTCGTCAGGTCGCCCGTCGTGTCGCGCTGCTCGACCAACTGACCGAGGTGCCGATACGACACGTGTGTGTCGAGCGAGACCCGGAGACCTGTCCCCCCGACTCGCCGACGGTCGACCAGCAGTTCGCCACGGACGATCCGGCGGAGGTACTCGGACGCGAGGCGGCGGGGGCGTCAGCGATCTGGGCGACCGATGGGGCACTGGCAGACCACCTGCTTCGAAGCGTCCCCGAAGGGCTCCCTCCGCTGGTTCTCGATGTCACCGAGCTTCCGTCGTCGTGCGTCGCGGCTTCGCGGCCCCCGGGTGGTCGCAACAGCGACGGGCTCCAGACGCTCGTCGACGAACTCCGCGGACGCGAACGGCGCGTATTCGACGCTGCCGACCATATCGTGTGCGCCGACTCCCACCTCTTGAGCGCCGTGGCGCAGCTGACCGCGACGACCACCACCGAGTTGGCGCCAACAGCCGCACCGGTGCGGACTTCCTCGCGAAGCTCACAACAGCGATCGGGCCTGGTCCACTACGGCCGCTGGACATCAGAACCCGGGAATCCCGACGAGGATGGCTTCAACGAGCTCGTCAAACATCTGGGGCCCGGCGACTGGCCACTGTTGACCGTGCTCTCCCAGGACGCCTGGCCCCGGCTCCGCCAGAACCTCCCCTCCGGCATCGACATCCCGGTCCCCGCGGACTGGCTCGCCGTCCTGCGGACTTCGCGCTTGGCGCTGCTTCCCCGCCGGTTCGGCACCCCGCCGACGTCCGTGTTCGCCGAGCTCTGCGCTATCGGACTGCCGTTCCAGACGACGATGAGTGCTCTGGGCGCGACACCCGCTCGCGCGGTCGCCCCCCTTGTCGACCTGGGGCAGCAGGCCGACTGGTCCACCGCGATCAGGCGAGGCCTCAGAGACGACGGCTGGTGGATCGAGACGGCGGAGGCGGTCCGACAGATTGCTGTGGAGTGGTTGGACCCCGCGACACAGGCGGCCGGCCTCCGTACGGTCCTCGACACGATCGGCCTCCCGACCAGCGATGGAGCGACCCAGGTCGTGCAGGAAGAACCGACTCGGGCGAGCCGTCGCATTTCGATAGGTGGGACACTGCGCGACGCTCCGGACCTCAAGGAGTTCGATTCGACACTCCTGACGCACACGGCCCTCGTCAGAGAGAGATCGAGAGAGCTCCAGCGGGACATCGGCCCGGTCCACGGCTACGGACTCTGGCGCGCCGCTCACCTGGACGACCCCGCGACGCTGGAAGACCAGCGCCGGTCGAGCATCGAACGCGCCGGCCCGACCATCAGCGTCCTGCTCCCGACCTACGACAGCGACCCGGCTCTCCTTTCCGAGGCAATCGACTCGGTTCGAAACCAGACGTGGCCGCACTGGCAGCTGTGCATCGCCGATGATGCTTCACCGAACCCGGAGACCCGTGCCCTCATCGACCTGGCCTCGGCCTCGGACGATCGGATCGTCGCCCACCACCTCCCCGAGAACCGCGGCATCGCCGGAGCCACCAACGCCGCGCTGGAGCAGGCGCACGGCACATTCGTCGCCTTCCTAGACCACGACGACGTCCTCCGACCGAGCGCCCTCTACTGGGTGGCCCGGCTGCTCGAAGAGGACCCGGAGCTCGACCTGATCTACAGCGACGAGGATCGGTTGGACCCCGAGGGCAATGTCTTCTGGCCGTTCTTCAAACCGGACTGGAACCCCGATCTCCTGTTGTCGGTCAACTACATCACGCACTTCACGGTTGTCCGCCGATCAGTAGCGGAGGACGTCGGGCGACTCCGGACCGGCTTTGATGGCAGCCAGGATCACGACTTCCTTCTCCGGGTCACCGAGCGAACCAGCCGCATCGGCCACCTCGCCAAGCCTCTGTACTCCTGGAGGCAGATCCCGGGGTCGACATCCGCCGACAGTGCCGCGAAGCCGGAGTCCCACCAGGCGGGCGCTCGGGCGATCAGCGATGCGCTGGAACGTCGCGGCATCGATGCAACCGTGCATCCTGGCTTCGGGCCGAACTGGCATTGGGTCCGGTACCGGACCCCGGCGCAGCCTCTGGTCAGCGTCATCGTGCCTACGCGAAATCACGTGGAACTGCTCGCCCCCTGCATCGAGGAGACACTCGCCTCCGCTGGAGATCTCGACCTCGAGGTGCTGCTCGTCGACAACCAGAGCGACGATCCAGCCACGCTCGACTGGCTCGACTCATTCGAAGCAGCGGGCCGAGGAAAAGTGGTGCGCTACCCCCACCGATTCAGCTATGCCCGACAGATGAACCTCGCAGTGGCCAGCTCCACCGGCTCCGTCCTGCTCTTGCTCAACAACGACACCCGCCCACTGAGCGCGTGCTGGATGAACGAGTTGCTCGGCCACGCCCTCCGTCCAGAGGTCGGGGCCGTCGGCGCTCGGCTTCTCTGGCCCGATGGACGACCACAACACGAGGGCATCGTCCTGAATGCCGGCGAGGCAATCGCGTGGAACATGGCCGCGACGGATCAGACCCCGTACACGCGCAACATACGCGACGTCACGGCCGTCACCGGCGCCTGCTTGATGACCCGTCGCTCCGTGTTCGACTCCGTCGCCGGACTCGATGAACAGCTTCGCATCGCCTACAACGACGTCGACTTCTGCCTACGGGTGGGAGAACTCGGGTACCGCGTGGTCTACACACCCTGGGCGGAGCTCGTCCACGCCGAGAGCAGCAGCCGCGGGTCGCTGCATCCCGTCGACGACGAGGTGTTCTACGAGCAGCGCTGGGGCAGACCCTGGTCGGTACGGGACCCCTTGTACAACGTGAGCCTCGACCTGGGCGATCCCCTCCCGCTCCGAATCTGACATGGCGAACTCCCGCTCGACGGCCGTCGTCAGCGCCATCTCGGCGGTGGCCGTCGCCCTCATCATCCTCGGAACGGTCGGGCGGCCACTCATCGGCTCGACGGTGTTCCATGGGAGCGACCTGCTCTTGGGAACACAACCTGCCAGGGAGTCGCGGCCACCTGACTTCTCCTGGCACTACGGCCCCCTCGGGGACACCGTCGATTCGACGATGCCGAACCGGCAGGAGTTCGCGGAACGAGCGCGGAGCGGCCACATCGCCTGGTGGAACCCCTATGTCTCCGGTGGAGCACCGCTGGTCACGACCTCGGCGAGCGGCACGGCCTCACCGTTCATCATTCCCTTCGTCCTGTTCCCATCGGACTACGCGATCGGGCTGGCGAAGGTTCTCGAGATGGTCGTGGCCGCCGGGTTCACCTTCCTGTTCCTCCGACGCCTCGGAACCGGCAGAGCTCTCGGACTGCTGGGTGGCGCCATCTACATGACCAGTGGCTTCGCCATCTCATGGACGAACTGGCAGCACCCTCAGGTCGCCGCCCTGGTTCCCGCGGTCTTCTGGGCCACCGAACGGTGTATTCAGCTGAGGACGCTACGCAGCGCGATCCCGGTGGCACTCGCAGTCGGTGGCCTTCTGGTCGGCGGATTCCCCGCAGTCGCCGCATGGGCGATGGCCCTCCTCGCGGCGTACGTGATCGTGAGGCTCGCAGCGGAGGAACTCTCGATCCAGACCATTCGGAGGGGAGCGATCGTCGCGGTCGGCGGACTCTTGGGTGTCGCACTGGTCGCGGTGATCGTCATGCCACTAGCGAGTCACCTGTCGACTCTGGCTCTCGATTGGCGCCAACAATCACCGGAGAACGTGCTCGACCTCGCCCACCTGGCGACGGCCGTCGTACCGGATGTCCTCGGCAACTACACCGACAGGAACTACTTCGGCCCGACCAACGCGATAGAAGGATTCAGCTTCCTCGGCGCTGTGACCGTCTCCCTCGTGCTCGTCGGCGTCGTTCTCCGTCCGCCGGAACACTGCCCCCGCGGAGTCCGAGCCTTCTTCGTCGCCGCGCTCGCCCTGCTCGTCGTACTCACCTACTTCGGTGGCCCATTGCTCGAGGCCGCTCAACGACTCCCGGTATTCGACACGAACTTCGTCGGGCGCCTCCGTTCACTGATCGGCTTCACAGCGGCTGTTGTGGCGGCGCTGGGGGCGCAGGCGGCCGCGGAGCGACGACTCCCTCGCACATGGTGGGCCTGGAGCATCGGAGGGGTGGTGGCAGCTGCGATGGCCGGAGTGATCATCGTGGCGCTCGGGAACGCCGTGGAACTCGCGGATCTCTCGGGTGAGTCTCGTTACGTCACGCAACGGGCAGTCCTTCCTGCCTTCGTCGTTCTCGGAACGATCGTCGTGGTCGGCCTGCTCCTCGCTCCGCTCCGATCCCGACGATGGCGGCTCCTCGTCGTCGTGCTCCCCTGCCTGTTCGCCCTCGAGGCACTCGTCGTCGTGGTGCCCCGATTCCCTACGAGCGAAGAGTCGGACTTCTACGCCGAGAGTGCGACGCATGAGTTCCTGCTGGAACACATCGACGGCGAGCGACTCGCCACGGTCAGCGGCGGGATGATGTCGGGGACCCCAACCTTCTTCGGCCTACGGTCTGCGACTGGGCATGTACACCACCAGACGACCTGGGGAGAGATGCTGCGCACCGCCGACCCCAGCGCATTCCACAGCCCGACCTGGTCGACCCTGAGCCATGCCGAGGACATCGCCCGCTCACCGCTGCTCGATCGAATGGCGGTGCGGTATGTCGTCACCGATGCCGCGGCGCCGATCTGGGGAACGCACCTCGCGCCGAGCACGAGCGATGGGACGGTGCTGCTCGACGGGACCTTGACCGTCGAGGTCCCGGCGCAACCGATCCGCGGCGTCGAGGTCGTCCTGGCGGAGCCGCTCCAGCCGCCGAGCGACGGGACGACGCTGGGCGTCGAGATAGCCGCTAAAGACGGCACGGTAGTCACAGCATCGAGACGCTTCTTCGGCGAGCCGAACGAGGGCCCGGTGACGATCGCCGTCCCGGGTGAGGGCCTCCCGACGTCCGGGACCATGACCATCTCCGTCTCCGCCGAGGGGTCAGCCGGGCCACCTCGGCTCGTCGCCGCCCCGACCGGCGGACCGGCCATCGGGCTGATCACTCCCGACGATGACGGACTCCGACTCGTGTTTGTCGACGGCTCTGCAGTGTGGGAACGGCAGACGGCGCTCCCCAGGTTCCGGTGGGCCTCGGAGGTGCTGCTGGAGCCCGACGCGCAGGCTCGTCTCGCGGCGCTCGCAACAGGCGTCGACTCGAACTCGGTCGTGCTCGAAGCGGACTCCGGACCCGCCGAGGGCGCCGCAGAGGTCAGCGTGCGACGCGATGATCCAGAGCGGATCGACATCGACGTCGACGCCGAAGGTTCAGGGTTCCTCGTCGTCGCCGACGCCATTCAGACTGGATGGACGGCGTCTGTCGATGGGGCATCGGTTGAACTGCTGCCGGCAGATCATGGCGTGGTCGCCGTGGCGGTGCCGGCGGGTTCGCATCAGGTGAGCCTTCGCTATGACCCTGTCGGACGGTCGGCGGGGCTCGCCATCACGATCATCGCGATCGTCCTGCTGACCGCTATCGCGCTCGCGCCGATCCTTCATCGCAGGCTCAGGTGGGAACCATGATACGGACCGACGATGCCGTCCTCCCGGCACTCGTAGTCCTGGCGGGTGCCACACTCTGGACGGTCGTATGGGCGATCGCGCCAGGGGGATCGGCCGCGACAGCCGCTTCCGTCTTCGTTGCCGCGGCCGCTCTCAGTGCGCTTCTCGCGGCCTTGTCGTGGGCGATCCTCAGACGGCCTGGCGCAGGCCCACTGCCCTACCTCCTGGCTACCGGCGCGACCGCGGGCGTCAGCGGGCTGGTCTCGCTCGTCGTGCTCGCCGACGTGGTCCCCCTCGACCCGACCGCGCTCGGCTGCGTGTACGTGCTGTCGTTCGTGGTCCTCACCACCGCGCTGGCCCGCCCCTCACCCGGGGCACTGCGGGAGATCGGTATCGCAGCTGCGTGCTGGGCCCCGCTCGTGATCCTGTTCTGGGTCGACCGCGTGGACGTAGGGATCGATCAGCTCGTCTGGGCGGAGGGCGACCAACGGATGTACCTACGGACCGCCAACGCTCTCGTGCGCGGCGAGTACCTCGAGACCCCCTACCTCCTGGGTCTACCGACGCTGTTGGCGCCGTTCAGCCTGGCGGTCGACGCGGTCGACGACGCCACGGTCGAGCACGCCAACCTCGTCAACCGCGTGCTCCTGCCGCCGTTCATCGGGATCGTGATGCCTGTGATCATCGCCCTCACCGCCCGTGCGATCTCCATCTCGGTCGGCATGGGTCGGCGCGTGGGGGCCACCTTCGTGGGTGCCACCACGACGGTCCTGGTGCTCGCGGCCTACGTGTGGTCCGCCCCGGCGTTCGTGACCGCACGTAGCGCAGAGTTGGTCCCCCGCCGCATCCTGGGGCTCGTCTTCGCTCCCGAGACGATCTCCCTCGGTCTGGCTGCGTGCCTCGTCCTGCTCGTGGCACGTACAGGTTCCCAACGAAAGGCGACCTGGAACATCTGGATCGTCGGGCTCGGATGCGCGTTCGGAGTCATGGTCCGCGAGTACAACGCCGTGTTGGTTCTCATCGCCTTCGTGGCGCTCGCGACCGTCCCGGGCGGAGCGCTTCGGACCTTCAAGACCGGTGCCGTCGCCATCCTCGGATTCCTACCGCAGTTCCTCTACTGGTTCTTCGTCTACGACTCGCTGTTCTTCCCGAATCGACTCGTTCTGTGGGCGAACGGCGCGCGGCCCGAGCACTGGCGCCCCGCTGTCCTCGAGCGATACGGGTGGGACACGGAGAGACCCCCGCAGGTGTCGACGGAGTACAT
The DNA here is from genome assembly GCA_024222895.1 of Hyphomicrobiales bacterium. GTDB lineage: Bacteria > Pseudomonadota > Alphaproteobacteria > Rhizobiales > Kaistiaceae > Bauldia. The sequence goes on along the minus strand of JAAEOR010000351.1, from coordinate 517 downwards.
CAGCACCAATCTCGCCGACTGGTGGAACTCGTACTCGTGGGTGTTGCTCGGCTGCGCGGTGCTGGCCGTGACCCTGGTGGCGCTACGGCCTGCCCAGTGGCGCCTCTGGAGTGTCTGCACGGTCGCGATCTGGGCAACCGTCCTCTACAACTCCGCGTACATCAACATCGTCGTGACCTGGCGCTACAACCAGATCCTGATGCCGTTCGTCGCAACGCTGATGGGTGCGACGCTGCTGGCGATCGCGAGCACGGCGCGATCGCGCCGTGGCTCAAGAGGAAGCCGGGGTCGACTCGCTGTCGCTGAAGCGACCGCTCCGACCGCCGTCTCCCCTCGCTAGGGCTGGAGTGGCAGGTCCGCAGCCACCTCAGCGAGTTCGATCTCATATGTGCGACGTCGGGTGCGTAGTCCCGCTACCACGAATACGCCCGTCCATACCGCGGTCACCGTTGAGCCGACCAGGAGACCCATCTCGACCCGTTGGAAGAGGTCGGACCCGAGAGCGGTCACGGCGAGG